>CAZYAW010000311.1:0-22161 GCA_964646045.1 uncultured Victivallales bacterium | reverse complement strand
CGTCAGGAAGGCCACCGGGAGGGACGACTAGCGGAACTGCGCGAAGATATCAAGGACGTGCTCGACGAGCGGTTTGGCGAATGCAGCTATACGATCATTGAGGATCTGACCATGGTTGTTGACGTCACGCAACTTCGCGCTCTCCTTCGTCTAGCCGTCCGCGTACAATCCGTCGCCGCCTTTCAAGAAAGCCTGCGGGCTTCCAAGTAAGCAGACGTCGGCCAATAGCAGGTTGTGTGATGCAGGGCCGGATTGGGGCCCTCAAAATTCAAGTTTACGTGTTACGAGCCGAATTCTGATCGGGAAAACGTGGGGTCATTCACAATACACTTTACGAATGACGTCGCAGAGGGTCAGATCTCGTTTTTCGCCAAAGCAAATCGGTGTTCGCTGCGCTCACATTATGGCCCGGGCGAGCCGCGTCCGGCGGGCAATAACACAAGCAGGACACGCACAGCCGTCTTGTCCGCCGTAGTGCGAAGCTCGAAGGCGGAAGCCTCTTAGGGCCCGCGTTATAGCCGGTCAGGAGGCGTAACCACGCGAACGGGGCGCTCGGCGCTGACGCGGCGAGCGGGAGGATGCGGATCGCGCGCCGTAGGAAGACGAACCCTGCCGACGGGGTCTTTGCGTCGTACGCGGTTCGGGCCGCGCATCGGGTCCGGACGCCCGGCGCGCCGTTTCCGAATGACGCGCATGATCCAGTTCTTCCGGGATCGGTCGACGTATCAGTTTTTCGATGTCGCGCAACGCATCGCGTTCCCGGGCCGAGCAAAAGGAAACCGCGTCGCCGTCGGCGCCGGCCCGCGCCGTGCGGCCGATGCGGTGAATATACGTTTCGGGATCTTCCGGCAGATCGTAGTTGACCACATGGGTGATGCCGTCCACATCCAGTCCGCGCGCGGCGAGATCGGTCGCTACCAGAACGCGGACCCGTCCGTTTTTGAACCCCTGCAGCGCCGATGTGCGGGCATTTTGCGATTTGTTGCCGTGAATGGCGCAGGCCACGATCCCGGCGCTCTCCAGTTTTTTCACCACCTTGTCGGCGCCGTGTTTGGTGCGCGTAAAGACCAGCGCCCGCTCCATGGCATGCTCGCGAACGAGCGCGATCAGCAGATCGTCCTTGTGATGGCGATCCACATACATTAGTTTTTGCGCAATACGTTCGACGGCCGGAGATCCCGGATCAATGGCGATCTGCACCGGATCGTGCAGCAGTTCTTTGGCCAATTGCGCGACAACAGGCGGCATGGTCGCCGAGAAAAACAGCGAGTGGCGTTCTTCCGGGAGCTTTGCGATCACCTTGCGCACGGCCGGCACGAAACCCATGTCGAGCATGCGGTCGGCCTCGTCGAGCACGAACAGTTCCACCTGATCCAGCCGTACATGCCCCTGCTCCATCAGGTCGATCAAGCGACCCGGGGTCGCCACCACGATATCCAGTCCGCGCCGCAGGGCCTGCACCTGCGGATGCTGCCCGACCCCGCCGAAAATGACCGTGTGCGAAATGTTCAGGTGGCGTCCGTAGGTGCGGATGCTCTCGCCGATCTGCGCCGCCAGTTCACGAGTGGGCGTCAGAATCAGCGCCCGCGGCCGGCCGCCCGGCAAGCGCCGCCGATTGCGAGTCAGAGCCTGCAGCAGCGGCAGCGTAAAGGCCGCCGTTTTGCCGGTTCCGGTTTGTGCGCAACCCAGCAGATCGCGACCCTCCACCAAATGGGGAATGGCCTGCTCCTGAATGGGGGTTGGGGTGGTGTAGCCCTCTTCGGCCACTGCGCGCTGCAACGGTTCGATCAAAACTTCGAAAACATTTTTCATCTCTACTTCCTCTCTTTTGCGGTCCGGGAACAGTAACAAACCCATCTCCGCCTTCCGGACTTCGAAGCAAAAGAAAAGGACTCGCCATAAGCGAGCGAACAGGACTATCAAAAGCCCTGTAGCGTGTCAAGCGATTAAATCGGCCGCCTTGCGAAAGGCGGCGACGGCGAAATCGATGTCCGCGCGCGTATGCGCCGCCGAGATCTGGACGCGGATGCGCGCGGCGTCGCGCGGAACGACCGGATAGGAGAAACCCACGGCATACACGCCTTCCTGCAGCAGGGCCTCCGCCATCTCTGTTGCGCGACGGGCCTCGCCCAGCATAATCGGCACGATCGGGTGACGGCCCGGACGCAGATCGAAGCCCGCCCGGCTCATGCCCGCGCGAAAGCGCCGCGTGTTCTCCTGCAGCCGTTCGCGCAAATCGCAGTCGGCCGCCAGCAGATCCACGCAGGCCTCCGCCGCCAGTGTCAGGGCGGGCGGGAGAGAATTGCTGAAGAGATACGGGCGACTGCGCTGTCGCAACAGATCCACGATGGCGCGACGGGCGGCGGTGAAACCGCCGGATGCGCCGCCCAGCGCTTTGCCGAACGTCGAGGTCACCGCGTCCACGCGACCGACCACGCCGCAGGCCTCCGCCGTGCCGCGTCCGGTCGGACCGAAAAAACCGGTGGCATGCGAATCGTCCACCATCACCAGGGCCCGATAGGCGTCCGCCAAATCGCACAGCGGCGCCAGCGGCGCCACATCCCCGTCCATGGAGAAAACGCCGTCGGTGGCAATCGTGATTTTCGCGGCCCCGTCCCGACGCGCCTGCGCCAACTGTTTTTCCAGATCCGCCATGTCGGCATGGCGATAACGAAAACGCCGGGCCTTGCAGAGACGAATGCCGTCGATGAGCGAGGCATGATTAAGTTCATCGCTGACCACGGCGTCGCCCTCGCCCAGCAAAGGCTCGAAAAAGCCGCCGTTGGCGTCGAAACAGGACGAATAGAGAATGGCGTCCTCCATGCCGAGGAAGTTTGCGATCTTTTGTTCCAGGCGGCGATGAATCGTTTGCGTTCCGCAAATGAAGCGCACCGAGGACATGCCCAGTCCGTACTGGTCCAGGCCTTTGCGCGCCGCGTCTTTGAGCCGTTCGTCATTGGCCAGTCCCAAATAGTTATTGGCGCAAAAGTTGAGAACCTCGCGACCGTCCACCCGCACTCGCACCCCTTGTGCGCCCTCCAGCATCCGCTCGCGCTTGTACAGGCCGGCTTCCTTCAGGGCCTGAATCTGTTCGGCATAGGAAGACATGTCTTTCATGGGTTTTCGTCCGATCTCCAGTCCAGCACGATTTTTCCGGTCTGTCCCGTGCGCATCGCGGCAAACGCCCGCTCGTATTCCGTACAATGAAAATGGTGGGTGATCACCGGCAGAATATTCATGCCGCCCTGAATCATGACGGTGGCCTTGTACCAGGTTTCGTACATTTCGCGTCCGTAAACGCCTTTGATATGGAGGCCGCTGAACACCACCTGATTCCAGTCGATGGCCGCATCGGACGGCAGGATGCCCAGCAGAGCGATCTTGCCGCCATGGCACAGGTTGGCCAGCATCTCGCGGAAGGCCTCGGCATGGCCCGACATCTCCAGGCCCACATCGAAACCTTCGGCCATTTTAAGCGTCCGCTGGGCTTCCGCAATGGCATGGTGACCGGCCTTGAGGGCCAACGTCGCCCCTATGGCCCGGGCCAGTTCCAGCCGATACTCGTTGACATCCGTAATCACCACGTGGCGCGCCCCCGCATAGCGCGCCACCGCCACCGCCATAAGCCCGATGGGTCCGGCGCCGGTTATGAGCACGTCCTCGCCCAGCACGTCGAACGAGAGCGCCGTATGCACGGCATTGCCGAGCGGATCGAAACAGGCGTACAAGTCGTCGGAGATGTCCGGATGGCAGGCCCAGACGTTGGTCACGGGAATCGACAGGTACTCCGCGAAGGCGCCGTTTCGATTGACCCCGATCCCCTGCGTATGCGCGCACAGATGGCGACGCCCCGCCAGACAGTTGCGACAGCGCCCGCACACCAGGTGCCCTTCCCCGCTGACCCGGTCGCCGACGCGAAAGGCCTGCACATGACTGCCGACCGCGACCACCTCCCCCACGAACTCGTGACCGGCGATCAGGGGCGGATCGATGGTACGGCCGGCCCATTCGTCCCACTCGTAGATATGCAGATCCGTTCCGCACAGTCCGGTCTTGCGAATGCGGATCAGCACATCCGCGGCCCCGCATTCCGGAACGGGAACATCGTCCATCCGCAGTCCGGGTCCGGCCTGGCTCTTAATCAGGGCTTTCATCGTCTTTGCATGCATGTCGCCCCATCTAGGCTAAAATCGCCATGTCTCGTACGAGACCATGTCGTCCAGGGGCTCCCGCTTTTTGGAGGCGGGCGCGCTGTCGGCCGCATAGCCCAGCGTCAGCAGCTCGATCACGCGCACGGAATCCGGAATGTTCAGTACGGCCTTGACCTGATCCTCGTAGAACGAACCGATCCAGCAGGTGCCCAGGCCCTCCTCGACCGCCTGCAGGGTCATGTGGTCCATGGCGATGGCCACGTCGATCGGACCGCTCGGCTGTCCGCAGCGCATCACGTAATCGGGCTGGGTCGCGCAACAGGCGACGACCACGGGCGCCTGCCCGACAAACGGCTGTCCATTCGCCGCCGCCATAAGCCGTCGGCGCGTTTCGGCGTCCTGCGCCACGACCAGGCGCCAATCCTGCATATTGCGCGCCGAGGGCGCCTGGCACGCCGCCTCGAGCACGTTCTTCAGCTTTTCCGGTTCGACCGGCCGATCCCGATAGGCCCGCACCGAATACCTTTGCCTGATTTGCGCAAGCACAGCCATGGTTTACCTCCCAATGCGGATCGGGTCTGTCATGGAGCCGACCTCCTGTTGATGATGGAACAAAGAACAGAGTGCCATCTCGCGAGGCCATTGTCAAGGTCGTGATACAAAATCGCCCCGTGATGTCGCAATCTCCATCGGGTTTTTCGAGGGACTGAATATCCAATATCCAACAAGGAATTTCCAACCGACCAAATTTTTGTGTATTTGCCTTGGATATTGGATATTCCTTGTTGGCTGTTGGACATTGTTCTCAGAGACAAGGTCTAGCGGACCACGGCAGGCAAAAAAGGCGCACCCCGTGCCGCCGGGCGCGTGGCCTGCGAAAATAATTCTTGAACCATCGCCTTTTACGCTCTACTTTACCGAATGACGGTTGCCTGCGCAGTAGGCAGTCGGTTTCAGCATGGAATCGGGTCGCCGTACAGGAGGATCTATGAAAGAGTCGGATTCGGAACGCAAAGTGCCGCCCGTGAAGGCGATTCCCGTAACGGACCGTAGCGGCGACGCCGCGCCGCGCAAAATCAATCCGCACGATTTGGCGGCCGTCATTCAGCCGGGAGCGGTCAAGTTCACGCCTGAACCGGACGCGTCCGCGGCCGATCACCGTCGGCAGCGGACGCTTTGGCGGCGGTTGTGGCATCACCGCCTGCGCGCGCCCCTTCTGTACACGCTGTTGGGCGTTACGCTGACGGCGGCGGCGAACGTTTTCGAGGCCTATCGCATTTATCTCATGCAGGGCGATTTGATTCTGCCGGTTCAGCCCGTGGATCGCGGCGAGACGCGCCAAGACGCCGAGGGCGATGCGCTGGTGCGGTTGCGCACGGGGTTCAACCGTGAAAACTACCGTATCGAAAACGACATGAAGGTGCGCGAACGCAATTGGCCCTTCGCGTATCTGGCCAAACTGCAGGCCTTGCAGGACGCGTTTCGCGATCAGGGCGATTTCATGGCCTGGATGGACGTCAAGCGCGAGCGCGAACGATTCGAGCGCCAGCAGTCGCTGTTGGAATCGCATCTGGTCAAAACTCCGGAGCCGTTGCGCAAACTGCAGCTCGAGTATCATAACGTCGTGGAGCGCTACGAGGCGGACATGCGCGAGGCGTTGGCGCGGAACTACAATCAATACATGCTGGATCTCGACGAGTTGCGCGCCGCCAAGACCCGGGCCGCGGCCGCAGCCGAAACGCTGCGGGCCATTGATGTCGAAATCGATTTTATGCGGCGCTACAAAAGCCTGGCGCCCGCCGCGTCCGCGCCGGAGGCCGACCCGTCCGCCGTCAAGGAGTCCGCCGTAGCGGAAGAGAAAGGCGATGAAGAACCCGCAGCCGACCCGAACCCCGCCGTCGGCGAACCGCCTGTGACCGAGTGATCCGGTATGGAAAAGGAAACCGAGTTTATTCCGCGCATCAAAGTGGCGCCCGACGACCATGCGTTCGCTTCCGCGTCGAACCGTCCGGCGGCGGGCGACACCGTGCTGATACAGTCGCCCGGCGCCGCGTCGCCGTTCGAATCGAATATTCCGTCGCAATACGAGGTGTTGAACAACATCGGGGAAGGCGGGATGGGCGTGGTCTATCTGGCCTATGAAAAGGCCCTGGACCGGCATGTCGCGATCAAGCGCCTTAAGCCGGCGCTGACCCTTTCCCACCGCGAAATGTTTCTCAAGCGCTTCTTCCGCGAAGCCCAGTCGATTGCCGCCCTGAATCACCCCCACATTGTCCACATCTACGCTTTGGGCGAAAACCGCGATGCCCCCTATATTGTCATGGAATACGTCGAGGGCCCGCATGCGGGAAACGAACCGACCCTGCCGCCGCCGCCCTATACTCTGACCGACCGCATTGGCGACAACGGTCCGCTGCCGCTGTCCGACGCGCTTGACCTGGCCATTCGGCTGTGCAAGGCCGTTGGCTACGCGCACAGCCGCGGAGTGGTTCATCGCGATCTCAAGCCCGCCAATATTCTCTTTGACAAGAGTCTGCAGCCCAAAATCGTGGATTTCGGGCTGGCCCGCCGCCTGAGTCCCGGCGCGGAGGCGCTGACGCTGCCCGGCGACAAGATGCTGTCCATGGGCTACGGTGCGCCCGAACAGGAAACCGGCGCGTCGGTCGTGGACGAAAGGGCCGACATCTACGGGCTGGGCGCCATTCTCTACTTTTGTCTGACAGGAGAAAACCCGCGTTATTTCCGGCCCGATTCCGTCCCCGAATCTTTGCGCGCGGTTCTGGTCAAGGCCCTGGATCCCGATCGCGACAAGCGCTGGCTG
This sequence comes from uncultured Victivallales bacterium, assembly GCA_964646045.1. Lineage (GTDB taxonomy): Bacteria > Verrucomicrobiota > Kiritimatiellia > UBA8416 > SLMC01 > CAZYAW01. The sequence continues at coordinate 15,189 of CAZYAW010000311.1, read as the reverse complement.
TCCATCGCGGACTTTGAACAGCGCCTTTCTTTGGTCCAGTCGCCTTCCAGCATCGAATTCCCGACCTCGCGTCTCGTTTGGCATTGCAAGTGGTGTCAGACGGCCAATCCCGCCGTGGTCCGCTATTGCGAGGATTGCGGATGGGACGGCGCCGAGTACTGTCTCGAATGCGGCGCCGAAACGAGGCTGGGCATTCAGTATTGCGGTCGCTGCGGCGCGGACGCCCGGCAGTATGAAATCGCCGTGCGCCTGCTGGAAAGGCTGCAGCGCAAATGGGAGCAGAAGGATTATGCTTTCATCGGCGGGCATGCCGGGCAGATTCTGGGCTTTCAGCCCATTGGCGCGGCCGGCGAAAAGCTGGTCGCCGAAGTCCGCTCCCTGCAACGCCGGGCGCAAGCCGCTCAACGCCGTCTGGAGGAAATTCGGCTGTGCGTCCCTGCGGAACTCGAGAAGAAAAACTACTCTCTGGTGCGCGCTTTAATTGCGGAACACAATACCCTGGCCGCCGATCGCGCCTTTGCGGAAACGACGGAGAAACTGCCGGCCATGATGCTCGACCGCGAAATCGAGAAAATCGGTTCCGCTCTGAAAGCCCGCGAATGGCAATACGCGGCCGGCATGGCGCGCAATGCCTTGTCGAAACTGGATCGCCGCAATCCCGCGTTGCGCCGCATGTTGCGCCTGGCCCGCCTGGCCCCCTGGTGGCTGGCTTTCCGCAACACCACCTTCGCTCTGGCCGCCCTGCTGGCGCTGTACCTGTTGAGCGCGGCGCCCGTCCTGCGTTCGGGCGCCGCCCAAAAGTCGGAGCGCTGGACGTCCTTTTACGGACTGGCCATCCTGATGCACCACCAAACCTTTCTGGGGCGGCCGCTGAGCCGCTACGCCGCCTGGTGGGGCGCGGACGCTCTGGCGCAAGCGCGGACGCAACCGGCCGATCCAATCGCGACGGCAGAGGCCGAAGCGGCTCCGCCGGAGCCCGATCCGCTGCCGGGCCTGTCGGCGCAATACCGTAAAGATCTGCTCAAGATCGAATCGGAAAGACGCCAGCAGGAGAGAACGTTGCGCGAAGCGTACGACAGCGCGCTGACCGAACTGCTGGAAACCATGCAACAGGCGGGCAACTACGAGGGCTGGTGGAGCGTCCGGCACGAGCTGGACCGCTTGCGCGAGGAAAATACCCTGCCCCTGGAAATTCTGCCCGATACGCCGCCCGAACAGGAAAGCCTGCAGCGGAAAATGATCGACGACGCCCGTGCGCGGGCCGCGCAACACCGCGAGAAGATGGCCGCCACCGTCGGTCGCCATCTGCGGGAACTCGAGGCCCTGCGGCGCACGCTGACCCGGCAGGGGCGCATGGAAAAAGCCTCGGCGGTCAACGAGGAGATCAAGAGCCTGCAGTCCACTCCGGAATACACCTCTACGCAGAGTCCCGCTCCGGAATGATGTCGTTCAGCAGTCCGCCGCGCAACAGGATTCTGCGCTGACGCTCCGTCAAGGCGAGGCGCAGCGCGATGGTTTCGTTGCGGGTCAGATTCTCCAGCGTCGGCGCGCAGGTTCCCTGCAGCGCTTCCCGCGCCCGCGGCATGCGCAAGCGGTCGCCCGCCGCGATGCGGGCGCCGTCCGCCGGACAGGCGAAGAGCAGCGGAACCACGCCGAAATTCACCAGATTCGCCAGATGAATGCGTTCCAGGGAGCAGGCGATCACGGCTTTTACGCCGAGATACATGGGGCACATGGCGGCGTGCTCGCGGCTGGAACCCTGCCCGTAGGATTCGCCCGCCACAATGAAGTTGTGGACGCCCGCATCCCGGTTGGCGCGGGCGCGAGCGGCAAACTCCGCATCCACCCCTTCGAACACGAAGGCGCTGTAGCGTTCGATATTGGAGCGGTACTTGAGGCGCGGTCCGGCCGGCATAATGTGATCGGTCGTAATGTTGTCGCCCACCTTGATGGTCGCCACCCCCTCCAGCGCGGCCGGCAACGGCTCGTTGCGCGGAGCGGCCCCGATGCCCGGTCCCTTGACCAGCGGCGCCCGGCCGATGCGGGCCGGATCGGGAAACACCAGCATGGAATCGTCCACCGGATAGCGATGCGGACGGCGCGGACGCGGACAGGTCAGGCCGGCGAACTCGGACGGCGGCGCCACGCGACCGGCCAGCGCCGCCAGCGCCGCCGTTTCCGGGCCGACCAGATAGACCTGACCCGAAGGCGTCCCCGAGCGTCCTTCGAAATTGCGGTTCGAGGTGCGCAACGAAACGCCGCGGCTGGGAGGCGACATGGAATTGCCGATGCAGAATCCGCAGGCGCTTTCCAGAATGCGCACGCCGGCGTCGGCCAGAACGGTCAGCCATCCCTCCGCGGCCAGCATGCGAAACACCTGTCGCGAGCCCGGCGCCAGCCCCGCCTGCACGCCCGCGGCGACGGTGCGTCCGCGCAGGATCTCCGCCACCTTGCGCAAATCCCGATAGGAGGCGTTGGTGCAGGAGCCGATCAGAACCTGCTGCACCGGCATACCGGCCAGCGACGCCACCGTGACGACGTTGCCGGGCGAGTGCGGCGCGGCCGCCAGCGGTTCCAGGCCGGCGAGATCGATCGTGATTTCGCGGTCGTACCGCGCGTCGCGATCGGGCTTCAGCTCGCACCAGGCCGCGCCGCGGCCCTGCGCCTCCAGGAAGGCGCGGGTCACCTCGTCGCTCGGGAAAAGCGAGGCGGTCACGCCGCATTCGGCGCCCATGTTGGCAATCGTCGCGCGCTCGGGCACGTCCAGACGGCGCAAGGCGGGTCCGCCATACTCGAATACGCTGTTGGCGTTGCCGCGCGTCGAGAAAATTTCGAGCACCTTGAGAATGACGTCCTTGGCCGAGACCCAGGGCCGCAGACGGCCGGTCAGCTCGATTTTCACCACGCGCGGCATGGCGCAGGGGAACGGGCCGCCGCCCATGGCGACCGCCACGTCCAGCCCGCCGGCGCCCATGGCCAGCATGCCCAGCCCGCCGGCCGTCGGCGTGTGGGAATCGGAGCCCAGCAGCGTCCGGCCCGGCGCTCCGAAACGTTCCAGATGGATCTGATGGCAGATCCCGTTGCCGGGCTTCGAGAAGACCATGCCGAAACGCGCCGCCGCCGACTGCAGATAGGCCTGATCGTCCGCGTTTTCAGGTCCGATCTGGATCGTATTGTGATCCACATAGCTCACCGCCAGTTCGTTGCGCACCCGGTCGAGACCCAGGCTTTCGAACTGGAGCGCCGCCATGGTGCCGGTCGCGTCCTGCGTCAGCGTATGGTCGATGCCGATTTCGATTTCCGTGCCCGCCGCGGGCCGGCCGCACACTCCGTGACTGGCCAGAATTTTCTCTGTAAGGTTCGAGCCCATGATTCCTCCCGGTCGCTTCAGGCGCGCGGATGCGCCTGTTCGTACACTTTTTTCAGACGTTCCACGCTAATATGCGTATAGATTTGCGTTGTCGACAGACTGGCATGGCCCAGCAGCTCCTGTACGCTGCGCAAATCGGCGCCGCGATCCAGCAAATGCGTGGCAAACGAATGCCGCAGCGCATGGGGCGAGAAGCGCGCGCTCAAGCCGGCCGCCGCCAGACACTGTTTCATCATGCGTTCGGCCGAGCGCGCCGTAAACGCGCCGCCGTGCCGATTGCGAAATACCGGCGCGGCGCGTCCCGCCGCCTCGCCCCGCCAGGCGCGTTCCAATTCGTACATCGCCTGCAGCGCCGCGCAGGCGGGGCGACCCAGTGGACACAATCGTTCCTTCTTGCCTTTGCCGCGCACCTTGGCGATTCCCGACAGCAAATCCACCCGGTCGCGCCGCAGAGCGACGGCCTCGCCGATGCGGCAGCCCGAGCTGTAGAGCATTTCGATCAGCGCCGTATCGCGGGCCGTCGCATAGCGCTCGAAGGGCGTGGGCGGTTTACGCGCGCGCCGCGCCCAGAGCGCCTCGCGCAGGCGTCGCGGCGTTTCCGTCAGGCGCACCACGTCTTCCACGGCCAGCACTTCCGGCAACCCGCGTCGACGTCTGGGCGCCCGCAAACCGGAGAACGGATTGCGATCCGTCAGTTCCTCCCGCTCCATGAAGCGGTAGAACATGCGCAGGCCGGACAGTTGGCGTCCCGTCGACGCGGCGCCGGCGCCGTTCCGGCGGCGCTCCGCCAGGAAGCGCCGGGCGCCGTAGGCGTCGACCTCCCGCCAGGGCCAGGGCGGTGGGCGTTTGGGCCCCCACGTCGCCCGCGCGAACTGGCGGATGTCGCCGCCGTAGGCCGCCAGGGTATGCGGCGAAGCGTCGCGTTCCGTGCGCAAATAGGCGAAGAACCGTTCGACGCAGGGGTCGTCCGTAATCGGCCGCGGCAGACTCTCTTCTGGAATTCGCTCTTCGGGCATACATCACCGCTATCCTCATACGACAAAGAGAGCGACATGGCAAGCGCGGAAGACAAAACCCGCCGATTGGCGCTTGACTTGGGCGCGCGGGTTTGCGATGGATGAACGTATGTTGCGCGCGACTTCGCGGCGGAGCGAAGTCCGGGAGGGGATTGCATGAGTCCTGTCATTGCCAAAAACAGTCGGGCGTCCGCCGCGGCGACCCGGACGCCCGTCTCGGCGACCCGGTCGGCGAACGCCGGGAAGAAGGTCAAAAGCAAGAAAATTCCCGGCGCCGGCAAGATCGTGCAGAAGAATCTGCCGTCTTTCTCGCGCCAGCTTTCGGCCATGCTGTCGGCCGGCATGCCCATCATCGGCGCCTTGGAGGCGCTGGAGGAACAGGCCGACAACCCGAACTTCAAGCATGTCATTCAGCAGGTCCAGAAAAGCATCGAGAACGGAGCGTCCCTTTCGGAGTCGCTGCGCCAGTTTCCCTCGATCTTCGACGATCTGTACGCCAACATGGTGCGCGGCGGCGAATCGGGCGGGCAGTTGGCGGAAACCATCAGCCGTCTGGCCGGCTTCCTGGAGGCCAGCGCCAAGCTGCGGCGCAAAGTCAAGTCGGCCATGATGTATCCGACCATCGTACTCTGTCTGGCGCTGGCCATCTCGGCGGGCCTGATCATCTTCATTGTCCCGGTTTTCGCCGACATGTTCAAGGGGCTGGGCGGAGATCTGCCGTTGCCGACCCAGATGCTGATGAGTCTCAGCGACGGCATCCGCGACAACGCCCTGGTGGTGGTCGTCGTGCTGACGGCGCTGGTGATCGGCTTCAAAAAGTGGAAGGCCTCGCCTGCGGGCGCCTACAAGTTCGACGGCATGATGCTGAAAATGCCGGTCTTCGGCGAGCTCAACAAGAAGGTGGCGGCCTCGCGTTTCGCCCGCACGTTCGGGCAGTTGATTCGCAGCGGCGTGCCCATTCTGACTGCCATCGACATCGTCGCGGGCGCCACGGGCAACCTTGTGGCGGGCCGCATCGTGATGAACACCAAGGCCGCGCTCGAAAAGGGCGACGTGCTCTCCAGCGCGCTGCTGGACCAGACCGTTTTCCCGATCATGCTGGTGCGCATGCTGCAGGCCGGCGAAAAGACCGGGAAAATCGACGAGATGATGGACAATATCGCCGACTTCTACGACGACGAAGTCGAAACCATGCTGGCCGGCCTGACCTCGCTGCTGGAACCGCTGCTGATGGTCGTGCTGGGCGTGCTGATCGGCGGCATTGTGGTCTCCATGTTTCTGCCGGTCTTCAAAATCGGCGATGTCATTCAGGGCGGATAACACGCCGGGGAGAAGAATACCATGCTGCCGGATCTACAGTCCAGTCTGCTGTGCGACGACGTGCGCCAGGAACGCAACGGCAAGTTCATCTTAATCGGACTGTTCGACGTGCTCAACGTGCCGCAGTATCCCGTCGTGCTGCACAAGCTGTGCGTGGTCAATCGCTGGTGCTGCGGACAGGGCGAATTCTCCCAGCGCAGCCGCGTGCTGAGACCGGACGAGAAAACCGTCATGATGGAAGGCCAGGACGTGCCGATCCGTTTGGGCGACAGCGAAGCCACGGCCACCAGCGTCGAGCTGTTCTTCAACGCCAAATTCGACGAGCCGGGCACGTACTGGATCGAAATTCTGCTGGAGAACGACTTGAAACTGCGCTATCCGCTCAAGGCCGCGCGCATCGCGCCCGGCCCGTAGCGCCTTGAATTCCATTAGGGAGCTTTGTATGATCATTCACATGGCGCGCAACGCGACTGCCGAACAGGTGCAGACGGTTTTCCGGCGCATCGAAGCCAAAAAACTCAAGGGCGAAATCATACACGGCGCCACGGGCACGGACGTGATCGGCGTGCTGGGCGATTTGGGGCGTATCGAGGAAAGCTATTTTTCCGAACTGGACGGCGTGGAAAAAGTCATCCGCATTTCCAAGCCCTACAAGCTGATCGCGCGTCGCTATGTCGACCGCGGACGCATCGTGGAGAAACCCACGCACCGCATACGAGTGGGCGCAGCGGACATCGGCGGGCCGGCCCTGACGATTATGGCCGGACCCTGTTCCGTGGAGAGCCGCGAACAGGTGTTTGCGACGGCGCGCTACGTGCGCGAGCTGGGCATTCCCGTATTGCGGGGCGGCGCCTACAAGCCGCGCAGCTCGCCCTACAGTTTTCAGGGACTCGGTCGGGAAGGGCTTGAAATTCTGGTGCAGGCGCGCGCGGAGTTCGGCCTCGCGATCGTCACCGAGGCGACCGGACAGCATCGGCACATCGGGCCGGACGGCGTGGCGGAAGAGCGGCCGGTTCTGGACCAGGTGGTCGCATGCGCCGATATCGTGCAAATCGGCGCCCGCAACATGAAAGCCTACGGACTGCTGCAGGAACTGGCCATGCTGACGCGCGCCAAGGGGACGCCGGTTCTGATCAAGCGGGGCGAGTCCTCTTCCCTCGAGGATTTCCTGCTGGCCGCCGAGTACGTGGTCGCCAACGGCAATCCGAACGTCATGCTGTGTCTGCGCGGGATTCGCACGTTCGAGGACGGCAAGTTTCAGCGCTATACGGCGGATATCGGCGCGATACCCGTCCTCAAACGCGAGACCAACCTGCCCGTGATCTTCGATCCGTCCCACGCCGCCGGCTATCGCCGCAACGTCGAGGCCATGAGTCTGGCCGCCGTAGCGGCGGGCGCGGACGGACTGCTGATTGAAACGCACCACGATCCGACCCGCGCCCTGTGCGACGGCGAACAGTCGGTCACCGCCGGGCAATTGCAGGCTCTGGTCGTCAAAGCCCGGGCTCTGCGGGAGTGTCTGACGGTCTGCGCCGACGAGCGACAAGAGAACGCAGCGGCTGGCGCGACGCCATGAGAGCGGGGTTTCTGGAAAAACTGATCGCTCGCCTCGATCGCCTCGATCCGCAGAGTCTGCAGGCTCATTTTCTGCGACTCAGCCGCGAGCGCGGACTGCTCGAGACTGTATTTCAGTCCATTCAGGAGGGGGTCGCCATCGTATCCGGCGACGGCCGCCTCAACTATGCCAACCGCGCCATGGAACAGTTGCTCGGATTCACGTTCGCTGCCGCCAAAGGCCGGCCGGTCGCTCGCTTTTTCCCTTTTGTAGAATGGGATCGTCTGCTTAATCTGGACGAGACGGAGTGGTCCAAGCTGATCTCCAGCGAGATCGAAGTTACCTATCCCGCGCATCGCTTTCTGAGTTTCTATCTGGTGCCGTTCGCGCCTTCGCAAAGCGAAGGGGGCGCCGAGGACGACGAGGCCGGCGAGAGCGGCGGGCTGATCGTCATTCTGCGCGATGTAACGGCCTCGCGCCTGCGCGAGGCCGACGCCTTGGAATCGGAACGGCTCAACGCCGTCAAGCTGCTGGCCGCCGGGGTCGCTCATGAAATCGGCAATCCGCTCAATGCGCTGAACATTCATCTGCAACTGCTGGAACGCAGTTTGCGGGCCGTTCCGGCCGAGTCGCGCGCCGCCAGCGAAGATCTTCTGCGCGTGGCGCGTGGCGAGGTGCAGCGCCTGGATCTGATTATTACGCAGTTTCTGCGGGCCATTCGTCCGACGAAACCCCGCATGGCGTCGCTCGACGTCGCCGGCGTTCTCCAGGATACGCTGTTGTTGTTCCAGCGGGAAATCGAGGACAAGGCGGTGGACGTGGCGCTCGACATTCCGCCCCTGGCGCCCAAAGTGCAGGCCGACCGCGATCAGATCAAGCAGGCTTTTTTCAATATTGTCAAGAACGCCCTGCAGTCTATGACTTCGGGCGGATCGCTGCGCATCGGGCTGGGGGTCTCCGCGCAATATCTCTCCGTATCCTTCGCCGACAGCGGCAGCGGAATCGGGCGCGAGGATTTGGGGCGTATTTTCGAACCGTACTACACAACCAAAGCGGGCGGATCCGGGCTGGGCCTCATGATCGTGCAGCGCATCGCCCAGGATCATGGCGGACAAATAGAAATAGAAAGCAAGCCGGGTGAAGGAACCGTCTTCACCTTTCTGTTGCCTTTGGTCCGTCGCCGCATGCGGCTCCTGCCGCGCGGCGAACGGACGGCGACGCCGCCTTCCGCGGAAAGCGAGACGTGATGGAGCCGCGCAAAAACAAGTACACCGTTCTGATTGTGGACGATGACAAGAACACGCGGGACGGCCTGGCGCTGGCCCTGCGCGACGCCTACGAGGTGCGGCAGGCCGAGAGCGCCGAACAGGCGCTGGGCCTGCTGGAAAACGACGACGTGGACGTGCTGCTGACGGATATGCGCATGCCCGGCATGGACGGCTTGACGCTCATTCAGCGGGCCCTGGCCCGCGCTCCCGCTCTGATCTGCTTTCTGCTGACGGCCTACGGCAGCATCGAGACCGCCGTCGAGGCGATGCGCAACGGGGCGCGGGATTTTCTGACCAAGCCGGTCAATTTGGATCACCTCGAAATCCAGTTGGAACGTTCTCTGCGCGCGCGCGACATGGAGGCGGAAAACGCCGAGCTGCGGCGGCAGCTCGACCGCAAGTACGGACTGGAGAACATCGTCGGCAGCTCCGCCGCCATGCAGCCGGTGTTCGACATTGTGCGTCAGGCCGCGCCCTCGCAGGCCACCGTGCTGATTCAGGGCGAAAGCGGGACCGGCAAGGAACTGGTCGCTCACGCGGTGCATCGGCTCAGCGCGCGCAAACAGGGGCCGTTCGTGGCGATCCACTGCGCGTCGCTTTCGCCGTCCCTGCTGGAAAGCGAACTGTTCGGGCATGAGAAGGGCGCCTTTACCGGCGCTGTCTCGCGACGGCGCGGCCGTTTCGAGATGGCGGACGGCGGCAGTCTGTTTCTGGACGAAATTTCGGAGATTGACGCCGCCGTGCAGGTCAAACTGCTGCGCGTGCTGGAAGAACGCACCTTCGAACGCGTGGGCGGCGCCGAAACCGTGGAAACCGATATTCGCCTGATTTCCGCCACCAACCGGGATTTGCGCGAACGCGTGGCCGAGGGCAAGTTTCGCGAAGATCTGTTCTTTCGACTGGACGTCGTCAGTGTCACCATACCGCCCCTGCGCGAGCGAGTCGAGGACATCCCGCTGCTCTGCCGTCATTTTATCGAGGAGTTCAGCGCCGCAAACAACAAGAAGATCGAGGGCCTGACCCCCGAAGCGCTCCATATTCTCGCGGCCTACCGCTGGCCGGGCAACGTGCGGGAGCTGCGCAACGCCATCGAGAAAATGGTGGTGCTCTGTCGCGGCGAACGACTGGCCGCTCGCGATGTTCCGCAGCGCATTCGCGAAGAGGCGGGCCTGCGGGAGCGTTCCGGCGGTCGCGGCGCAACGGCCGCCGCAGTCCCGCCGGGCGGCCCGTTCGCGGGCGGCACGCTGGCGGAGGCCGAACGGGCCATGATCGCCGCCGCCTTGCAACGGCACAACGACAATCGCACGCTGGCGGCCGCGGAACTGGGCGTCAGTCGCCGCACCCTGCACCGCAAACTCAAGGAGTATCGGCAGGCGTCCTAGTCGTGCGCTCGCGATACCAGGCCACGGTCTTGCGCAGTCCCTCCGCCAACGAGGTTTGCGCCGCGAAGCCGAAGCGCTCCCGCGCGCGGCCGGTGTCCAGTCCGCGCCGCGGCTGGCCGTCGGGCCGGCTCGCGTCCCAGACGATTCGGCCTTCGAACCCGACTTCCGCGGCGATCATGGCGGCCAGATCCCGAATGGAGATTTCCGTGCCGCTGCCCAGATTGACGGGATCGGCGTCGCTGTATTGCGCGGTCGCCAGGGCAATGCCGCGCGCGCAATCGTCCACATAGAGAAACTCGCGCGTGGCCTGCCCGGTCCCCCAGCAGGTCATGCTCGCGGCGCCGCTCAGCCGGGCTTCTTCCGCTTTGCGAATGAGCGCCGGAATGACATGCGACGTTTCAGGGTCGAAATTGTCGCCGGGTCCGTAGAGGTTGACTGGCAGCAGGTAAATGGCGTCCATCCCGTATTCCTGGCGATAGGCTTGGGCCTGGACCAGCAGCATTTTTTTGGCCAGCCCGTAGGGCGCGTTCGTCTCTTCCGGATAGCCGTCCCACAGACGATCTTCGCGGAAGGGGACCGGCGTGAACTTCGGATAGGCGCAAATGGTGCCGATCAGGACCAGTTTGCCGAGGCCCGCCTCGCGGCAGGCCTCGACGAGCTGTACGCCCATGATCATGTTTTCGTAGTAGAACAGGCCCGGATGCGCCCGGTTGGCGCCGATGCCGCCGACCACGGCGGCCAGATGAACGACCGCATGCGGCTTTTGTTCGCGCAAGACGCGCCGAATGGCGGCGGCATCGCGCAAGTCGCAGTCTTTCCGGCCGGTGGCGTACAGCTCGCGGCAGCCGCGCGCCCGCAATTCCGCGCACAGGGCCCGGCCCAGAAAACCGGTGCCGCCGGTCACCCAAACGCGTTTCTCGCTCCAATTCCAGTTCGTTTCCGTCATGTCGGCTCGTCTCCCGTCGTTGATAAAGGAGTCAATAGGCGCCCAGTTCCTTGGCTCGTTCGACAATGCCGCGGAAATCCGCGAGACTCACGCTCGAAGGCACGGAATGGTCCGACGAAAAGATATAGCCGCCGTCCCGCTTGACGACCGGCAGCACCCGCTCCATCTCCGCCTTGATCTCTTCCGGCCGATCCCACAGGACGGCATTGACGCCGCCGTGCAGCACGAGCCGGTCGCCGTATTGCTTTTTCAGTTGCACGGGATCCATGCCCGCCTTGACTTCCAGCGGATTGAGCCCGTCCAGCCCGATCTCGATCAGCTCCGACACGAACGGGTTGATATTGCCGCAGGAATGGAGGTGGGCCTTGACACCGCGGGCGTGCGCCCAGTCGATGGCCCGCTTGTGGATCGGCTTAAGCAGTGCGCGATACATGTCCAGCGAGAAAAACTGGGTGCCCTTGTAGCCCATGTCGTCCGGCCAGCCAATGGCGTCGATGCGGTAGCCTTTTTCCAGAATGCGGTCGAAAAGCGCCATGTGCATTTCCAGTTGGTGCGTGAACATGTCCATGCACCACTCGGGATCTTCCACCAGGGCCATCAAGAGCCGTTCGGTGCCGGTGATCCAGGAATGCGTAACGTCGAACCCGAAGAAGAAGCCGCCGACAATCCATGCGCCGGCCGCCTGCCATTGCGGGTATTCGCGCTCCAGTCGCGCCCAGTCGATGCGGTCGTCGGACGGGGTCATGCGCGCCTTGGCCTTTGCCCAGCTTGCGCGGTCCACAATCGTGAAATCCAGAAAATGCGGAGCCGAGGCGGCATGTTTCCAGTCTTGCAGCGTGGTGCCCCACTCGGTGATCCTCGTGACTTTCTCCTCGCTTTCCTCCAGGATTTTGCGTTCGTAACGAGGAGAATTGTCGGCGCCGATCCCGACGATCAGGTCGAGTCCGAAATATTTCCGGTAGTCGGCGTCGGCCGGCATGCCTTCGCGACGCCAACGTTCGACCGTCGCCCGCCAGGGACTGTCGGTCACGGGAATGCGGTCGGCCTCGCGATGTTCGAACATGCGCCCGATGCGCTCTCTGGAAGTCATTCTGTCTGTCATGCCACACCCCTTTCCGGCTCGTCGCGGAGCCGTCGTCTATGTTAAATGCCGCACAAGACTCCGTTCGCCGTTGACGGGAACCGAGTCTTGTGCCGCTCTCGAACGTCCGTCGGCGCCGCGCCAAAGGCGGATCAGGCGAAATCCCTTTGCGGCGCTGTGGCTTCTGTCGCCGGTTTCTCGGCATCGCCTTTTCCGCGCTGCTCGCGCCGTTTGCGGCCCGGCCGGTTCTGCGGGCCTTGCTTGCGCTGTGGCGGCTTCAGCGCCTTGCGAATGTCGGCGTGGGTCAGGTCTTCCTTGTCGTCCAGGGCGTTGAGCTTCTCCGTGACCTCCGCATGGTGTTGCTCGGCCCGGGCCAGTGCCTGCGCATGACGCTTTTGCGCCAATTCCAGCGCTTTGGCTTTCCGGTCGGCGTCTTCCACCTTTTCCTCGATACGCGCGACTCGCTCCTCGTGGAACTCGGCCATTTCCTGCTTGCGCTCCGCATGGCGTCGGGTCACATGGACCTTGACCTCGGCCAGCGCCTGGGCCGGTTCCTTGTCTTTCAGGCTCTGCCAGAATTCCGTATTGGCTTTTCGTCGTGCGTGCATTTTTTCGCGCATTCGTTCGCGCATTCGTTCGCGCATTTTCCGCGCCGCCGCCTGCTCCGCATTTCCCGGTCGCTGCGGCTTGACTTCGCTCGCCGCGACTTCCTGTCGCGCTTCCGCTTCGTCCAGCACGATTTCCGTCTGTTCCGCCCCGGCCGCCACGCTCAGCGCGCCGCTCGCCAATCCCGCCGCCACTACGGCCCGTATGCCTGTTTTCATGATGCCGACTCCTTTCCCGATTTTCCCCTGGTTTCGTACCGTACTGTTTATGATTGTGCGCACAGGCTATACAACGCAACGCGGGATCGATTTATTGCAATCCGCAGTGATTTCCCGCAACCATGGGACCGGAAAAAAGAGCAAAATACGGGATCGTCCCGAATATCGCAAGGCAAAAGATTAGGCTGTGATTTCAGGTTTCATAACAGAATTGGGCGTGTAGGCGCCCGCCCGGCCAGGCGCGAAAACGCAGGAATATTCCCGATATTTCGAATTTTCGCAACGCAGCCGGGCGGGATGCATCTGCGTCCAAAATGTGAAGTTATTTTTGCGCGGGCCCTTAGTGAATGGATAGCTGAGCAGTGACTTGTTTATTTAGACCGGACAGGTTGATTGAACTGTTCCGAGCCGTCCGCTGACGTTTCGGAGATACGTCCCCCTGCTCATGGCGACTCGCAAGAAGTGACGAGAAGCCACAACAAGGAATTTCCAACCGAGCAAATTTTTGTGTATTTGCCTTAGTAGTTACCTTTTTTCTTGCCTTACCCGCCTGACCGTGTAGGATGCCGACCGGATGTTTAATGGCGTGTTACGCCTTGGAGCGCAACAGGAGGAATGGTATGATCGGCAAGCGCATTCGTATGGAGCGAATACTGGACCGCAATTCCGGCAGAACGGTCATTGTGCCCATGGATCACGGCGTAACCGTCGGCCCGATCGCGGGACTGGAAGACATGCGCACTGCCGTGAGCAACGTGGTGCGCGGCGGCGCCAACGCGGTCCTCATGCACAAGGGCATGGTCCATGCCGGCCATCGCGAAACCGGGCGCGATATTGGACTGATCGTTCACCTCTCGGCCGGCACCACGCTCAGTCCCGACCCCAACGTCAAGGAGCTGGTCTGCACCTTGGAAGAAGCCATCAAGCTGGGCGCCGACGCGGTATCCGTGCATATCAACCTGGGCGCCGAAACCGAAAACCACATGTTGCGTCAGCTCGGTCAAGTCGGCGAGCGCTGCCAGAACTGGCAAATGCCGCTGATTGCTATGATGTACACGCGCGGCGCCAAAATTCAGAACGAATTCGACGTCAAAAACGTGAAACACGCCGCCCGTGTCGGCGCGGAACTCGGCGCGGACATCGTCAAGGCGCCCTATACCGGCAGCGTGGAGTCTTTCCGCGAGGTCGTGCGGGGCTGTCCGGTCCCGGTCGTCATCGCCGGCGGCGAGAAAATGGAGAGCGACCGCGACATCCTGACCGTGGTGCGCGATTCGCTGGCCGCCGGAGCCGCCGGTCTTTCCATCGGGCGCAACGCCTTCCAGCACAAGCATCCGGAACGCATGATCCGGGCCCTGTGCGCCATCGTTCACCATGAGGCCAGCGAAGAGGAGGCGGAAGCCATCCTGAAAGACGACCGTCTATGAAAACCTTCTGGATGCATTGCACGCCCTACGACAAGGACACCGCCATCGCGGCGCTCGAGAGCGGGGCGCAGGCGCTGATCGTACCCGTCGGCGCGACGGAAACCGTGCGGCAGTTCGGGCGCATCGCCACCGTAGCCGCAGACGGCGACATCCGACCCGGTCGCGACGTGGAATTCGTGGATATCGCCGGCAAGGCCGACGAGGATCGGGCCGCCGCCGTCGCGCCCGGCAAAACGCTGGTCGTGCGTATGCTCGACTGGACCGTGATTCCCATCGAGAATCTGCTGGCCCGCCGTCCGGAGCGGCTCCTGGTGCAGGTCGAAAACAGCGAGCAGGCGCGACTCATGGCGGAAATCATGGAGAAGGGCGCGGCCGGCATCGTGCTGCACACGCGCGATATCGACGAAATCAAGAAAACCGCCGAGATCGTGCGTGGTGTCGGCGAGAACGTCGCGCTGGTCGAAGCGCAAATCGGCGCCGTGCGCCAGCTCGGCATGGGCGACCGCTGCTGTCTCGACACCTGTACGCAAATGAACGTGGGACAGGGCATGTTGATCGGCAATACCGCCACCGGCTTCTTCCTGGTGCATTCGGAATCAATGGAAAATCCCTATGTCGCCGCCCGACCCTTTCGGGTCAATGCCGGAGCCGTCCACGCCTATACGATGACGCCGGGCGGCAAAACCTGCTACCTGGCCGACCTGAAGGCGGGCGACGAAGTGATGATCGTCGATGCCGCCGGCCGCGCGCAAACGGCCTATCTGGGTCGCAACAAGATCGAAAAACGCCCCATGCTGCTGGTTGAGGCGCAAGTCGAGGCGCAGCCGGTCTCGCTGGTACTGCAAAACGCGGAAACCATCCGCCTGGTCGGCCCCGACGGCCGGCCGATCTCCGTCAAGGATCTCAAGCCCGGCGACCGCGTTTTGGCCCGCATCGAAAAGAAAGCCCGCCATTTCGGGATGCAGGTCGAAGAAACGCTGGTGGAGAAGTAGGGCTGCGCCCG
>CAZYAW010000310.1:0-9752 GCA_964646045.1 uncultured Victivallales bacterium | reverse complement strand
GTTACGAGCCGCGTCCGGGCGAACAGGACTTGTCCGTGACCGTCACGCAGGTTATGGGGTTGCGCGCCGCCGCCGAAGCCGGCATATACATTCCCGAAGTGACCATTCGACAGGCCATACGCTACATCGAGGGCGGATTCCACAAGGAAGACGCCACCTTCAATTATTACGGGGACGGAAGAAGTAAAGGGACTTTCGCCTGTACCGGCGCGGGCGTGGTTTCAATGGTGTCCGTCGGCCGCTACGATTCGGATAAAATTCCCAAGGCGGCGGAGACGCTGCTGGCCCGGGGCGTGGACGCCTTGAAAGGCTACAACCACGGTGCGCGCTACTGGTACGGTCAGTACTATTGCTCGGCGGCGCTCTACTATGCGGGAGGCGAGGCCTGGAAGAACTATTACAGCGCCCTGACCGAACGCGTGCTCAAGAACTGGGAAGGGGCTTTTTTCCGCCACGGCGACGTGGTGGCCAATGCGTTCGCGGTGATCGCGCTCGGAACGCCCCACCGCTATCTGCCTGTGTATCAGCGCTGATGCAGTACCGCCGTCCTTGCAAAACGGAATGAGGATAAAAGGCGCAAGATGAAATGTATGACAGAGAAACGATGCGCGGTTGCCGTCGGAGCTTTCACGCCGACGATCCGGCGTTTGGCAATGGGCGCCCTGCTGCTCTCGTGGGGGGGCGCGAGCCCGGGGTTGGCCGACACCGCCGTACTAAAGGACGGCAGTGAAAAACACGGAACGGTCAAGTCCATTACGGCCAAGCAGATCGCATGGGAGAAAGGCGAGCCGTTGGACCGGTCGGCGGTTCGTGCTGTGCGCTTCTCGGCCAAGGCGGTGGTGGCCAAGCCGGCCCAACTGCTGCTGAAGGACGGCTCGCGGCTGTCCGGCGCCCTGCATGCGCTCGACCGCGAAACAGTACACTTCCGTTCGACCGCGCTGGGTCCGCTGGAATTGCCTTTGGCACGGGTGGCGGGACTGCGTTTCGGAGACGCCGAGCACGAGGACCCCGCCGTCAACGACGCGGGTACGGCGGCACTGCGCCTGAAAATCGGAACATGGGTTAAAGGCAAGCTCATGACGGTTTCCGCCCAAAGCGCTGTGCTGCGCACCGAGTCCGGACTGCGCAAGGTGGAATGGTCGGAAACCGTCGGCGTCTATTTCGGCGGCGTGTCCGGAAAGGCCGCGCTGACTCTGCGCAACGGCGACCGCATCGGGATGCCGGTGCAGTGGCAGGGCGAACATCTGATCGTGCAAGTGGACGATAAAAACAAGGCCAAGCTAACGATCGAATCGCTGCAATCCGCGAATTTCGAGTGAAATCAACGAGGGAGACTATGGAAACGAAACATCAGTGCGAAGATTGCGGACAACATGTGCTGGTCGAGGACGGACAAACGCAGGGCTTGGCCTGTCCCAAGTGCGGCGGCGAACATTTCGCGCCCGTGCCGGAACCCGCCGCGCCCGTTGCGGAGGAGTCCTTCCCGGCGGAGCCGGACGTGTCGGCGCCCGCCGCTGCGGAAGAGGCTATGGCGGATGAAGCCGCGGCCGGACCGGCGGATATCGAAAGAATATGCGAGTTGAACCGCGCTTTGTCGGCGGAACTCGAGAAGGTGATTGTCGGCCAGAAGGACGTGATCGAAGAAGTGATTCTGGCCATTTTGACCAACGCCCACTGCTTGCTCGAAGGGGTGCCGGGTCTGGCGAAAACACTGTTGATCTCCTCCATGGCCAAGGCCATGAACCTGAGCTTCAAGCGCATCCAGTTTACGCCCGACCTGATGCCCTCCGACATTACCGGCACCGAGGTCATCCAGGAAGACCGCGCCTCGCGCGAGCGTTCGTTCAAGTTTCTGCCCGGCCCCATTTTCGCCAACATCATTTTGGCCGACGAAATCAACCGCACGCCGCCCAAAACGCAGGCGGCGCTGCTGGAGGCCATGCAGGAAAAGCAGGTGTCGGTGGGCGGCGTCGTGCATCCGCTGCCTTCGCCCTTCTTCATTCTGGCCACTCAGAACCCGCTGGAGCAGGAGGGGACCTATCCGCTGCCCGAGGCTCAGCAGGACCGCTTTCTCTTCAAGATTTTCGTCGGCTATCCGCAGCCGGACGAGGAGGTCGAGATTGTGCGCCGCGTTTCGGAACAGCGTTTTGGCGACATCCAACCCGTCTGCGACGCCGCGTCGCTGCTGGCGATGCAGAAGAAACTGCGCGACATTCCCGTCAGTGACGCAGTCGTGGACTATGCCAATCGGCTGGTGCGCGCCACGCGCGTCGGCCAGGATACGGCGCTGGACTTCGTCAAGGAATGGCTGTCCTGGGGCGCCGGTCCGCGCGCTACGATTTGCCTGGTGATGGCCGCCAAATGCTTCTGCGCTCTGGACGGACGTCCCACGCCCGCCTGCGAGGATGTCGCCCGCGCGGCCTTGCCGACCCTGCGCCATCGCATCGCCCTGAACTATACGGCCAAGGCCGAGGGGCTCTCGACCGACGACGTCATCCGCAAACTGCTGGAGACCGTCGAAAAGTACTGATCGGATTGCGGTTCGCGCCGGGCGCCGCCGGCGCCCGGCCCTCGGAGAGAATAATGCCCCAAACTTCATCGGTTCTAGCGCGCTATTTCGACGCTCGCGCCATCGCCCGCATTGCGGCGGTCGGCTTTAAGCCGGGCAGCCGCGTCGAGGGCACGCTGGTCGGCAACCACCGCTCCCCTTTTCACGGGTTTGCCGTCGAGTTCGCCGGCCATCGCCAGTATGTGCAGGGCGACGACCTGCGCCATTTCGACTGGAAGGTCTTCTATCGGTCGGACAAGAGCCTGATCCGTCAGTACGAACAGGAGACCAATTTCGTCGGACATATCCTGCTGGACGTCAGCGAGACCATGACCTTCGAATACGAGAACCGCAGCAAGCGCGATATGGCCGCCAGTATTGCCGTGGCGCTGGCCTGCGCCATTACGGGCCAGAACGATCTGGTGGCCGCCACCTTTTTCGCCGACCGCATCATGGAAACGATCCCCGCCACCGGCAGCGAGGCGCTGTTGGCCAAAATCGCCCAGTACATGCACGAGGCGCCGTTCAAGGACCGCACCGCCATCGGACGGGCCCTGCGCACGGTCGGCGAACAGATCGGGCGGCGCAAATGCGTCTTCGTGATCAGCGATTTTTTCAACGATGCGGACGCGACCTTCGACGGGATCAAGCGTCTTCTTTTCAACAAAAACGAGATTGTGCTTTTCCATCTGGTCGATCCGCTCGAAATGGATTTCAGTTACAAGGGTCCGGTCGAGCTGATTGAACTGGAGGGCGAAGACCGCATGATCCTGGAAGGGCGCAACATTCGCGACAGCTACAACGAACTGTTCGCCGAATATCTGGACGACATGCGCACCCGCTCGCGCAAGCTCGGGATCGATTACGTGCTGTGCGACACCAGCCGCAATTTCGGCGTCACGCTGGCGGAATACCTGAACACAAGAATCGCGAGAGGTTTTTGATCCATGCCGTTTCTGAATCCATTTCTGCTTTGGGGCCTGGCTTTCGCCTCGGTTCCCCTGCTGCTGCTGCTGTTGCGGCGCCGTCGTCTTCGCCTGCCCTGGGCGGCCTACGAGTGGATGCGGCGGGCCGTCATCGTCAAACGGCGGCGCATCCGCGTTGACGAAATCCTCAAGCTGATCTCCAAGATTCTGCTGCTGATCGCCATCGCCCTCTTTCTGGCGCGGCCTTTTATCCGGCAGCGCGGCGCGGGCGGACGAACACTGGTGATTGTGGACGTCTCGCCCAGCATGAACACGCTGTATCAGGGGAAAACCCGTCTGCAACGGACCATGGAAACGCTTTCCGCCTATATCGAAGAGGCCGAGCAACCCGTCGCGATCTATACGCTGGCGGGGAACTTCGAGCCGGTGGTCGCCTCCTTTTCGACCGACAAGCCGGCGCTCAAGGCGGCCGTCACGCGCATCGAACAGGGCCACTCGCATGTCGGCGCCCGCTCCTTTTTCACCCAGCTGATGCGTCTGCCCATTCTGCGCGAGGCCGAGAGCATACTTTTTCTGGGCGATTTCCAGGACGAGTGGTACGGCAATTTGGACGAGATCATGGAAGGCCTCAACAGCCTGGGGCGCGCCTATCCGATGCGCTGGCATCGCATCGATCCGCGCACGGCCGTGCCCAATTGCGCTGTCCTCGCCATTCTGCCGCCCTCGGACGGTCTCTTCCCGGGACGGCCCGGCGAAATCGTGGCCCGCATCGGCAACGCTTCCGCCTCGGCGTCCGACGACCGCAACGTCGCGCTGCTCATCGACGGCGAAATCCGCGCGCAAACTATGATTCGACTGCAACCGGGCGAAATCCGCGACGTCATGTTTCCGGTGACCTTCCATCGCCCCGGCTGGCATTCGCTGGAAGTGCGGCTCAATCACGACGAGCTGCATTTGGACGATGCCCGCATGGCCGCCCTGCTCGTTCCCGATTCCCTGCGCATCGCCATGGCCGCGCCGCCGCACCGGGGCGAAGACCGTTTCCCCTACGAGATACACTTGCGCGCGGCGCTCCACGCCCTTTTCGACGAGCGTCATCTGGTCGTCACCAAACTGTCGCCGCTCGAACTGGTGAGCGCCGACTTGCACAGCACGGACATTCTGTTTCTTTGCAATGTTTCGCTCGAACCCGGCATGCCGTATCTCACCGCCCTGCGCAGTTTTCTCGAAAGAGGCGGCAATGTAGCGGCTTTTCTGCCCGCGCGCCGCGACAACGAAGCCGCCGGGCTCGGGATCGAGGCCGCACTGGTCGAGGAAGGCGGCCCCGTACTGTCGGAACGGCTGGCCGGTTCCTGGCTGGCGTTTATGGATCGGCCCGGACTGAATCCGGAAAACATTCGGTTCCGGCAAAGTCTGGTCTTTCGCGATGTGCCGCCCGAGGAAACACGCCTGACGGTCGAAGCCGGCGTCATTGCCGCCGTGCGCCGCACCGGGGCCGGACGCCTCGCCGTGTTCGGTTTCCAGCCCTACGCGGGATACGGCAACTTGCCCTACAACCCGAATTTCGTTCAGATGGTACTGCGTACCGTGGCGGAACTGCGCGGCGCGCAGACCCTGCACGAGATTTCCGTGCGCACCTCGTCCCTGCCGGAGCCCGGCTTGGATCGCGAGGCCGCCTACACGCTGACGCGCGAGGCGCTGGCGCCTCTGTCGCTGGCCGTCGAGGGCGTGGGCCACGAAACGAAATTGCTGCTGCCGGAAATCGGCGTCGGCTTTTTCTCCGTCCTTAAGAACGGGGAGGAGTGGAGCCGTTTCGCCCGCAACATCGATGCGGGCGACGGGAACCTGGATGCCGCGCCGACCGCCCGCCTTAAACCCGCCGAAGAACACGGACTGTATCTGACCGAGGGCATGGTGTCGCCGGCCGCTCTTTCACGGGTGGACTTGTGGCCCTGGATGCTGGCGCTGCTGCTGGCCGCCGGCATTTTCGAAGCGTACGCCCATTTTCTGAGGAAGAAATAGATGAACCGTTTTCTGCACTGGCTGTCGCGCAATCGGCGCTTTCTCGACATCGAGACCTTCGATCACATTGAGCTGCAAACCTGGATCCCCCTCTGGGCCGCCCTGCTGGCGGGCGGCGCGCTCGTTTTCGCGGCCTTTTACCTGTATCGGCGCGTGGCACGCGATGTGACTCCCCGCCAGCGAGCGGTTCTCACCGTGCTCCGGGCGGGCGCCTATGCGGCCCTGCTCTTTGTCGCCGTCGCGCCGCAACTGGGCGTGGACGGGCAGGGAAAACCGGAAGGTCCTTTGCCGGTCGTGATCGACCGTACCGAAAGCATGACCATTCGCGATGTCGGGGAAACCACGCGCCTGCAGGCGGCGGATCGGCTCGACCGCGCGCTGGAGAAGCGGGCCGGAGACGGACAGGGCCTCGTTCAGCACTCCTATCTTTTCGGGGAAGACGTTCTTTCCTGGAATCGCGCGGTCGATCCGTTGGCCCTATTGGAAGGCGCGGACGAGCCCTCCACCACCACCACCGCCACCGCGACGGCGGAGGATGCGAGCGAGGTCGTCGTTGCGACTCGTCCATTGGCGCGGGGTAACCGTACCTCGCTGACTCGACTGATGGAGGGTGCGCTGCGTCCGCATCGGGGCGCCTACGTGCCGGCCCTGCTGGTGATTGGCGACGGCGCCCACAATGCGGCCGACTCGCCCGCCTTTGCCGCCGAGAAACTGCGACAGGATGGCGTACCAGTGTACTTCCTGCCCGTCGGTCGCGAACGGCCGCGCGACATCGCGCTCGACCATATCGTCGGTGAGGACATTGTCTTTGTCGAAGAGGCATTCAAGTTCCACGCCGCGCTCCGCCAGTGGGGGTTCACCGGTCGCGATTTTCCCGTCAAATGCATGTTCGGCGACACGCCCGTCACTCTTCCCGATTTCAGCCCGGAGCGCGAGGGCGAACTGACGCTCCCGATCGAACATACGCCGGCCGAGCCCGGTCTTTTCGATTTGACGCTCGAGATTCCCGCCGATCCGGCGGAAATGACGGACCGCAACAATCGCGTCTCGCGTCGTGTGCGGGTCATTAAAGACCGCATCCGCGTTCTCCTCGTGTTTAGCCAGCCGAGCTGGGAATACCGTTTTCTGGTTTCGGCTTTCGAGAAAGACCGGCGCGTCGAGCCCAAAATCTACCTGCACAGCGTGGATCAACGCTTTTTCCGGCACGACCAGGAACGGTTTCTCAAGGAATTGCCTGAAAAGAAAGAAGATCTGTTCAAGGACTACGACATGGTGGTGCTGGGCGACATCGACGCGCACGCGCTGTTGTCCAAGGATTTTCGCAGCGCCCTGGTGCAGTTCGTCTCCGAGGAGGGCGGCGGGCTGGTCATTGCCAGCGACGACCGCAATACGCCGTTCAGTTTCAAGAATACCGAACTGGAAGACCTGTTGCCGATCGTCATCGAGTCGCTGGAACCGGTGGGTCCCGGTTCTTTTCGTCAGGAAATGGCCAAATCTTTCCAGGCCGCCTATCGTCTGCGCATTGCGCCCGACGGCGAGGGAAGCCGCTTTGTGACGTTCGATCCCGATCCGCAGAAAAACGCCGACATCTGGGCGAACTTCCCCGACATGTACGAAGTGTGTCCCGAAGGTCCGCTCAAACCGGGCGCGGTGCTGCTGGTGGAAGCCGTTTCCGAGCGCAATCCCCAGGACAAGCGCACGGCCATAGCCTATCAGAACTACGGGCGCGGCATCGTGCTGTATATGGGATTCAACTCCACTTGGCGCTGGCGCAAGGAGCATGGCGACCGCTATTTTCGCGACTACTGGGGCAAGATGGTGCAGTTTCTGGGGCTGCCGCACATGCTGGGCGGTCAGGCGCAGTCCAGAATCTATCTGGACCGCCTGGAATGCGGCGTCGGCCAGCGGGTGACGCTCAGCGTCCAGGCCCGCAATCCGGACTACACGCCGTATGAAGGCCAGACCATTTCGATCACCATGACCCCGCCCGACGGCGCCGCCGTAGCCCTGGAGCTGCCGCGCTTCGAAGCCCGCGACGGGATTTTCCGCACGGTCGTGTATCCCGACCGGCCCGGCCCCTATCGCTTTGCGTTGGACCGGCGTTTCATGGCCGAAGAACAGGAACTCAATGCGGTCGTCGTCAATCGCGAGTTTCTCGATCCGGGCGTCAATCTGGACTTGATTCATAGCATAGCCCGCGAAACCGGCGGCGGCGTTTTCGACTTTACCGCGGCGCTCGGCACCAACCGTCCGAGCTTTACGGACGATCCCGAGATCGGCGCTCGTCACGACGCATTGCTGGCGCTGGCCGAAAGCCTGCGGGCCGAAGGGGCCGAACCTCTGGCGCGGGCCGAATTCGCCGATCCGCTCGCGGAGCACATCCTTAAAACCATATCGGCCCGGCGGATGTCCGCTCGCATTCGCGAAAGCGCATCGCTGTGGGACACGCCCGCCATGCTGCTGCTGGTCATGCTGCTGCTGTGCCTGGAATACTTCCTGCGCAAACGCTGGTATCTGGATTAGCCCATGCTTCTGCTGTTGACGGCATCGCTTCTATGGGCTTTTTCTTTCGGTTTGATCGGCAATGTGCTCAAAGGCGTGGACCCGTTCCTGCTGGCGTGGATTCGCATCGCGCTTTCCTTGTTGATTTTCCTGCCGGGCCTGCGCCTTGCGACTGTGCCGCCGCCACTGCGTTTGCGCCTGATCGCGATCGGCGCGGTGCAGTTCGGACTGATGTACATGACCTACCTGGCGTCTTTTCGCTTTCTCCCGTCGCATGAGATCGCGATTCTCACCATAACGACGCCGCTGTATGTCACGCTGCTCAACGATTGGAACCGACGACGCTTTCATGCGGTGTTTTTCGTGGCGGCCCTGGTTGCCATGGCCGGTTCCGTCTATGCCGTGCTGTCCCATCGCGAAGGCAGTTCGGGCTGGGCCAGGGGCGGCTTCCTGCTGGTCCAGACCTCGAACCTGTGCTTCGCCTGGGGGCAGATGCGCTATCGGTCCCTCCTGTCGCGCGAGGGGTTCAGGGGGCTGCGCGGCGACACGGCGTCTTTCGCGTGGCTCTATCTCGGCGCGCTGCTGTTGGTCACTCCGCCGGCCGGCTGGTTCTGGCTGCGCGATGGACTGGCGCTTACGCCGCGACAAATGCTGGCCGTGCTGTATCTGGGCGTGGCGCCCAGCGGCATCGGCTTCTTTCTGTGGAATGCCGGAGCGCGCCGCGTCAATGCCGGTTCCCTGGCCGTCATGAACAATCTCAAAATCCCGCTGGCCGTACTGGTTTCGCTTTGGGTCTTCCGGGAAAACGTCCATCCGCGGCGTCTGCTGATCGGCGGCCTTCTGATGATCGCCTGCATCCTGCTGACGGAACTCTGGAGCTGCAAAACACGGAAGGAATCCTAAGTTTGTCAGGATCGGAACTGGGCAATCCGTAGATCACCAACCGATCGCGTTCTTGCCGGAAGGGCAATGTCTTGCCGTCCGTTAACAGGCTGGCCCGTCTGAACTTGGTTTTGAAACCGCCGATAGCCAGTTCCCGGCCCGGCCAGTTGTGACACCGGAAGTATGCCGTATTGCCCTTGCGAGTGAAGGCGCCGAGCGGCAGCCAATCGAAAAGACCGTCGCAGCGCCCTCCTTCCCCGTAAATCGCCTCGGCGTTGCGCTTAACCCATTTGCCAACGGCCGTCAGTCTCGGTTCAGACCAGGAGCCGCTATACCCGTTAGGCTCATCATTCGTGACCGTCCACACTCCGGCAACTTTGCCGTCATGGCCGACGGACTGGGCCCAGAACCACCAGAGCCTGCCGGATGGGTCAATCCACAACTCAGGGTCAAACGCCCGCACGGGTCCGTCTTCGTCTCGGTGGTGCTGAATGTACTCCTCTATCGCCACCGTAAACAAGGCGCTCCGCGTGATGTTCCGACGGCGGGCAAATCGCTCCGCCCGCGAGAACACATCATCGGGTATCGATATTGCCGTTTTCACGATGGCAGGGTATAACAGAACTTATACTCGCGTCAGGCCTGATTTTTTCCGTCGAACACGGGGCATGAGGGGGGCGGCTTTGGCCGTACCCTTCGTGCCTTTGTTCGGCAACTGTTTGAGAGTCGATACGTGTTTCCCAATGAACGCCAGCGTCTTTCGGTTGCTCCAGGCGTGCGGACCATCGAAGAAATCTTTCTCCAAATGCTGGCTGGCACCAATCAATGCATAGACCTTCTCCAGTTCAGCGAATGCCTGCCGAGTCGCGGCA
>CAZYAW010000309.1:0-5211 GCA_964646045.1 uncultured Victivallales bacterium | reverse complement strand
GGTACTGCATGACACATGGCGGCATGGGGAAGCCGTACATCTTCTCGACCTCGAACTGCATCTTTGCCGGCATGCCGCCCGAGAGCTATCGCGTCATGTACGACGAGTACCGGCGCATGGATACGAGCACGGTTGCGTGAAGAAGGACACGAGACCGGAATGGAAGCGCCAGGCGGTTCTGCTCTCGGATGTCATGCGCAGCGCCCGCTGTACCGGGGGGTTGGATCAGGGTCATCCAGCGGGCTGAACATCGAACGGAGAACGAGTAGAGATATGCAAAGACCGCACACGCTTCATCTGGTAGTCAATACGCATTGGGATCGCGAGTGGCGCTGGTCGTTCCGCGAAACGCAGCGGCGGCTGTGCGACGCCATGGATCTGCTGCTCGATACGATGGAGGCGCAGCCGGAGTTCCGGTCGTTCCTGATGGACTCGCAGGCGGCCATGGCGGACGATTATCTCGACGCGCGGCCGGAGCGCCGCGCGCGTGTCGAGAAGCTGGTCCGGGACGGACGGCTGTTCGTCGGCCCCTGGTACACGCTGCCGGCGCTGTTCATGGTCAGCGGCGAGGCCATCGCGCGCAACCTGCTGATGGGCCACGCGCTGGCCGAGTCGCTCGGCGGGACGATGAAAGGCGCCTACAACGTTTTCTCCTGGGGCCAGATCTCGCAGCTTCCGCAGATTTACCGTCAGTTCGGCATGGACACGATCCTGTTTTACCGGGGCATTGACCAGTCCCGCATGGACCGCATCGAGTACGCCTGGGAGGCGCCCGACGGCAGCCGCATGCTCGGCCTCACCTTCGGCGAGGACCACCGGCTGAACTTCTGGCAGAATGTCTACAAGCCGTACCGCCGCGGCGAGCACAATGCGATGTTCGACCGCACCGGACGGCGCGGCTACCTGCTGCACCACAACGACGTGGACAGCGCGGCGGTGAATCACAGCGTGGCCGATCAGGACAACGCGCGCGACCTGCAGCAGGCCCGCGACGGGCTGCGCGGCATGCTCGACAAGCTCGCGCCCAAGTCCTCGACCTCGCACCTGCTCCTGCTGCAAGGGTTCGACTTGGAAAACCCGGACCCGGAAGTCCCCGCGCTGGTCGAAGCGCTGAACCGCGAGATGGACTCCGGCCGCCTCGCAATCAGCTCGATTCCCGAGTACTTCAAGGAGGTGCGACGGGAACTGGAAGCCGGCGGCCTGCTGGAGAAACTGCCCGTGTATCGCGGCGAGATGCTGGCGGTGGAACGGGTGGGCATGGGCTTCGGCCCGCTCTTCGCCGGAGTGTACTCGGCGCGCATGAACATCAAGCTGATGAACCACGCCAGCCAAATCCGACTGGAAAGCTGGGCCGAGCCGGCGTCGGTCTGGGCGAGCCTGCTGGGGTTCGAATACCCGCAACGCGCGTTGCGCACGGCATGGAAAACACTGTGCCAGAACCAGCAGCACGACGGAATCGGCGGGTGTCACGTGGACCGCGTGACGCTCACCACGCTGGAGCGCTACCGCACGGTGGACGACATTGCCGAAGACGCCACGCGCGTGGCGCTCGAGCGCATTGTCGGGCGCATTGACTATTCCGGTCTGGCTGAAGACGAGCTCGGTATCACGGTGTTCAATCCCCATGCGACAACCTTTACGGGCGTCCTGGAGTGTTACGCGCATATCCCGCGCGGTGAAGGCGGCGGCTACCGCATGCCGGGCAGACTGGACGTGCGCGACGCCGACGGCCGGCCGGTCGAGGCGCAGGCGCTGGCGGTGGAAGACCAGGAAGTCAGCGCCCTGCTGCGGTTCGGCAACGTGGACAAATTTCCGGCGCTACGCTTCAAAGTCGCCCTCGAAGTCCGCGACCTGCCGCCCATGGGCTACCGCTGCTACACGGCGCGCCATCGCCAGGGCGAATATCGGGCTGTCGAGCGCATGGACGCCGAAACCAACGTGCTGGAGAACGAGTTCCTGCGGGCCGAGATTTGCGGCGACGGCACGATGGACCTGCTGGACAAGCGCACGGGACAGGCCTACCGCGGACTGCACTATTTCGAGGACGGCGGCGAGGAGGGCGGGCCGCTCATGCACATCGCGCCGGACGGCGAAGCGCTCTACACCACCCGGGGCCGGAGCGCGGACGTGGCGCGCATCCGTTCCGGGCCGCTGCTGGCCGGCTACGCGATCGAACACGAATGGATGTTGCCCGCCGAGGTGGCGTCCCCGCTCAAGATTCACATCCCCAACGGGCCGCGCTTCGTCGAGCATGGCGCCCGCGCGCGCTCCGCACACAAGGCGACGTTGCGTCTCCGCACCGAAGTCATGCTGCGCAAGGGCGTTCCGTTCCTGGAATTTACGACGCGCGTGGACAACCGGGTGCGCGATCATCGGCTGCGGGTCGTGTTCCGCACGGACATTGCGGCGGACCGGCACCAGGCCGACGCGCCGTTCGACGTCGTGTCGCGGCCGGTGGCTGTGCCCGACTCGCGCGACTGGTACGAGGCGGCGTTGCGCACCTGGCCGACGCAGTCGCTGGTGAACGTGGCCGACGGGCGCGCGCGCGGCCTGGCCGTGCTGCACGCCGGACTGAGCGAATACGAGGTGTTCGACGATGCGACGCGATCCATCGCGCTGACACTGCTGCGCTGTTTCGGGACGGCGGGCGGCGGCGCGGATACATACAGCGCGCAGCCGCTGGCGCAGCTTCCGGGCGAACACACATTTCGCTACGCGCTGTATCCGCACGACGGACACGCGGGCGCGGCCGAGCTTCTGCGCGCGGCGCGCCGGTTCTGCGTGCCGTTGCGCTCGGTGCAATGCACGGCGCACGCCGGCGAGCTGCCGGCCACGGCGCGCTCGTTCGTGCGCCTCGACTCCCCCGACCTCGCGGTGACGGCGCTCAAGCAGGCGGAATCCGGGCGGGACATGGTGCTGCGCTGCCACAATCCGACGGCGGAGGAAGTCGAGGCGACCATCGAGGTTGACCGCGCTGTCGCCTGTGCGCGGTTGGTGACGCTGGAGGAGAAAGACATCGGCGCGCTTCCGGTCGAGGGGAATAGAATCGGCATTCGGGTTCCCGCAGGGCGCATTGGCAGCGTCGCCTTGACGTTTGACGAGGGGAAACGGAAATAGCGGACGGGAGGAAGCCATGGCAAGATTCAGGAGGGACGCCACCTGACGTTGCGGCGCTGCGGGTTCTTCGACAACGAGAACGGCATTCTGGGCGGTCACGGCGAATGCACGATCGACATTCGGCACTGCGAGTTCGGATACAACTCGCTTTCCGGCGATCCCGCCGCGCACAACCTCTATATCGGCCCCGCCAAGAAGCTGGTCTTCATGTTCAACTATTCGCATCATGCGAAAATCGCGCATCTGCTCAAGAGCCGAGCCGCCGAGAACATCGTGGCGTACAATCGCATGGCCGACGAAGCGGACGGCACCGGCAGCTACGTGATCAATCTCCCCAATGCGGGCCGGGCGCTGATCGTCGGCAACATCCTGCACCAGGGGCCCGGCTGCCGGAACCGCGTGATGGTCGCCTACGGCGAGGAGGGGGCGCGCGGCGAGAAGCACGAGCTGTATGTCGTCAACAACACGTTTGTCAACGATTGCGAGCGAGGGCAGCCGGTTTTCGTGAGCGTGCGCCGCGTGCCGGACCGTGCGATCGTCGTGCTGCGCAACAATATCTTCGCCGGCAGGGGCCTGGACACGAACTGGGAACAGGCCGTACGCGAGGGCAACTTCAGGGGGGCGCTGAAAGAGGTCCTGTTCGAGAACCCCGCCGAGCGCAAACGGACGCTCGCGGCCGGTTCGCCCTGCGTGGATAAGGGTATCGATCCCGGAACGACCGCCGACCGGGAAGACCTGACGCCCCTGTACCACTATGTCCACCCCGCATCTTTCGAGCCGCGTCCGCGCCGCGGGCGCATCGACGCGGGGGCGTTCGAACGGTAGCGGAAGAGTGAGGCCGCCATTCTCGTTTTGGCAGCATGGTGTGCGGTCGCGACGAAGCACGACCCTCCAAAACGTTGCATCGCCGTTGTTTTCCGACAGGGAGGGACGCGCTCCGTCGCGTCCGGCTTGTGCATCGCACCCAAATGAGAATGGCCGGGAGCGAGGTTGTTGACATCGCTTTCACAATATGAGACAGATCTTGTTGCAGGCGGCTCGGAAGGGTCCAAAGTATTATGGCGACCAAAGGGGAATCGGTGGAGTTACTATGAGCAATCCGCGGTTTGACAGTTACATGGGGTGTGGACCGCGGCAGATGGCCCATTGGGAGCATTGGTCCTGTCCTGACGCCGAAACCTATCTGACGGGGATCGACTACTACGCGCACCCGCGTGCCTGTCGCCTCCGGCTGATGGAGCTTTACCCCCAGTTGGAGTTGCCGATTCCGGAAACCGACGATCCCAGGCCGAGGCCCGAGGAACAGACCGATCAGGGCAAGGGCCGATGGGGCGACGCCTATCGCGACCACTGGCAACAGGAATTGGCGGGGCGCCGATTCCGGACGCAGGAAGACATGCTGCGGTTTTCTCCTCTCGCACAGGGCGATTTCAGCGGATGGCACGTCAATGTCGACGGAGATTTCCGCAGTGAAGAGGCGATTTACGAACGGTACCGGAAGAAATACCCGGCTGCATGGGGCGATACAGCGCCCGCGGGCGATCCGGCCAGCGTTTTCTTTTACAACACCATGTTCATGTGGCCCCTGCTGGTGTTCGGATACGAGCCTTTCCTTTCGATCTGTCTGGAACCGGAGTTCGACCGCGTCATGGACGAGTTCGCCGAGATCAACCGCCGCGTGTTTCGGGCCTTCGCCCGGCTGCCCGTCAATTTTGTGATCTGCCACGACGACATTGTCCTCTCGACCGGACCGGTCTGCAGCCCGGCATGGATGCACAAGCATATTTTTCCGCGCTACGAAGAATTCTGGAGCCTTTTGAAGCAGGCGGGGAAAGAGGTGATCTTCATGGTCGACGGCTGCGTGGACGCTTTTGTCGACGACGTCATGGCCTGCGGCGCGCGGGGCATCATCAGCGAACCGTTTACCGACTACAAGGCCATCGCGCAAAGATACGAGAACTGCTTTATCGCCGGCGAAGGCGATAACCGCGTCCTGACGCGCAACGATCCCGCGGAAATCCGGAGCATGGTCGCTTCGATGGCCGAGACCGGCCGCATGTCGGGCGGCTACATGATGTGTATCGGCAATCACAT
>CAZYAW010000308.1:0-15703 GCA_964646045.1 uncultured Victivallales bacterium | reverse complement strand
GTGCTGTAGCCGCCCCGATAGATGCGTACGCCCAGATCGCAGTCTTCCGTCACGTTGAACGGGTCCCAGCCGTCCAGTTGGCGCAGAATGGCCGTACGGAAATGATTGGAGGTTCCGCCCAGCGGCATGGGAATGCGCGCGTGCTGCAAGCCCGGCAGCATGATGTCGAAGGTGGTGGCGTATTCGATGGAGAACCAGCGCGACAGCAGATTGTCGCGCGCATTGTAGAAATTGAGCTTGGCCTGAATGCAGGCGACCTGCTCGGGCAAACGGCGAAAAGCCAGTACGACTTTCTTGAGCTGATCGGGTTCGGGGCGGTCTTCGGCGTCGAAGATGACGCAGAATTCGCCGCGGGCGCAGGCGAGCCCGTAGTTGCAGGCTTTGGGTTTGGTTTTGGGCCGGGTATCGGCCAGCACCAGTGTTTCGTAGCGCGGCGGCAGCCGCAGATCCCGAATGGCTCGCACGGTTTCGCGGTCGTCGGCCTCCAGCAGCAGTTTGACGTCCAGTTTGTCTTTGGGATAGTCCAGGGCTTCGAGGCGGGGAATGATCTTGTTCGCGATGTTCGCCTCGTGGTACAGCGGGATCAGCAGGGTATAGATCGGCAAGTCGCGATCGGGCAGCGCGGCGAGCTCCTGCGCGCTCAGGCGGATTTCACAGGGCCGCCACGCCGAGCGCGCCGCCACGGAGGAACGAAAAACGATAATGCCCAGATACCAGAAAGTGAACAGAAAGTTCAGGGCGGCCAGCGCCACGTCCCATCGGTAGAGCGTCCAGAACAGGAAGGCGGCCAGCCACAGTCCGTACCACGCGACCTGCCACCATCGCGCTGGAATGGCGGCGCAATCGTCGGGGTGCCGGTCCAGGTAGGTTTGTGCGAGAGGATCCATCATAAGGCCCGCATACTAGCCAATGCGCACCCGATGAAAAGAATAAAAACCCGCTTGTTTTACGATCCGCGATCCCCTATAAAGGACTGGAAACTGGAAACTGGAAACTGGAAATATGTCTTTGGCCCTTTATTCGCAAACTCCGTACGCTATGGGATGGCGCCGGTTTGTTCTGCGCTGCGTCCGGGCGGGAACGATTTTACGGGCGGTCGGGCTTGTCGGCGGCGGGGCGCTGTCGGCGGACGAACCCTCGGCGCCGACCTTTGCCGTGGCCTATGCGCCCGCCGCCGTGTATCGGGACGCCGAAGCCGTCTTCATGACTGAAGGCCGCGCCGGGGTCGAGCTGGACGTTTTGTGGAACGGAGAGATTTTGTCGCGAGGCCTCACCGCCGGGCCGCGGACGCCCTTCGCTTTTACGCCGCGCCGGCCGGGGGTTCTGACCTTTCGCGACGGGACGGAGCGGCAGCTCTCTTTCGCGCTGATTTCCCCGCAGACGGAAGCCGCGCTGACGGTGCGCGACGGTTTTCTGGCGGCCGATGGCATGCCCGCCATTCTGCTGGCGGAACACCGGCATCCGCCCAAAATGGACCGCCGCTGGCAAACCGTCTCGGCGCTGGCCGGCTTGTTTCGCGATACCCGGCCGTGTGTGGAATCCGTTGTGTGGATGACGACCCGCGCGGCCGCGCGCGACGACATGCCGGATGCGGAACCGGGGATCGACACCAACCGCTGCCGCCGCCTGGTCGTTCCCGTTGACCACAGCGAAATTCTCGCCCTGATCGCGCAGGTCGACCGTCTCCCGACGGCCCAGGCCGTTGCCGTCCGCCTCTCGGATTTCGATCTGGAACGGGGTGCGGGCTGGATCGAGTATCGTATGAAGCTCGAATGGCTGCTGCAACGGTTGCGGCAGCGCGGTTTCCTGTGGATTTTCCTGTTCGGCCCCGTCATGGAACCGGAGCGCGCCCAAGTCTTTGCCGATTGGCGGGACGAGGTGAAAACGGCGGCGGCCGGCAACGAGGCGTTCGTCTATTTCCCGGAGCCGGCGCGCTCGGGTCCGACGGCTCCGCCTCCTGTCGCCTGGCCCGCCGTCGAAAAAGCCATGCGGGAGCACATCCGTTTTTGACCCGCAGCCATGTTCCGCTTATTGCGTCGGCGCGGGCACAAAGCGTTTGCGGAGCGATTCGGCCAGACTGCACATGACAGGCACCTGGAAAAGCGTCAGCAGGCTGGCGACGCCCAGTCCGAAAATGACGGCCACCGCCATGGGCGCCCAGAACGCCGTGGTTTCCGCCTTGGTCATGATGGTGGGCGGCCAGGTGTGGAAATCGAAACTGAAGCCCAGCGCCATGGGGACCAGCGCCAGGATGGTGGTAATGGCCGTCAGCAGGACGGGGCGCAAACGCTGGCGTCCCGCCAGAACCACGGCCTCGTCGGCTTCCACACCGCTGCGGCGATGTTGCAGGAAACAGTCGACCAGGACAATGGAATTGTTGACCACCACCCCCGCCAGACTGATCACGCCCACGCCGGTCATGACGACGACAAAATTCATGCGGGTCGCCAGCAGTCCCAGCACCACGCCCATCAGCGACATGAGCACGGAGAACATGATGATAAAGGGGTACACCACCGAATTGAACTGGATCACCAGAATCACGGCGATCAGGCCCAGGGCCACAACGAAAGCCTGCAGCAGAAACGCGCCGGATTCGCGCATTTCCTCGTCGTCCCCGCCATAGCTCACGCTGTAGCCTTCCGGCAGGGCCAGTTCCTCGATACGCGGTCGGACATCCGCCAAAATGGCGGACGGCGCGCGACCGGCGCCGGCATCGGCGGTGATGGTAATGACACGGCGCTGATCCTTGCGCCGGATCGAGCCAAGCCCCTCGGAATATTTTAGACGGCCCAGCTCGCTCAGGGACGGCATGCGCCCGTCCGGGGCGGGAACGAAAACGCGTTGGAGCACGTCGGAACCGGTGCGCTCATCGAGGGGCCAGCGCACGGTGATGTCGAACTGGTCTTCGCCCGCGCGTAGCTTGCCGGCTTCCTTCCCGAAGATGCCGGATCGCAAGTGATCGCCCACGGCGTCGGCGTCCAGCCCGAAGAAGGCGGCCCGGCGGCGATCGATCAGGAAGCGCATTTCCGGGCGCGCCTTTTCGAAATCGTCGGTCAGATCCACCAGTCCCGCCGTGCCGCGAATGCGACGGCGGATCTCGGCGGAGAGTTCGGACAGCCGGGTAAAATCGTCGCCGCCGACTTCAATGGCGATGGCCGCGCCGGTGGGCGGTCCGGCCCGTTCGCGATCGACCCTGATTTCGGCGCCGGGCTCCGAGCCCACGCGCTTGCGAATTTCGTCCACGATCGCGAAGCTGCTGCGAGAGCGTTC
Source organism: uncultured Victivallales bacterium (assembly GCA_964646045.1). Lineage (GTDB taxonomy): Bacteria > Verrucomicrobiota > Kiritimatiellia > UBA8416 > SLMC01 > CAZYAW01. The sequence goes on along the minus strand of CAZYAW010000308.1, from coordinate 12,430 downwards.
GGCAATGTCGGTGAACTCCACGTTGACGGCGCCGATATGGGATCCGCCACCGCCGCCGTCGAAGCCCCGGCCGCCGACAAAACCCGCCGTGCTCAGCGTGTATTTGATATCGTCGTCGCCCTGGACGGCGCTTTCGATGCGGCGCAGCAAGGCGTCGGTTTTTTCGATGGGCGTCCCTTCCGGGTAGCGGACGGAGACGGTGGCGGTGGACGGTTCGACATCCGGAAAGAACTCCAGATCGCCGCGCCAGCGCTGGAAGGCCAGCACGACCAGCGCAAACAGACAGACGCCGAGCACGAGGATCAGGCCGCGCATCTGCAGCGCCCCGCGCAGAACTCGCTCGTAGCGGGCGGCAAAGGCGTCGAAAAAGTGTTGGCGGCTCTTTTGCCGGGCCGGCGGGCGGCGGATGGCCAGCGAGCAGACGGCGGGATTGACGATCAGCGCCACGAAAAGCGAGCAGGTCAGCACCACCACCAGCGTCCGCGGCATAAATCCCATGAACTGTCCCGTAATGCCCGACCAGAAAAACAAAGGGGAAAAGGCCGCCAGCGTGGTCAGGGTCGAGGTAATGACCGGCCAGGCCACTTCGCCGGCGCCCAGTCGTGACGCTTCGCCCCGCGCCAGACCTTCCTCGACATGATGACGGTAGATGTTCTCCACAATGACGATGGCGTTGTCCACCAGCATGCCGACGGCGATGACCAGGCTGAACAGCACAATCATGTTGAGCTTGATCCCGAGCATGCGCATCACCGCAAAACTGAGCAGCATCGAGAAGGGAATCGCCAGCGCCACCAGCGTGGCGTTGCGCAAGCCCAGAAACAGCATGAGGACCGCGATGACCAGCAGAAACCCGGTGATGATGTTGTTTTCCAGTTCCGCGATCATCATGCGAATGTAGCGGGCCATGTCCATGGTCACTTCGACGCCCAGCCCGGGCGGGAACTCGTAGCGGTCGGTCACGGCGGTGATGGCGTCCACAACGTGGATCGTGTTGCCGCCCGAACGTTTCTTGACTTGCAGCGAAATGCTGGGCTTGCCGTTGATGCGCGAAATGGTGGAAACATCCTTGAACGTGTCGGAGACGGTTGCGACATCGGCCAGATGGATCAGGCTCCCGTCGCCGCGCTCGGTCAAAATCAGCCGTTCCAGCTCGAACGGCCGGCTGAATTCGCCGGGTGCGCGGATTTGGACGGTGAAATCGCGGTGTTCGAGATTGCCCGCCGAGACCGTGCGGTTTTCCTGCCGGATGCGATGGGCGATGAACCCCATGGAAATTCCGTACATTTGCGCGCGAGCCGGATCGACCTCCACGCGGATCTCGCGTTCCAGCGCGCCGATCAGCGCGACCTCGCGCACGCCGGGCACCTGCTCGATGCGGTCCTTGAGGTCTTCCGCCACGAATTTAAGACGCGGCAAATCCGTCTCGCCCGACACCGCCAGCATCAGGACCGGCAGATCCGCGCCCAGATTGATGGACTGCGCCATAGGCTCGTCCAGATCGTCGGGCAGATCGGGCTGCGCCAGCGCGATCTTGTCCTTGACCTTTTGCAGGGCCGAATCCATGTCTTCGCGGTCGGTGAACTCGACGATCAAAGACGCCAGTCCCGCCGCCGAAGTGGAAGTCATGTTCTTGACATTGTCGAGATCCTTGAGCTGTTTTTCGAGCGGGATGGTGACCAGATTCTCCATTTCCTGGGGAGAAACGCCGCGATAGGCGGCGGTGACGAACACCATGGGAATCGTCAGATCCGGCATGCCCTCGCGCGGCAGAACCACATAGCTCACGCTGCCGGCCAGAATGGTGACCGCCAGGAAAACGAACACGGCGACTCTTTGTTTGACGGCGTAATTGGTCAGCAGCATAACGATCCGTTCCCGTTCATGAAGGGTCTGCCTCCTGCACCTGCACCGCCGTTCCGTCCACGACCGCACGGTTGCCTTCCAGGACGACTTCGTCGCCCGCCCGAATGCCTTCCCGAACCACGGCATGCGCATCCAGAATAGCGCCGAGCCGCACGATGCGGCGCAGGGCGCGCCCTTCCTCCACCACGAAAACCACCATTTCGCCTTTTGACGGCACAATGGCCTGCAGGGGCAGAATCACGGCGTCGTCGATCGTGCCCCGCTTGACTTCCACCTCGGCGATCATGCCCGGTCGAATGAGCCCGGCGGGATTGTCGGCTGTCAGTTCCACTTCAAAGGCATGGTTGATCCGTTTGCCGACCGTCGCCACGCGCCGCACCGTCCCCTCGAAGCGCTGCGCGGGCGCCGACGGCAGACGAAAACGGAAAACGGCGTTGGTGCGAATCGCGGATACGTCCCGTTCCGGCGCATCGAAAAGAATCTTGACCCGGTCTGCCGCCACCAGCCGAAAGACGGGCATGCCGGGCTGGACATATTCGCCGCGCGACACCCGGCGTTCCTCGACCGTGCCGTCGAACGGGGCGGTCGGCGCGCAACGTTCCCATTGTACACGCGTGTCGCGCAGGGCGATTTCGGCCAGGGCCGCCCGCGTGGTGACGGACTCCAAGTCGCTGCCCGACACCGCTCCGCTGTCGCGCAGTTCCGTCATGCGCCGCAAGTCGCGCCGCGCATCCTGCGCCTGCAGTTCGGCGCGCTCCAGCGCGGCTTTCCACAGGCGATCGTCCACGCGTAGCAGCACGTCGCCGGCCCGCACCGCTTCCCCTTCGTCCGCCGCCATTTCCTCCACCCGTCCGCTTTGCTCCACGGCCACCCACAAATCCTTCGCCGCCGCGATCCGGCCGGGCAGCACGACGATGTCGTCCATCGCGCGCGCCGCCGCCGTCAGGGTGGTCACGATCGTTTTCTGCTCCGGCGGCGCTTCCGGAACCGGTCGGGTCCGGCGAAACGCCGCCAGCAGAACGATCCCCGCCAGGCACAGTCCAATGACCGCGATCAGCAACATGGCGCCTATCGAGCGTTTGTCTTGCATGATAATCATTCACTCCTGTTAGAGGCTCGTGCCAAACTCCTTGCAAACGCGCCAACGGTTGGGACGGATCTTCGAGCCGTCCGCGGACGGCTCGGGGAAACGTCCCTACCTCCTCTACCGCAAGGATTTTTGCAAGCGCCTTGTTAATCTTTATTCAATGCATCCGGCGGCGCCGCGCGATCCAGTCCCGCCGCGTAACGCAGGGCGGTCACCGCCCGGGCGTGATCGCGCAAGGCGCCCAGCCAGTGCAGGCGCGCTGTCATGCTCGCCAGATTGGCCTCCGCCAGTTCGAGCCGGGGAATCAGTTTGGTTTGGTAGCGGGTCGTCGCAATGGCCACGGCTTTATCGGCCAGAGCCACCGTTTCACGCATGGCCTGCACCGCTTGTTCCGCCTGCCGGATGGCCAGCAGCGCCTGCTGTACCTCGAGGGCCACCCGGCGGCGCAAGGCTTCAAGATCCTCCAGCGTCTTTTCGCGCTCCAATTCCTTTTCGCGCACGCGGTGTCGCCGCAAGCCGCCGTCGAGCAGCGACCATTTCGCCTGTAGAGTCGCGCTCCAGCGCCAATCGAGGTCGGAGCCGCCGATTCCGAACGGTGACGGTTGCGCTCCGTACAGGAAAGAAGCATGCAAGCTCGGGCGATAGGCGCTGCGTTCGGCGCGTATTTCCGCCTCGCGCAGGGACAGGCCCTGTTGTGCGATGCGGTATTCCGGCCGTTGGCGCAGAGCCGCTTCCGTCAGCGCGGCGATGTCTCCCGTAAACGGCTCGTAGCGCAGTTCGCCGCGCAGATCGAAACGGTCGTCCGGCAGATTGAGCAAATGGGCGAACGAGGCTTTGGCCACGGCCACTTGATTGCTGGCCTGGATCAGACCCGGTCGCGCATTGGACCATTGCACGCGCGCCTGCAAAACATCGAATTCGGCCGCCATATCTTGCGCGAAAAGCTCTTCGGTACGCTCCAGCGCCGCCTGCCACTGCGTCACCGTCTGTTCGTGCGTGGCCAGCGCCGCCTGCAGATAGAGCAAGTCGGTAAAGCTCGTGCGAATGGCGCGGGTCAGGTCCGCGTACGTGTGTTGCGTCCGGAAATCGGCCATGACGCGATAGTCCCGGGCCGCGTCCAGCGCCGCGCTGACCGAACCGCCCGAATACAGCAACTGACGGGCGGACAGGGAAATCGAGTAGTTGTCGAGCGAGCCGATTTCCAGCGTTTGACCGCCGAATTCCGCCTGGTCGAGTTCGTCGCGGCGCGTATAGCTCGCATCCGCCGTAACGGAAGGCAGGAATTGCGCGCGCACCTGATCCACCACCCGGTCGGCGATTTCACGGTCGCGCCGCGCATTGCGCATGGCGGAAGCCTCGCGCAAACCGATGCGCAGACAGTCCTGCAGAGAGTACTGCGGACGGGACGGCGTCTGCGCCGTTGGCGCCGGGGGGGCGGTCGGCTCTCGGGGCGCCGACTGCGCTGGCGCCGGGGCGCCAACCAGCAGGGCCAGCGTGGCCGTTCCCGCGATGCGCAAAATGACGTTTTGGGCGTGCAACATTACGAAAGCTCCCGCACAAACTTATCCATGATGGCCAGATATAGGCGGCGTTCCTCGGGCGTAATGCAGCGGTACAGCGCGCCGAGCACCTCGCGTTTTTCACGGGCAATGCGGTCCAGCGCCGCCGCGCCGCGCGCGGTAATACGCGCCCGCACCGCGCGCCGATCCGTCCGGTCATGGAACCGTTCCGCCATTTTCAGTTCCACCAGCTTGTCCATGATGCCGGTCAAGTGCGAGGGCCGCAAGCCGAGCGATTGCGCAATTTCGTGCATGGAGGCGCACTCCTTTTCGCGCAAAAAATCGAGAACCCCGAACTGGGGCAGCGACAGGGCGCCGCACGCCAGATCGTTGGCTTCGCGCTGAAACATGGCTCGCATCAACATGGGCGTCATGCGCAGACAATGCGTCGCGAAGGTTTCCTCGTCCACCTCCTGTTCCGAAAGTGTTTCTCTGTTTGAAATATTCATAAAAGCAAAAATACATTAATTTGAATTTATTGCAACGGAAAAAAGAAGGGGGCGGTTCAGAGCGGGTCCGCAAAGGTTCCGTACTTCAGCCCAACTGCATTTCGTGGGCGTCGAACATGCGGCCGACGGGCAGCGGTTTGCGTTCAGCCATCTGCTGCGCAAAATCGTCGTCGGATTGACGGCGCAGGCGATAGAAGCAGGGGCTCTCGGCTTGCGCGCGCCAGGCGCGCAGGATTTCCACCTCGCCCTGTTTGATCAGGCGGTTCACGGCGCGGTCAATGCGGGACAGATCAAAGTTCAGGGCGCTCAGAAGCTGGTCGCGCCGAAAGGCGGAACGCTGTGCGAGCCGCGACCGCAACGCCTCTTCCGCTTCCCAATCCGGTTTTTCAGCGGGGTCCGACATGCCTTCCTCCTTGCAGTTGCCCAATGCGGCCTTCATGGCTTTCCCCCTACCGGCGGCGGGACGCCCCGACGACCCGGACAGAAAAGCAAGTCCGCGTTAGAGAAATGTTTGGCCGATATTAGAGTGTCATAAGCCGAGGCTCCTGCCAAACCCATGGCCATATAATCCGGTTGGATACGTAATATTGCAGCCTGACGCCTTGACCGGCAGCCGACAAAGCGAGTATATGTTCTGACACGGGATGAACCGTTTTCACGGCCCGATATGAAAGGGCGCGAACTGTGCACCGTGCACCGAAAACCGTGAACGGCTACACGGCCGGTTCCGTTTTGTATCTTGCCGGCTTGTTGCGGGACTGTGTCGCGGCGGCCGGTTCAACCGTTCCGACCACGCGGACGGAGAAGGGGAGTGTCTTATGGCCAGATTGTTTTTGGGGTTGGATGCCAGTACGCAAAGCATGAGCGCCCTGGTCTTGGATGTCGATTCGGGCGCGACGGTGCATGAGCTGTCGATCAATTTCGAGCAGACCTTTCCTCGTTACGGGGTTCGCAACGGCGTACTGCCGCATCCCGATCCGCGCGTCGTGCATTCGTCTCCGCTGCTGTGGGTTGAAGCCCTGGTGCGCGTCTTCGACACCCTAAAAGCCGAAGGTCCGCCCATGGCGGAGATTCAGGCCGTCTCCGGTTCCGGTCAGCAGCACGGGTCGGTGTATCTCAACGGGAGTTTCGACGAGGCGCTGCGTGCGCTGACGCCCGACGACGATGTCGTCGCGCGCCTGCGGCCCGCCCTTTCACGCCCGACCAGTCCGGTCTGGATGGACTCTTCCACAACAGAGGAATGCGCCGAAATCGAAGCCGCCCTCGGAGGCCGCGCGGCTACGGCCGCCCTGACCGGCTCCGCCGCCTGCGAGCGTTTTACCGGACCGCAAATTCGGAAGTTCTGCAAGGAGGACCCGGCGGCTTACGAACAGACGGCCCATATTGCGCTCGTCAGCTCTTTTCTCGCGTCCGTGCTGTGCGGACGGCGGGCGCCGGTCGATTTCGGCGACGGCGCCGGCATGAACCTGATGGATATCGAACGGGGCCAATGGAGTCGCGCGGCGCTTGACGCCGCGGCGCCGCGACTGGCCGAGCGGCTACTGCCGCCCGTGCCCTCGCGGACGGTACTGGGCGGGTTCGCTCCCGCCTGGGTGCGGCGTTGGGGCTTGTCGCCGCAAACGCGCCTGGTGGCGTGGTCCGGCGACAATCCCAGCAGCCTGATCGGTACCGGCCTGATTCGTCCCGGCCTGATGGCCGTCAGTCTCGGCACCAGCGATACCTGCTTCGGTCCCCTGTCCGCACCGCGGTCCGATCCGGCCGGCGAGGGACATGTTTTCGGCTCGCCGGCCGGGGGGTACATGAGCCTCATTTGCTTCAAGAACGGCTCTCTGGCCCGCGAGCGGGTGCGGGCCGAATACGGCCTGAGCTGGGACGCCTTCTCGCAAGCGCTGCGCGCGACCCCGCCCGGCAACGACGGGGCCCTGATGCTGCCCTGGTTTGAACCGGAAATCACGCCCAAGGTTCTTCATCCGCGGGTACACCGGCACGGACTGGATCCCCAAAACGCCGCGGCCCATTGCCGCGCCGCAGTCGAGGGCCAGGCTCTGGCCATGCGTCTGCACAGCGCATGGATGGGCGTGCGCCCGGACCGCCTCTATGTCACCGGCGGCGCGGCGGTCAATACGGAAATTCTGCAAATCATTGCCGACGTCAACCAATGTCCAGTATATCGGCACGACGTAGGCAACAGCGCGGCGCTCGGCGCCGCCCTGCGCGCCGCCGAAGCGGTATGCGCAGATTTGGACTGGAACACGCTGATCGAACGCTGTGCGCCGCCGCCCGCGCGGCCCGCCGCCCGGCACAATCCCGCCACAGCCGGACTTTACGAGGAAGCCTATCGGGCCTACGCCGCCGCCGAAACTCGCGCGCTGAAATCGCAAGGACCAGAGTGAAGCGGGAAGAACCGCTCAGGACGCCGAGACCGTTTGCTCGGGAAGTTATTTTTGCATGGGCCCAAAGCGGCCGTTCCGCAAAAACGCGAGAACCTGCTTTTGCACCGCTTTGCGGCACATCAGCCAGGTATGACTGTAGGGGACGGTCAGAAAGTCGGCCATGCCCGGCAGTTTCGTTCGTTCGACCGCGACTTTGCCGTCGTCTCGTCCGGGAATCAGGCGGGAATAGAACGGATTGAGGCTGCGGTCGCCCGCAATGACGCCGATCGGGACGGCGGGCGTCGGCAGGCGGTTTGGCAGCGCGTCGGCGGCGGTCGACAACTGGGCGCCGGCCGGTCCGTTGATCCAGCGAAACAGCGCCCGTTCGCCCAGTCGGTCGGTCAGCTCGCTGCCCTGATTGGGCGGCGCCAGCATGACGATGCGGCCGATCTTGCAGGGCGGCCGCTCCGCGGCCGCATAGGCTCGCAGCAGAATCGCGCCCATCGAGTGCGTCACAAAATGCACGGGTTTTTCCTCGTTGGCAAGCTCCGCTTGCAGAATCGGCGCCAGATCTTCCTTCGCCAGCGCCTCGACGGTTTTGCGGCGCGACGGATAATCCACGTTGACGACCCGATAGCCGGCTTTCGTCAGAAACCGTTCCAGGCCCGCCAGCGATGCGCTGGTACGCGCCAGTCCGTGCAGCAGCACGACGGTTTCGCCGTTGCCTGAGCTATTCATGCCGGCCGGCGCCGCGGGCAGCGCGGTTATGGAGGCCATCAGCAGCCATGCCGGAAGCCGGCGTGATATCCATCTTTTCATGGTCGTCCTCGCGGCGGAGAAACTCGCTGTTCGGGGCCGAGATATATGAATTCTTCATACCGAATACGTCCTTGCGCAACTCCTGCTCCGCAGTCATGCGAGACTCTTCAAAGCATGGATCGCGCCACGATGCCGCCGGAGGCCGCGCCACGCGCCGTCGAATGCCGCTTGCGCCCCGTAACCCATTGAAAAACAAAGCAAAACTCCAAAACTTTTTCTTTCGCGACGCGACACGTTGCTTCGTCTGTTTTTGACATGCACGCCAGATGTTAGTTCATAATATGAGTGCCGCGTACATTTTTTGTCAGATATTGGAAACCGGATCCTATCTGGACGACTCCACGATATTCCTTGATATCCTGCCATTGTCAAGCGTGAAGATCCGGAACAAATTTCCGACCTCCTGGATGCGGTCGCAACCCCGCCTTGTATGTTTTTGGGTTGCAGAACCTTTGCCCGTAGCGTACCTTGGCTCTTCGTACAATGAAAGGAGCCAGCCATGAACGCAGCATGCCGCGCTATGTGCGGAAATATGACCGTCCGCGCGGGTCTGGCGGGGATTGCGGTTTCTTGGGCGACGGGCATGATGGGCGAAGTGACGGCGGCGGACGGAAATCGAGAGCCGCGCAAGTCGAAGGAGCCAGCCGTGAGCGCAACATACGAAGTGAGTGAAAAAATGGCGGTTCGCGTGGGGCCGCCCGTCGTCGTGGCGCTCTCCGCGCCGGGCGAGACGCGCTGGGGCTTTCACCAGTTTCCGGCTCTGGGGCGCTTGCCGAACGGCGATTTGCTGTGTACATTCAACGAGCAGGCCGATGCCGTGGCCGCCTATGGCGGAAAGACGGGGGCCTATGTTTCGCCAGACGGCGGAACGACCTGGCGGCCGGCCGACGGCCGGGCGCCCGCCTTGAACGCTCCGCACCCGGCCGTCTCGGAACTGTTCGACGGCGAATATCTGGCGGTGCCGGCCACGGCGCCCTTCAACGCCGCCCAGGCGAAAATCGCATTGCCCGCGCCGGCGGGCTCGTATGCCGACTATGTCAAGAACCACCTCTATTGGCTGGCCGATTTTCCCGAGCCGGTGCGGAAGCGTTTCGCGGAACTGCCCGCGTTGCGCTGGACGCCCCGCACACGGCGCTGGACCCCGACCTCCGTAACCTACGACGTTCGCGGCCTGCTGCTGTGGGCGCGGGCCGGGGGCGCCGAGCGTTTTCTCCTGCCGCGTACATGGTTCGAACGTCGCGTCCTGCGGGTCGGCGCCGAGCTGATGTACGCCGAATATCGGGCGACCTATCTGCTGGACGGTGAAACGCTGCCGGTTCGCGCACCGGTCGCGCTGATGGTGTCGAACGACAACGGCAGGAGCTTCCAGCGCCGCAGCACGATCGCCCACGACCCGACCGGCGGAGCGGGCATGTACGAACCGCGGCTGGCTCTCGGCTCCGGGGGCGAACTGGTGTGCGTGATCCGGCGCACGGATCGCGAGCAGAAGCCGATGGCCCTGACGGTCTCGACGGACGCCGGCCGCACCTGGACGCCGCCGCAGAACCTCTTCGAGTTTGGCGTCTGGCCTTCGCTGACGACACTCGATTCCGGGGTGATGGCCCTTTCCTTTGGCCGTCCCGGCGTCTGGCTTTCCCTCTCGCTCGACGGCCGCGGACGAGACTGGACCGCGCCCATCGCCATTCGTCCCGGAGATCCCGAGAATCTGTTGACGGGCACCTGCGGCTACAGCGATCTTCTGGCGCTCGACGCCACATCGTTCCTGCTGGTGTACAGCGAGTTCGAACATCGCGATGCGCAAGGACGCCCCTGCAAGGCGATCCTGGCGCGTACAATCGAGACCACGGAAAGGAGCCAGCCATGAAACAGACCGTCAAAGCAACGGAACAGGCCTATCGTCAGGCGGCGGCACGCTATGCCGAGGCGGGGGTGGACACGGAACAGGCGCTCAAGACCCTGGAAAAGCTGGCGGTTTCCATTCACTGCTGGCAGGGCGACGATGTGGGCGGCTTCGAAACGCCCGACGCGACGCTCAGCGGGGGCGGCATCCAGGCGACCGGCAACTATCCCGGCAAGGCGCGCAACGCGGACGAATTGCGCGCCGACCTGGATACGGCGCTGTCGCTGATTCCCGGACGGCATCGCGTCAATCTGCACGCCTGCTATGCGGAAACCGGCGGCCGTCGCGTGGACCGCAACCAGTTGGAACCGGACCATTTTCGCCACTGGATGGACTGGGCGCGCGCCCGCAAACTGGGCCTGGATTTCAACGGCACGTTTTTTTCGCATCCCAAGGCCGACGACGGCTTCACGCTCGCCCATCCGAGTCGCGCCGTCCGCCGTTTCTGGATCGAGCACGGACAGGCCTGTCGCAGAATCGGAGCGGCCATGGGCCAGGCCACCGGTTCGCCCTGCGTCACCAACGTCTGGATCCCCGACGGCTTCAAGGACTGGCCCGAAGACCGCCGCGCTCCGCGCGAACGGCTCAAGGCCGCGCTCGACGAGGTCATGCGCGAGAAAATCAGTCCCCGCCTTCTGCTCGACGCGGTGGAAAGCAAGCTGTTCGGGATCGGGTCGGAATCCTATGTGGTCGGTTCGCACGAGTTCTACATGGGCTACGCTTTGCGACGCGATATCATGCTGTGTCTGGACGCCGGCCATTTTCATCCCACCGAAAGCATCGCCGACAAAATATCCTCGGTACTGACCTTTATGGACCGTTTGCTGCTGCATGTCAGCCGCAGCGTGCGCTGGGACAGCGATCACGTGGTGGTCCTCAACGACGAATTGCGGGCCATCGCCGAGGAAATCGTGCGCAATCGCGAAAAGAAGAGCCTGTATCTGGCGCTCGACTTTTTCGACGCCCAGATCAACCGCGTCGCGGCCTGGGTGATCGGAACCCGCTGCATGATCAAGGCCTTGCTGCTGGCGCTGCTGCGACCGGCCGCCGCGCTGCGCGCCATGGAACGGGCCGGCGACTATACCGGCCGTCTGGCCTGGCAGGAAGAACTGAAGACCCTGCCGTACGGCGCCGTCTGGGACATGTACTGTCTGCGCCGCAACGTGCCGGTCGGCGCCGCCTGGCTGGACGCCGTGCGTCGCTACGAGCAGGATGTGCAATTCAAGCGCCAATAAGAGGAGTACGATGCATAAAACCCCCGAGGATTTACTGAAGGATGTCACCGCTCTTTCCCGCGAGTTCGGCGGGCCGGACTATCTCAAGGGCGGCGGCGGCAACACCTCCGCCAAAAACGAGGACACGCTCTGGATCAAGCCGTCGGGCACTACGCTGCTCGGCATGCGGCCCGAATCCTTCGTGGCGATCGAGCGCGCCAAGCTCGCTCGGCTCTACGAGGAAACGCCGCCCGCCGCCACGCCCGCTCGCGAGGCCTGGGTCAAGGACACGACTGCGGCGGCCGTGCGGCCGGGAAGCGCGGGTCGGCCCTCGGTGGAAACCCCGTTGCACAACCTGTTCATCGCCGCCTACGTGGTGCATACCCATCCCGCGCTGGTCAACGGCATGACCTGTTCCCGGGCAGGCGCGGAGGTCTGCGCCCGTCTTTTTCCGGACGCGCTGTGGATGGAGTACGTCGATCCCGGCTACACGCTGTGCATGGAAGCGGCCCGGCATATCAAGGACTATACCGCTCGGCATGGCCGGCAGCCGCAAGCCCTCTTTCTGGCCAATCACGGCGTGTTCGTGGCCGGCGACACGCCCGCGAGCATCCGCGTCCTGTATGCCGACATCATGCAACGGCTGCGGGCGGAATACGAACGGCGCGGGGTTTCGCTGACGGCGCCGGTCGGGCCGCCGCCCGCACCGGAGAAAACCGCCGCCCTGCGCGAGCGCCTGGCGCAGGCGCCGGGCATGGACTTTGCGACCGCCATTTGCGCTTCCGGCTCGTTTACGCCGGCGGAGGGTCCGTTCAATCCCGACCAGATCGTCTACGCCAAGGCGTTCCCGTTCGTCGGCGAACCGACCCCGGACGCCTTGGCGCGCTTCAACGAACAAAACGGCCACCCGCCGCTGGTGATCGTGTGGGACGATGCGGTTTTCGGGCTGGGCGAAACCCCGGCCGGCGCCGCCTTGACGCTGGATCTGGCGCTCGACAGCGCCTTGATCCGCCACTTGACGGCGGCCTTCGGCGGACCGCGCTACATGAGTGAAGCGCAGTGGGACTTCATTCGCAAATGGGAAGCCGAAACCTATCGGCGCCGTCAGTTGTAACGACCCAACGTTGCCGCTCGGGCCGTCGGCAGGCAACCTCAAGCGGTTTT
>CAZYAW010000307.1:0-3169 GCA_964646045.1 uncultured Victivallales bacterium | reverse complement strand
CCTCCCGATTTCAGGCGCCGTACATAGACCCGGAGCCATATGTGCAATAGTCGAAACCCCTACCTACAGGCGCGAAACATGAAAAACAAGAATATATTTACCACGGACTACACTTCATCCTTCATCCTTCAACCTTCGGGCTGTTTTCGGGAAAATGAGTTGGCACATTCTTAGTGGCATGGGCGTCCCGCCCATGTAATATTTCGAGAAATCACGGGCAAGATGCCCGTGCCACGATTTAAAAATGTGCCAAATCATTTTCCTGCGACGTCAGGAAGTCTGAACTTTGCTTCTCCATTTGCCGGCGCAGACCGGAGAAACGGCGCACGGTTTTGCCGATGGCGTCGGTGAATACCGCTTCGTCGGTCCACACTGCGATCTGGCGCTTCACACGGGTCAGGCCGGTGTAAACGGTTTCCCGCGTCAGGACCGGACTCTCGCGCCTGGGCAGCAGCATCAGCGCCGTATCGAATTCCGAGCCTTGCGCCTTGTGAATCGTCATGGCAAAGGCGGTTTCGTGCGCCGGCAGCAGACGGGGCGCCACCGCCTGGAAACGCCGCTCGCCCGCCTCCGTCGCGCTTTTCTCGAAATACACTTTCATGCGCCCGCCGTCGTTGGCGTCCGGCAGCGCCACGCCGATGTCGCCGTTGAAGAGACCCAGTCCGTAGTCGTTGCGCACCACCATCAGCACGCGCCGCTCATAGAATTCCTTTGCGAGCCGCAGCGGCTTCGCGCCCGACAAACCCGCTGCGCTTTCCGCCACGTCCACGCCTTCCAGCGCCAGCGCCTTTTCGATCAGTCGATTGACGGTTTGCGCCCCGTACGGACCATGCCGCAGGGCGCACAAAACGCGAAATTCGGCCAGTGCGTCAAAGGCGGCGGCGGGCGTCGCGGCGGCCAGCAGCGGGCGGTAGCCCCGCAGCACCGCGCCCGCGAAGGCGGGGTGAATGCGACCGTTCTCGAGGCGCAATCCATCGGGAACCGGCCGGCAGGCGAGACCGCCCTCCGCGGCGCCGGGGGCCGGGGCTTCGTTCAGCAGGCGCCAGGCGTGCTGCGCCGCGACCGGATCGTGCGCCCGGTTGACGGCGACACTCAAACGCCCGATCGCGCTTTGACTGCCGAAACGGCGGCTTTCGGTGAGTTCCACAACACAGTCGCCGAGGGCGGCGCAACGGCAGATCTCGCCCAACACGCTGCCCGGCTGGACGGAGGCGAGCTGGTGCATGTCGCCCAGCAGAATCAGTCGGGCGTCGGGCAACAGGGCGTCCAGCAGTTTGGCCATCTTGGGCAGATCGATCATGCTGGCTTCGTCAATCAGAATCACGTCGGCCGGTAGCGGTCGCCCGGCACGATAGCGGAAATAGGGCGAGCCGACCCGATAGCCCAGCAGCCGTTCGATCGTGCAGGCGGCGGGCATGGTCGTCGCGATTGGGCGCGGCCGACCGCCGGCGGCCTGTCGCAGGCTCTCCTCCATGCGGGCCGCCGCCTTGCCGGTGGGAGCCGCCGTCCGCACGCGCAGGGCTTGACCGGGCCGCCCGGCCAGCAAGGCCAGAATACGGGCGGCCGTATAGGTTTTGCCGGTGCCGGGTCCGCCGCTGATCACGCACAGTCGGCGCGTCAGCGCGCGTTGCACGGCGTCCAACTGCTGCGCGTTGAGTTCGGCCGCCAGGCTCGCGTCGAGCGGGGCCGCAACGGCGGACTCCGCGCGCGCCATGGCCGTCAACTGGCGCGCGACGGCGTTTTCATACTGCCAGTAGCGGCGCAGATAGAGGCGCGTCTCGTCCAGTACGAAGGGGGCGTCGCCGGCGGGCGGTCCGACCAGCGCGGGGCAGGGGCCGATGAGCGCCCGGAACCGCGCCGCGTCCGCCCATAGCGCCCGACAGCGCGCAAAGGCGGCGCGCGCGGCCGCGTCGTCGTCCGGCCGCGTCGTCGCGTCGTCGCGTTCCTGCGCCGGGCTCCAGGGCCACCAGGGCTGTCCGACGGGCCAGGCCGGTTGCGTCGCATCGTCTGCGCCGTCGGCCAGATCGAGACACACATGCGAGTCCTGCACGGCCCGACTGGTCAGCGCCAGCGCCAGTTGCAGCGCTTCGTCCATGTTTTCCAGTCCGTCCCCGTAGTGGCGCGCCAGACTGTCCAGCAAATGCAGGTCGAGTTCGCTGAGCGCCTTGCGGGCGTGCAGCTCGCCAAGCAGCCATGACGCTTTTTGCGCAACGCGACTCATGGCTCGCCTCCGTCCCGCCCGCCGACGAAGGCGCGCGACAGATTCTCCACCAGCGCGGCCGCCAGCGGATCGTAATACACCCCGCTTTGCGTGGCTCCGTCCACCCCGCGCAGAAAAAGATACAAGACGCCGCCGAAATGCCTGTCGAAGCAATAGTCGGCCAGGCGCCGCCGCAAAAAGGCGTCAGTGGCCACGGCGTAGATCATGTATTGCAGATAGTAGCCGTGACGGCGCATTTCCTTTTGCAGGTCCGCGCCGCCGAAACCGTCCGCGCGGCCGGAGAGCATGTTCGATTTCCAGTCCACGATATAGAAGCGGCCCTCGTGGCAGAACAGCGCATCCATGAACCCGCTCATAATGCCGAGCGGCAGGGCGCGCTCGCAGTCCGCCAGGTCGGCCAGGTAGTCCTCGTCCCGCGCCGGACTGCGCCAATGACGGTCGAGCACGGTGCGCAGGTCGCCCAGCGTGGCGGGCGCTCCGCTTTGTTTCAGCGAAAAATGGAAGCCCATCTCCGCATGACGCGCCGCCGCCGGCACCTGATTCAGGCGGAACGACGCGGCCGCGGTGCGAATCGGCGTGGTCAGCAGTCGCCCGATCATGTCGTGGACGGCGCGGCGCTTGCGTTCTGCCATGGCCGGTACGGCGTCGCGACAGATGCGCGTACGGTCCAGCGCCGCGTCCACGGTCTGCGCCACGATGTCGGGCGGAGCGGTGAAATCCAGGGTTTCAAGCAGATCATGCCAGCAGTCGCCCGTGCGGGCGCCGCCGGGAATGGCGAAGATGTCCGTCGTGGCGGCGGCGGGCGCCTGCGTTCCGTAGTTGTCGCTCTGGTCGCGGTCGCGCTCGAAGGCGCCGGGCGCGCGCACGAGCGCCGAAAAACTGGTGTGCCCGTGTTGACGGTCCACGCGGGGACGTCCGCGCTCGCGCAGGCGGGCGGCGTCCGCCGCG
>CAZYAW010000306.1:0-10567 GCA_964646045.1 uncultured Victivallales bacterium | reverse complement strand
GCGGCGGCCAGGCGGTTCCGCTAATCAACGAAGTGGGCTTGCAGAACGTTGGCGGAACCAACGCGTTCGTGACCGAGCTGTGGTATCCTTTCTATCCGGGCATCACCACGAACAACCAATATCGCCTGGAAATCGACGTGTTCACCAATCTGACCGCGAACCCCGACGAGCGCGCCTGGGGCGCCACCAATGCGCTGGGTCCCATGAGTTTCACCAACAGCCCTTTCCTCTGTTACACCAATGTGACGCCCTTTTCCGCCGGTCCCCTGTATTACACCGCGCGCGTACTGGGCGGCACGAACGGTATGGTGGTGGTGAACGAAGCCATGCGCATCGGAACCAATGCCACGACCATCGGCGGCGCGTTTTCCGTTGGCGATTTTCGTTCCGCTCGCGATCCGCGGGCCAATCGCCGCGCGGCCGATTGGGACGCAGTGACCAATACGCCGGGCGCCGTCAATGCGAACTTTCCGTACGAGAAGCCGGGCGCGCGCCTGCCGCTCTACCATCGCGGTGCGTCGATGCGCAGCATCGCCGAACTGCGTCATATCTATGCCGGCTTTCCCTGGCGCAGCCTGGACTTGCTCGATCCCGCGCAAGGCGGTTTTCTGATGGATCGTCTGACCGTGGGCCGCGACCCGAAGGCTACCGGCCTGATTCATCCCGGCACCTTCCAGGACGACGCTCTGCGCGTTTTGTTCCACAAAGCCCAAATAGGCTCGGTCAACACGTCTGTTTCGACCAATCGCGTTCTACGTTTGGAGGACGCCACCGACCAATCGAATATCGTTGCCGTAGTCGAATATATGAATCCTTTCGCGCGCAATTTTCAGGAACTGCTGCAGGATTCCACGAATTTTCCGTTGTTGACTGCCGATCTGTTCGACGGCATCCCGGAATGGCTGACTTTTCGTCAGAACGTTTTCGTCGTCTTCATACGGGCGCAGGCCCTGGCGCCGCGGCGGACGGAATATGCGCCCTATCGGCCGCTGGCGGAGGCGCGGGCGCTGGTGGTCGTTTATCGCGACGCCTATACCGGGCGCTGGCGCGTACGCCGCACGACCCCCCTGCCTTCGCCGTAGAACGCGAATGGAAACAGGGGATACTGAGGCCGCGGCATTGGCGGTCGCGAAAGGGAGAAACAACATGCAGGCGATCATCGTGGAATTGCAGTCCGTTCTAATTTGGATGGCCGGAGGACGCGCGGCGAGTCTGCCGGCCGTAGTGGCGATTGTCGGCGCGATACTGGTCTATGGGGTCGTCGGGCATTGGAGCGTCCAGGCGTTTGGTGCGGGGTATTGCGCGGTGTCGCGCAGGGGCGTCGGCTTGCTGTGGACGGCGGCTGGCGGGCTATTGTGCTATGCGGCCGCGGCCGTATGGCTCGTTCCTCTGGCGCAGAGCGGACTGTGGCAGTCGGTTCTGCGTTTTCCGGGGTATTGCCGTGAGTTTTTGCTTGCGCCTCCGCCGGCTTCGGGTTATCTAACTCGGTCAAGTGTACGAATGGAGAAGAGAGGGTTGCGCTTATGAACTCATTGCCCATGGAAGCGGCGCGGGACGCCTTCGTGTTCCGGCGTTCGCCGCCCATGCGGGCCGTTCTGGACCGTTTGGTGCGGGCGGTGGGCAAGACCGACGGGCTGACTTGCCTGGATATCGGGCTGGACAACGCCATGATGAGCTACCATTTGCGTCGGACCGGCGGAACATGGCATACCGTGGTGGCGCAGGAAAAATCCGCGGCGGCGGCGCGCGCGCTGTTGTCGGACAATGTGCATACGCTCAAGAAAAACGCGTTGCCCTTCAAAAAGAAAGATTTCGACGTCATTGTGGTCGCCGACATGCTGGATCGCGTGGATGACAGCGAGGCCTTCATTGCCGAATGCCATCGCATGATGAAACCCAATGGCAAGCTGGTGCTGACCACCATGAACCGCAAACCGCTCACGCCGGTGCGTCCCTTGCGCCGCTGGCTCGACCCGTCGCGCAGAACGGACGGGACGCATCATCCGGGTTTTACGGAATCGGAGCTTTTCGCCATGCTGAAAAACGGCTTCGACTTGCACAGTATGAATCGGTTCCGGCGTTTTTTTGTGGAATGTCTGCACCTTTGCGTTCAGGCGCGGGCGCGCCGCGCGGCGGAGGTCGGGGACGAACGTAAAATCATGCGCGTCTATTCCCTGTCTGCGCCTTTTTTTCTGGTCGCCGCCCAGCTCGATATGCTGTTGTTCTTCACCCGCGGCCATCGGCTCATCGCCAGCGCGCAGCGCCGGGCCTGGCTGCCCAGGAAAACCCCTATTTTGAGCGACGGCCGCACCATATCCGAGGCCGTTTTGAGTTCCATTCCGCAGTAACCCTCGTTTGCGGTTGCCGCAACACTGGAGAATACGCCCTATGCCGACCTATGAATACGAATGCGCCCGTTGCGGCCATCATTTCGAACGTTTCCAGTCCATGACGGACGCGCCGCTTAAACGCTGCGAAAAATGTCGCGGCAAAGTCAACCGCCTCATTGGCAGCGGAGCCGGCCTGATCTTCAAGGGCAGCGGCTTCTATCTCACCGACTACCGCAGCCCCGGCTATGAGGCCGCCTCCAAAAAGGAACGATCCGGCGAATCGTCGTCCGATTCCAAATCGGACAGCAAATCGGACAGCAAGTCGGACAGCAAGCCGGATGTCAAGTCGGATAAGAAACCCAAGGCCGAAACCAAGCCGGTTAAGAAAGCCGCCAAGGGAGGTTCGTAATGCTGATTTGCCAAAAATGCGGGACGGACAATCCGTTGGGCCGGGTATTTTGTCAGAGCTGCGGCGGCAAACTGGACCTGTCGCACATGTCGCAGGATGTCATTGTCGAAGTCATGCAGGACAAAAGCTGGTTCGCGCGACACTGGCGCAAAATCGCGCTCGGCGTCGGCCTGCTGGTCGCCCTGCTAGTCGTGCTTGCCATGATCCCGACGGCGGGTCCTTTGGGCGAGAGCGGAACACGGGTCGGCGGGCGCCGCGTCGAAAGCCTGTTGCGGCAGCTTGGCGGACTGCGCAGTGGCCAGGCCGTCTCCGCCACGTTCGACGAAAAAGACGTCAACGGCTACCTCGCATTGGTCAAGGCCGACCGACTCAAAGATGTCGGACGGGCCAGTGTTGACATTCAGCCCGGGTACGCCCGGCTGCATCTGCAGTCGGAATGGTTCAGCTTCTCTCTCTTCGGTTTCGAACTGAAACCTCCGAAGACCTACGAACTGACGCTGGTTCCCGCCGGCGCCGGGGGCGTGGGCGTGGTGAAAGCCCGCATGGGCCGCCTGCCGCTAAGCGGTCCGTTCCGGCGCAGTCTGGTCAGGCGCCTGCATCGCCGCATGGTTCAGGAAAACGACTGGAAAGGACTGGCCTTTCTGGCGGAAGTCGAAATGGGCAACGACCAGATCAAAGTGGTGGCTCGCGGTCGCTGAGCCCTCGGCGCCTGCGCGGAAGGGATCGCAAGTCGGGCGAGACGATGCCGGAAAGCATGCCGACCGTTTCCGTGATCGTCGTCCGGTTCTTGTATGCGGCGCGACCCCGGGAACGTTTGTCCGCCGTTAAACGCACCATACGAAGAGCAGGATATGCCGCATACAGATTTAAATGATCGACGCATTTTGCTTTTTCAGCCGCTGGGACTGGCCGCGCAGACCTGCAATAAACGCGTGTTGCGACTGACCAGTGCGACCCCGCCGCTCGGTCTGGCCAGTTTGGCGGCCTATATCGAGACGCGCGGATTTGAAGCGGACATTCTGGACGCCTATACCTTGGGCGATGCCGAAGCGGCCGATCGGGCGTTGTGCAGTTGTCTGCAAACGGCGCAGCCCGGATGGCTCGGCATAAGCTGCACGACGGCGCTGTTCCACGACGCCGTGCGCGTTTGTCGCCTTGTACGCGCCTGGGCGCCGGATACGCGTATCGTGTTGGGCGGCCCGCACGTCTCGGCGCTGCGGGAACGTGTTTTGGAGCCGTTCCCCGAGATCGACGCGCTGATCGTCGGAGAGGGCGAACTGGCGTTGGCCGAACTGATGGAGAAAGGGCTGGACCGCGCCGCGGAAATTGCGGGACTGGTCTATCGGGACGGGCTTGGACGCCCCGTTTATAGAGGGCGCCGCAGTTTGGTCGAACTCGATCTGGACCTCCTGCCTTTTCCCGCCTACGACAAACTGGCGGGTTTTCCCGCCGTCTATCGACTGCCGCTCTTCAGCTATCCGCGAACCCCGGCCGCCTCGGTCGTTACCAGTCGCGGCTGTCCCTACGCCTGCACCTACTGCGACCGCTCGGTATTCGGCCGCAGTTTTCGCTTCAATTCGGCCGACTACGTGTATCGTCATCTTCAGTTTCTCAAGGAACGCTATCGCATTCGCCACGTCACTTTCTACGACGACCAGTTCACCTACGACCGCGAACGGGTGGAGATCCTCTGTGATCGGCTCGTCGCGCAGCCCTTGCGGATGACCTTCAACTGCGCGGTGCGGGCGGAACATATCGATTTTGCGCTTATGCGCAAAATGAAGCGCGCCGGCTGCTGGACGGTCAGTCTCGGCATTGAAACCGGCGACCCGGAAACGCTGGCCTGTCATCGCAAAAACCCCGATCTGGCTCTGCTGGCCGAACGCGTTCGCGAAATCAAGAAAGCCGGCATGCGTGTCAAAGGGCTCCTCATGATGGGTCTGCCCGGCGAGAGCGAAGCCGCCGTACGGCGCAGCATGGACTATGTTCTGGCGCTGCCGCTGGACGAAATCGGCATCGCGCGTTTCACGCCGTTTCCCGGTTCCGCCTTGTACGAATCCGTTCGCGACCTGGGCGAATTCGACGAGGACTGGGACAAAATGGACTGCCTGAACTTTCAGTTCGTGCCTCGCGGGATGACCCACGAACAACTGGAAGATCTGTTCGCGCGCTTCTATCGCGCCTACTTTATGCGGCCCGCCACACTGGCGCGTTACGCCTCCATGATCTGGCGCGCTCCCGACAGTTGGAAAACCTTTTGGCTGAACCTGGCAACCTTTGCGCCCTTTGCCTGGGCGCAGGGGCGCGCTCGCACCCGCAAGCCGCCGCAGGCGACGGATTCGCCGCGAGGGCGATGATGCCAGTGGCCTGGACCGCTTTCGGCGCCGTGGCCGCCGTGTTCATGATGATGGCCGTAGGCTGGATTCTGGGCCGACGCGGCACGTGGAGCGAGGAGACGGATCGCAAGCTGTCCTCGCTGGCGTTGGATGTCGCCTTTCCCTGCCTGCTGTTGTCCGTTCTGTTGCGGCAGTTCGATCCCGTCGCGCATACGGACTGGTGGCGCTGGCCGGCGGCCTGGCTGGTCTTTACGGCGGTCACGCTGGGGCCCGCTCTGCTGCTGGCCCGCGCGGTGCGCCCTGCTTATCGCCGTGAATTCGCCCTGTCGCTCTTCTATCCCAACGCCTTGTTCCTGCCGATCCCGCTGATTCGGCAGATGTACGGCCCGGCTTCCCCGGTCCTGGTCGATCTCATTCTTTTTACCATGCTCTTCTCCGCCGTTTTTTTCAGCACCAGCGGTTGGTTCTACCGGCCGATACGGGACCCGGCCGGCCCGCCGATTCGGCTCCATCCGGCGCTATGGGCTACGGCGCTGGCCATTCTTTTGCGCGTCACGCGCGCCGACGCCTTCATCCCGGAATTCGCCGTGTCCGGGCTGGAGCAAATCGGGCAGATATCCATTCCGCTCATCATGATGACCATAGGCAGTCGACTCGGACGCGAGTTCCTGGCCACCCGTCAGGTTTACTGGCGCGAGATTCTGATTTTTGTGGCGGTCAAAAACGTGCTTTGGCCGCTGCTGGCGCTGGCCGTTCTGGCGGCCTGGCGTCCCTCCGCGCGCCTCGGCTTCATGATTTTTCTACAATGCGCCATGCCGCCCGTGTCGGCCACGCCCGCCATATCGGCCCGCATGAACGGCAACCCGCGCCTCGCCGGTCAGTTGCTGCTGGCCAGTTTCGGGGTTTCCGTCGCGACGTTGCCCCCTGCACTGTACATGTTTCGGACTCTGTTCGCGCTTTGACGAAAAAACCTGTGCCGCCGCGTGTCTTTCCCTCGGCCATAGCGAATACCTTTACGGCAAGCCGGAGGCCTCGGGAACGCCGACTGCGCCGTCTTTTTTTCCGCAGCCGTCAAGGGTCCCGCTTTGAGCAGCATCGTGTCGGGAACGGAGAGTTTGCCGATATCGTGCAGCAGGGCGCCCCGCATTTATCGGCAATCACCACGGTAGCCGGAGAATTCATCACGGCGCGAGCCGGAATCGCTGGATGTTCATGCGATTCGTTGCGCGTCAGTGCCGCGCTCTTGTCGGATGATGATGGTCGATCTTGCATGTTGTCAGTCAAACGGATGGCCATGGCTTTTTGAGTTGATAACAGGCTTACAAAGGGCTATCAGATCAGGAGACAATATTCATATCGCGGTGTCTTTGTTCACGATGCGGCTGAAGGATCTACAATGACGCATGAAAAGTCAACAGGAGTCTGTGGAGGCGGCAAGATGAATACGGATCCAATCGCCTGGCCGGAGCCGACCCCCGAGACGCGCCCGTGGACGCGTTGGTGGTGGCTGGGCAGCGCGGTGGACAAGAAAAATTTGACGCGCCTGATGGGAATGTACCGTCAGGCCGGCCTCGGCGGCGTCGAGATTGCCGGCATCTACGGCGTCAAGGGCCAGGGCCGCCGCAACATCGAATATCTGTCTCCCGCATGGTGCGACATGGTCGGGCACACCGTTGCCGAAGCCGAGCGTCTCGGCATGAAAGTCGATCTGGCGCTCGGCAGCGGGTGGCGTATCGGAGGAGCCTTCATCGCCGACCGCGTGGCCGCGGCGAAACTGGCGATCGAGGAGGCGGATACGCAATCCGGCTACCGGGCCGAAATCCGGCCGTCCGGCGAGCAGGTGAAGCGCGCAGGACCGGGTGGAACCGGCCGATCTTTCAATCCTTTCAGCCGGGCGTCGCTGCAGGCGGTCGTCGATCACTTCGCTCCCGCCTTTAAAGAGCTGGGCATACGGGCGCAGTTTCATGATTCATGGGAATATACATCGGACGCCTGTCCGGAGTTGTTCGACGTCTTCCGCCAAAAAAGGGGATACGACCTGAACGACCGTCTGCCGGAACTGGTCGGACGGGGCGACGCGGAGATTCACGCGCGCGTCAAATACGATCTGCAACTGACCTTGGCCGAGATGGCGCTCGAATCGTTCATCGGCCCCTGGTCGGCATGGTGCCACGAGCTGGGTCAGCTCAGCCGCAACCAGGCCCACGGGTCGCCCGGCAATCTGCTGGATCTCTATGCGGCCGCCGATATTCCGGAGACCGAGGTGTTCGGGGCCATCGCGGCCGACACGCCGCTGGTTTCCAAGTTCGCGTCCTCCGCCGGTCATGTGGCGGGCCGGCCCCTGATTTCGTCGGAAACCTGTACCTGGCTCAAGGAACATTATCACGTATCCCTGGCGGACGCCAAGGCGCTGGCGGACAACCTTTTCGTCTCGGGCATCAATCACCACGTCTATCATGGCACGGCGTATTCGCCGGTGGACGCCGCATGGCCCGGCTGGCTTTTCTACGCCTCCGCCCAATTCAATCCGCAGAACCCCGTCTGGCGCGATTTCGGCAAGCTCAACGAATACGTGACGCGCTGCCAGTCCGTTCTGCAGGATGGCAAGCCGGACAACGATCTGCTGGTCTATTTCCCCTTTCACGACATTTTGCATAATCCGGATCGTCCGCTCGCGGATCGTTTGGCCATTGACGGCGCCTGGCTGCGCTCGTTGCAGGCGATGGAGACCTTTCGCCATCTCTGGAAGCGCGGGTACTGTTTCGATTACATCTCCGATCGCCAGATCGGGGAGATCAAGGTTGCGGACGGGAGGCTGGCCACGCGCGGGGGCGCCTACCGGGCGCTGGTCGTGCCGCCCTGCCAATTCATGCCGGTCAAACTGCTGGAGACGCTGGTCGGTCTCTCCCGGCAGGGGGCGCCGGTTGTTTTTCTGTCTCCGCCGCCCGCAGACGTGCCGGGCCTGGAGCGTCTGACGGAACGGCGCGACCGATTCAAGGAACTGATGGCGGAAGTCAAGTCGTGCGCGGATGTCGATAGGGCCCTCGCGCATATCGGCGTTCCACGCGAACCCCTGGTCGATTGTCCCGGAGCGCTGTTCGTCCGCCGCCGCCATCGCGCCGGCCATCACTACTTTGTGACGAACAGCGGAACCCGTCCGCTGGATCAATGGACGGAACTGGCCGTACCGTGCGATGCGCTTCTCATCATGGATCCCATGTCGGGGAAGACGGGCCTCGCGCAGATACGGCGGCGGGATACAACGTGCGAAGTTCGTATGGATTTGCAGCCGGGAGCTTCGTGCGTGTTGCGGACGTTCACGGCGGACAAAGTCGCCGCGGCCAACTGGTCGTACCGCATGCCGACGGGCGTTGAGTACACGCTGGCGGGCCGATGGCGGGTCGAGTTCATCGAAGGCGGCCCGGATTTGCCGGCCGCCTACGAGACGGAAGAGCTCGCTTCGTGGACGGATCGAGGCGGAGCCGCCGAACGTTTCGCCGGTACGGCCCTGTACCGGCTGATCTTCGACGCGCCGGCGGTCGGGCCGGAATGGCGGCTGGACCTGGGCGCGGTGCATTCGAGCGCCCGCGTCCGACTGAACGACCGGGACGTGGCGACGCTGATCGGGCCGTCGTTTACGACGCTTCTACCGGGCCTTCGCGCCACAGGGAATGCTCTGGAAGTGGAGGTAACCAGCCTGGGCGCCAACAGGATTCGCGATTTGGACCGTCGCGGGGTCGCCTGGCGGATCTTCGAGGACATTAATTTCGTCGACCGGCAGTATAAATCCTTTGACGCGAGCCACTGGCCTCTCGAACCCTGCGGTCTGCTCGGTCCTGTACGGCTGGTCGCATTGCAGGGCGATTCGTGAGACGCCGCGAGCGGGGGACCTGCGGCAATGCGCATGGCGGCCTGCAATCGTTATTTCAAAATCCCAAGTCAGGGGAATGGCTTGGCTTCCGAAAGCGGCTCGGACAGCTTGAAACCCGGATATCCAAGTTGAAATTGTCGAGGAAAGGTCGGCAAGTCTACCCGGAGCCAAGGCAAGACATACCCTCAGCCCCGTCTCAAGTGCCGCATCCACAGACGTTTGCGCACTCTCGCGACGAAAACCTCGCTTATTTTCAGGGCTAGCGACAATCTCTGATGTGTTGTTCGCTCATGCAATCTTCAATGTCAGGCGTTTACCGATTGCTTCGGCAAACCTTTCGAGAGTGGAGAGCCTGATGTCTTCCGCATGGTTTTCAACCCTGGAAATTGCGGATTTCTTAGTATGAAGACGTTCGGCAAGCTCGTCTTGCGTCAGACCTGACTCTTCCCGCGCAGCGCGAAGAATGACGCCGATCTTGAATTGCTCATAGCCGATTTCAAATCCGTCGGCAAACGCAGCGGACCGCTTCTTGCGAGTCTCAATATATTTTTCCAGATCATCCATTATGCTTCCTCCGGTTCAAATAATCCGCTTTCCGCTTTTCCGCAAGACGAATCTCTCCCTGCGGGGTCTTCTGGCTCTTTTTCTGAAACGAGTTGGTCAACACAATCAACTCTTGTTCATGGAAAATCCCAGCAACCTGAACATGTTCCTGCCGACATCAACTCGAATTTCCCAGATATCATCCGTGTTGACGAGTTTCTTCAGATAGCTGGCAGGAACTCGGTCCAGATCTCGAATGGCCCGCAATATCCATGCGATTTCTGTACAGCCTTATCCGGGAGCGTGTTGAGATACTCCCGAACAGGGCTACGCCCCGATGCCGTTGTATAGAACAGGGTTTTTCTCATTGCGGGGAAGTTAACGTATTGGTGAACAGCGTCAAGCGTTTTTTGGGGAGCGAACCTCAGCCTTGAGCCGCTTCGGGGTGAAGAGCCCCTCAAGAAAGAGTATTCCGATGAGGAACGCCAGCGGCGCTCTCAGGCTATCGTTCGTCTCATTCATCATCTTGCCCCAACGTCTGCGTTCAGGCTAAAATGCGCGAGCATTTTTAGCCTGTATTGCTTTGTTGGGAGCGCACTTGTTATGCAGTTTGAAATTGCATCGTGGAAAGCTCATCCTTGGTGGCTCGTGCCGATACGCCGAGAAATTCAACACCAACAACCTTATCATTCTCGTCATAATCAAGAATGACTCCTGGTCGAATTTCTTCCGATTCAACAATCCGATTGTCATCCAATCGAAAATATAGAGCATCGCTATCTTTATCCAGTTTAATTCTCATCTCATTCTCCTTATTATGTTATACGACCGGTCGTAAAAAAATACAGGCTGATACGGATTCGCCTTATTATTGTGTTGCAAAAGCCTTGAAAATCGCATGTTATACGACCGGTCGCGATCTGTGCTAATTGAGAATATCAATATGGCGCTGATTGAATTGTCAAGGATTGAGAATTGACTGCCGTATCACCATTTCATGTATGTGTATCGGGAAGAAACGAGGCAAAGGCGAAGTGTGTTTCCCGCAGTACAAGGCCATGATCGATACCGTAAGCGT
>CAZYAW010000305.1:0-6303 GCA_964646045.1 uncultured Victivallales bacterium | reverse complement strand
TCGGCTACTGGTTTCTGCTTCAGATACTGGGCGGACTGACCGACACGGGCAACGTTGGCGGCGGAACCGCGTTCTGGGCGCATGTCGGCGGGTTTGCGGCCGGTCTGGCGCTGGTGTATCCGTTCTGCAATCCCAGGCGCCTGGCCCGCAGCCGACGCAAACGGTTTCGAACGTTATCAAACCGCCTGCCCTGAAATACTAATACGGGAAGGTTGGTAAGCAGGGCCGATCTCGTCGGCCGGCCGACGAGGTCGGATGACGAGCGATTCAGAGACAAGATGGCTCTTTCTCGGGCAGCGCCATCTTTAGCGCCCGCAACCGTTGCCCTGCCCCAAACGCCTTCCGCATTGAGCGGTTATGTTCTTTCTTTGCGCAATAAACCGATGACCGCAGAATCCGGCGGGTTGGGCACCAAGTAGCGCAAACTTACGCCTTCGCCAAGAGGCTACGGCGGCACGCATCCGCCCTGAATGTTGACAAAACAGGCAAACGGCCTGTTCCAAATACCAAAACCAACCGGATTTTGCGACCATAACAACGAAGACACATTGACATAATTCACAAGGCCCTTCAAGGTAATACTTCATATTTTTTGTGAAAAAAATCATAAAACACTTGCATGCGTCGGAGAAATGAGATAGCAATGTCCGGCAACAGTGGCCACGGGTCTTTTTTGCGCGGCGCCACGCGTCGCGCACAGGCATGGCGGGCGGGTCCCAAACGGCGGGAGGATAACGTGAAGAAGGCAGAGAACAAAGAGCAGGCGGCGGCCGCGAATCAGCAGAAACTGACGCCGGAGCTAAAGGCTTTTATTGCGGAGTGGAAAGAGCGGCCGGGCAATCTGATCATGGTGCTGCATCGCGTTCAGGAATCGTTTGGCTACATATCGCGAGAAATCGCCATGGAGACGGCGGCCCTGCTGGATGTGCCGGTCGCGAAGATCTACGGGGTGATCACCTTTTACCACTATTTCAAGACGACCCAGCCGGGGCGGCATATGATCGCCGTCTGCATGGGAACGGCCTGCTACCTTAAGGGTGGGCAGCAGCTCGTCGATGAACTGGAAGCGTTGCTGGGCTGCGGTTGCGGCGAAACCTCGGACGACGGCGAGTTTTCCGTAGGCGCCGTTCGCTGCGTGGGTTGCTGCGGGCTGGCGCCGGTCATGACGGTGGACGGAGAGGTGTACGGGAACCTGAAGCCGGAGGATCTGGCCGCCATTGTCGCCAAGCATCGGGGCGCCTGAGCGTGCATGCCGCGCTGGGCGACCAGATTTACGATGCGGAGACGCTGGGCGAAATCGACAGCGCGGTTTCATTGAATTTGGCGAAACAATACGTGGCCTCCTGCGAAGAGGCCATACGAGACAGGGAAGGAAACAGCCATGGGAGCCATGACGCTTGAGGATCTGCGCAAACTGCGCGAGGAAAAACGCAAGGAGATGTCGCAGCGCCACTCCGGCGCGGGCCGCACCGAAGTCATTGTCGGCATGGGCACCTGCGGGATCGCGGCGGGCGCCAAGAAAGCCTTTGGCGCCATTGTAGACCGCATCGGGGAACTGGGCCTGGAAAACGTGGTCGTCAAGCAGACCGGCTGCATGGGACTGTGCGCCAGCGAACCGACGGTGGAAGTGGTCGCGCCCGGCATGCCGGGCGTCGTGTACGGAAATGTGGACGAAGAAGTCGGACGCCGCATCGTGGATTCCCACGTGGTCAAGGGTGAACTGCTCGGCGAACACATGTTCGACAAGCCGGCGGCCGACATCATGAATTTGCCTTCGTAACAAGACGGTTCCGTACGCGAGAATAGGCGGAAACAACAGCAAGCATAGGAAAACCATCATGGCCTACAAACAATATGTGCTGGTCTGCGCCGGGACGGCGTGCGAATCCAACAAGGGCGTGGAACTGGCGGGCGCCCTAAAAGACGCCATTGCCGGGGCGGGACTGCAAAACGACGTGCAGGTGGTCAAGACGGGATGTTTCGGATTTTGCGAGAAGGGTCCCATCGTCAAGGTGTTGCCGGAAGAAACCTTTTATGTCCAGGTGCGCCCGCAGGACGCGCGGGAAATCGTCGAAGAACATCTGGTCAAGGGACGCCCGGTGACACGTCTGCTGTACCGCGGGGAAGAGAGCAACAAGCTCGCCCGTATCGAGGACATCGGCTTCTACCGCAAGCAGGTGCGGGTGGTCCTGCGCAACTGCGGCGTGATCGATCCCGAATCCATTGACGAATACATCGCCCGCGACGGCTATGCGGCGCTGGAGAAGACGCTCTTCGAAATGAGCGCCGACGATGTCATTGCCGAACTTAAAACCTCCGGACTGCGCGGACGGGGCGGCGCCGGTTTTCCGACCTGGCTCAAGTGGAAGTTCACCAAGGAAGCCCCCGGCCAGGGCAAAACGGTGATGTGCAACGCCGACGAAGGCGATCCGGGCGCCTACATGGACCGCAGCACGTTGGAAGGCGACCCGCACTCCGTGCTGGAGGCCATGATGATCGCCGGGCGGACGGTGGGCGCCGAACAAGGCGTCATTTACATTCGCGCCGAATACCCGCTGGCCATCGAGCGGCTGCAAACCGCCATTCGCAAGGCCAAGGAATACGGACTGATGGGCGAGCGTATTCTCGGCTCCGATTTTTCGTTCGACATCGAAATCCGACTGGGCGCGGGCGCGTTCGTCTGCGGCGAGGAGACCGCGCTCATCGCCTCGACGGAAGGGAAACGCGGCATGCCGAAACCGCGACCGCCCTTCCCGGCGGTCAAGGGCCTGTGGGATCAGCCGACGGTCATCAACAATGTCGAGACGCTGGCCAGCATACCGGTCATCATTACGCGCGGCGGCGCATGGTACGCGCAAATCGGCACGGCGACGTCCAAGGGCACCAAAGTGTTCGCGCTGACCGGCAAGATCAAGAACTCGGGTCTCATCGAAGTGCCCATGGGCACAACCTTGCGTGAAATCATATACGGCATCGGGGGCGGCATCAAAAACGGCAGGGCTTTTAAGGCGGTGCAGACCGGCGGGCCCTCGGGCGGCCTCATTCCCGCCTCCCAACTGGACACCCCGATCGACTACGAGAACCTTTCGAGTCTGGGCTCGATCGTGGGCTCCGGCGGCATGATTGTCATGGACGAAGACGACTGTGTCGTCGACATCACCAAGTTCTACCTGGCCTTTTCCGTGGACGAAAGCTGCGGCAAGTGCGCGCCCTGCCGCATTGGCGGGCGCCAGTTGCTCGACTACATGGAGAAAATTTCGTCGGGTCGGGCGAGCGAGGAGGATCTGGAGAAAATCAAGGACATCGCCTTCGCCATGCAGAAGGCCTCCCTGTGCGGACTGGGTCAGACCACGCCCAATCCCGCGCTCTCCGTCATCCGCCATTTCGAGAGCGAGCTGATGGAGCATGTGCTCCACAAGCGCTGTCCGGCCGGCAAATGCAAGAATCTGGTCGTCTATACGATCGACCCCGAAGCCTGCATCGGCTGCACGGTCTGCGCGCGGCGCTGTCCGGTCAACTGCATCAGCGGCGAGCGCAAGAAAACGCACGTCATCGATCAGTCGCGATGCATCAAGTGCGGCGCCTGCCTGGAGGCCTGTAAATTCGGCGCGGTCGTCAAGTCTTAGCAGAGAGGCGCATCGCGCTGTCAATTGTAGGAGCCCGTCGGACCGGCGCCGACGGCAAATGGAAAATGGAACGACGGGCGGCCCGCCCGTTCCTGGGAAAGTCGCGAGGAAACAGACCATGGAAACGATATTGTGCAGCATTAACGGCATCCCCGTAAAAATTCACAAGGGCGCAACGATTCTGGAAGCCGCGCGCAAGGTCCAGGTCGCCATACCCACGCTTTGCAGTCATCCCGACCTGCCGCCCTGGGCGGCCTGCGGCATTTGCGTAGTCAAATGCGAAGGCGCCAACAAGATGCTGCGCGCCTGCGCGACCCCGGTCGAGGAAGGCATGCGCATCATCACGCACGACCCCGAGATCTATCGTGTTCGCCGCACGGTCATCCAACTGATCCTTTCCACCCACCCCAACGACTGCCTGCAATGCAGCCGCAATCAGAACTGCGAATTGCAACGGCTGGCCGCCGATTTCGGCATCCGCGAGTTTCCCTATCCGCAAAAACTGCGCGATCTGCCGCAAGACACGTCCACGCCATCCATAGTGCTCAATCCGGAAAAGTGCATTCTGTGCGGACGTTGCGCCATTGTCTGCCAGCAGATGCAGAACGTCTGGGCGCTCGAATTTCTGGGCCGCGGCGAAACCACGCGGATTGCGCCGGCCGCCGACGTGCAGCTCAACGACAGTCCCTGCATCAAGTGCGGACAGTGTTCCGCGCATTGTCCGGTCGGCGCCATCTACGAGAAATCCGACAACGAGCCGGTCTGGAACGCCTTGCAGGATCCGACCAAGCATTGCGTGGCCCAGATTGCCCCCGCCGTACGCGTGGCGATCGGCGAGGCCTTCGGCTATGAACCGGGCGAACTGCTGACCGGCAAACTGTATGCCGCCCTGCGGCGTCTGGGTTTCAAGGCCGTCTTCGACACCAATTTCGGAGCCGACCTGACCATCATGGAGGAAGGCAGCGAATTTATCGAGCGGTTCACCAAGCAGACGGCTCCCCTGCCCCTCATCTCGTCCTGCTGCCCGGCCTGGGTGGACTACCTGGAGAAGTTCTATCCCGATCTGATCCCAAATTTTTCCACCTGCAAATCGCCGCACGCCATGGTCGGCGCGTTGGCCAAAACCTATTACGCCCAAAAGGAGGGCCTCGACCCCAAGAGCATCTACATGGTCTCGATCATGCCCTGTACGGCCAAGAAATTCGAGATCGAGCGCTCCCGCGACATGTTCAGCAGCGGCCAGCAGGATGTGGACGTCTCGCTGACCACGCGCGAACTGGCGCGCATGATCAAGGCGTCCGGCGTCGAATTCCGCAAGATGCCCGAGGAACAGGCCGACTCCATTCTCGGATCCTATGCCGGAGCCGGAACTTTGTTCGGCGCCACCGGCGGCGTGATGGAAGCCGCCTTGCGCACGGTGCAGTCGCTATTGACCGGCAAAGAGCTTGAAACCGTCGAGTTCAAGGAAGTTCGCGGACTGGAAGGCGTCAAGTCCGCCACGTACAACATCAACGACAAGCCGGTGCGGGTCGCCGTCGCGCACGGCATGGTCAACATCGCCTCCGTGCTGGATCGCATACGGGCCGCCAAGGAGAAGGGCGAGCCGCCTCCCTACGACTTCATAGAGGTCATGGCCTGTCGCGGCGGCTGTGTCGGCGGCGGCGGTCAGCCCTACGGAGCCAACGACGAGATTCGAGCCCGGCGCGCGCAGGGCCTCTATCGCGACGATGCCGGCAGCAAAAAACGCTGCTCGCATGAAAATCCGGATATCCAGCGCCTGTACACCGATTTTCTCGGCAAGCCGCTGGGTCCGCAATCGCACGAACTGCTGCATACCCAGTATACGCCCCGACCGATCTATCAGAGGTGAAGTATGATGAACATGAAGAATCGCAAGGTCATCTCTCGTCTGTCGAAGTACAAGAACGCCTTGCACCGCTTCAAAGCGCTGGGGTTCGCCAAGATGTTCTCCGACTATCTGGCCGAGTCCGTGGGCTGCACGTCTTCGCAAGTGCGCAAGGACTTCTCCATGTTCGGCATCACGGGCAACAAGCGGGGCGGCTACAACATAGACGAATTGCTCGAAAAACTGAACATCATTCTGGGCAAGAACATCGTGCAGCAGGTCATCATCGCCGGGGCGGGCAACTTGGGCAAAGCCCTGCTCCATTACAAGGGCTTCGAACGGGACGGCATCAAAGTGGCGGCCTGCTTCGACATCGATCCCTCCAAGCAAAATGCGGCGCAGGCCATTCCCGTTCTGCCCATGGAGGAACTGACGCCCTTTGTCGGCATCAACAACATCGAAGTCGGCATCCTGGCGGTCCCGGATCTGGTCGCGCAGGAGGTCTTCGACCTGATGGTCAAGGCGGGGATCAAAGGCGTGCTTAACTTCGCGCCCATTCGTCTGCGCACCGATGGAACCTGTTGCGTCAACAACATCAACCTCGAAATGGAACTGGAAAGCATTCTCTATTTCGTGAACGTACAAGGCCATGCTCCCGCCGGGGGCCGGCCCTAAGGGCCCGCGCAAAAACAATTTGTAACTACTCAGGCATTCAGAATTCAGTGGGGCCTTGTGATTTCGCAGGCTCCATCAGGTTTTTCGGGGGACTGAATATCCAATATCCAACAAGGAATTTCCAACCGGCCAAATTTTTGCGTATTTGCCTTGGAT
>CAZYAW010000304.1:0-26108 GCA_964646045.1 uncultured Victivallales bacterium | reverse complement strand
CGTATAGGCGGCGCAGCGTTCGGATCCAGCATGACCCGCCAGACTCAGAATCGTTTTCCTTGCGCCGAACGGATGCGCGACGAGGATCAGATTGCCCTGAGCGGTCGGCAGACCGGCCGCCGCCCCGTCGTTATGGCCGTCGCCGTCCAGGTCCTGGCCGATGGTGCGCGAGGCCGCGATTTTGGCAATCAGACGGGGTCCGTCCGTATTCGCACGATCCCACGTCAATCGTATCTGCGGCCGCCGCAGCCCGAGCGCGCCGGCATCGGCCAGATAGGAAAAATTGACAATGCGCGGCAGAATGACATAGCCCGGTCCCATGGCAATCAATGTGTCCCAGTCCTGACCGGCCATCAGCGAAAAATCGTTGCGGGTCAGTGTCGCGTAGGCCAGACGCATACGCGGCAGGGGCGAATTGTCGCTGCCGCCGGACCCGTAAAAGTCGATTTCCAGTTTGCCGCTCGCATGGTAGGCGGTCTCGCCGGGTACGGACAAATTGAGGCCCAGACGCGTTTCGCGCGCGGTCATGTGGAATTCGCGCTTGCGGCCGTCCTCGCCCTCGGGCAGGACATAGAACATCAAGTCGCCCGCGAGGCTGCGCTGCGTGTTGTAGGAGGCGTCCAACTTGACATATCCGTACAGGTCGGCTTGAATATTGGAGAGCAGCGGAATCTTATCGTCCGCTCGACCCGCCGGCGCAACAGCGCCCATAACCAGGAAAACGGAGAATAGGGAAAGAACTTCTTTCATGACAACTCCTATCGATAGACGGTTAGAACGCAAACACAACACAAATAAATTCCTAACAAAACCTGAAGGTTCGCAACGTATAGTATGGCCTATGGAGACGCAATCGAAAAAAACAGTTTCTTTTTATTTGCATGAAGCGCGGCGACTGTGTACCCATATGTCAGCGTTCACGATTCTGTTTTCCGGAGGCGTCGGCATCCCTTCTGCGGGTAGGGACGGCGCTCCGAGCCGTCTGTGGACGTTTAGCGTCCCTAACTGCGGCTGCTTTGGGGCCAGGGGTTTTGCAAGCGCTTCTCCGGTGGGAGATCGAGACGATGAGAGGCGCCCGACCAGGGCCGGGACGAGGTCAAGGGGCGAGGGTGCGCGCTTCAAGCTGTCGCTTCTGCCATGACCGCAGGGCATGATAGGCGTGTTTGTTTGGTTTTTTTTGCAGTATCAACCCATAGCGTCTGGAATCGAGGAAGAGATTATGAAACGTATTCTGATCGCCATGCCGCAGTCCACCGTCAACGCCATGATTGCCGCCTCCGAACGCCGGGCGCTGGACGAGATGGGAGCCGTTTGGCATTGCGAATTGAACCGCGACTCGACAGAAGAGGAATACGGCCGGGTTCTGGCCGAGACACAGCCTGAAATCGTGATGACCGGCTGGTCGTCCCCAAAACTGACGGCACGTTTGCTGGAAGCCCATCCGCAGATCAAGTATCTCGTTAACTTGACGGGCGAGCTGAAGGCCTATGTGACGCGCGAGTGCCTGGAAAAGGGGCTCATTGTCACGAACTGGGGCGATGTGCCCGCCGCCAGCGTGGCGGAGGCGGCGCTGATGATGACCCTGGCCTCCCTGCGGCAGGTGTACTACTGGCAGAAGCGCATGCACGAGGATCGCGCCTGGTCCGGCGATGCGACCAGGACTCCCGCAGGCCTTTTCGACAAAACGGTGGGTCTGTATGGATTCGGGTTGATCGCCCGTGAATTCGCGCGCATGATACGCCCCTTCAACCCGCGCATTCTGGTCCTGTCCGGTTGGCTGAGTGCGGAGGACCGCGAAGAGTTCGGGGTGGAACCGGTCGCAACGCTGAAGGATCTGTTCGTGCAAAGCGACCTTGTTTCCATTCACACCGGCAATCGGCCCGATACGTATCATACGGTCGACGCGCAAATTCTGGCGGCCATGAAAGACGGCGGCCACATCGTCAATACGGCGCGCGGCGCCATTGTGGATACCGATGCGCTGGTGGCGGAGCTGCGGCGCGGTCGCTTGTTCGCCGCGCTGGACGTTTTCGAGGAGGAACCCCTGCCGGCCGATCATCCGTTGCGCGGCCTGGACCGCTGCCTGCTGTTCCCGCATACGGGCGGACCTACCCACGACTACCGTTTCCGCTGCGGTGAAAACGCGGTGGCTCAGATTCGGCGCTACGTGCAGGGCGATCCTCTCAAGTATCTGCTGACGATCAAGCAATACGACCGCATGACCTAAGGGCCCGCGCAAAAACAACTTCACATTTTGGACGCGGATGCATCCGGCCCGGCTGCGTTGCGAAAACTCGAAATATCGGGAATATTCCTGCGTTTTCGTGCCTGGCCGGGCGGGCGCCTACACGTCCAAATCTGCAAACTTGTTTTTGCGCGAACCCTGAGGGTTCGCGTTCGCAGCCGAATGTCTGACCACGGAGTACAGAGACTCCTTGACCGGGTACCGCTCCTCCGATCTTTCACCACTCCATTGGGCGGAGCAGGGAAACGACTTTCAGCAGATCCTGCTGCGCGATGGCGACGGCTTGCTGCCAGGTGACCGCCGTGGTCATGATGAGCCATAGTGTCATGCCCAGCGCGTTGCAGGTCAAGATCAGCGTCCAGGAAAAGAGGCGCCCGAATTCGCGCACGTCGCTTTGCCGACAGGTCAGGGCGCTGGCGGTGAAGGTCAGGTGAAAGCCCCAGGCCAGGCCGACCAGCGCCAGCCAGAGTGTTTCGTAGCGCTCGGCCGCTACGAACAGGTTGGCGACGCCGTAGGCGATCATGATCAGCACGGCGTAGAGCGGGAAGAAGTAGGGCGCCAGCACAATCAGGAAATTGGTTTTGCTCAGCAGGACGCTGCCGCGCTCCGGGCCGACCCGGATGCGCGAGGCGCGGGCGCCCATCATCATTCCCCACAAGGCATGGGTCAGTTCATGGGCGAGAATGTAGGCCCGTGTCGGAACCTTAATGAATGTGGCGAGCAGCAGCCACGCGCCCATGCCGCCCGCGAAGGCGGCCAGCGGGAGGGGCAGCCAGAAGTCGTCCTCGCCGGGAATCGCCAGAATCAGAAAGAAAAAAACGCGCAGAACGACGGCGCAAACCGGCGCCAGCGCCAGACCCGCCAGCAGATAGAGGGGCCGGAAGGCCGGTCGGGCGGCAGGCTTGGCTTTGGAACCCATGGACGCGCTCCGTGTCAGGGGATGTTAAGAAAGCGGGCCGCCAGCGCCTGGCGCAGGCGGCCGCGTACCCATGCGCGAACGAAGGGAATCAGCAGCAGAAAGCCGACGGTGTCGGTGACGAGGCCCGGGGTAATCAGCAGGATGCCGGCCGTCAGGATCAAAGCTCCGTCCATCAGAGCGGGCGCGGGCAGGCGGCCCTGTGCGCTTTCGCGACGAATCGTCTGCAGCGCCTTGAGTCCTTCCCGCCGCGCCAGAAAAGCGCCGACTAAACCCGTGACCACGACCAGCCCCAGTGTCGGCGCCGCGCCGACGCGGTCGAAGAGCCGGAAAAGAACGGCCAGTTCCAGCATCGGCATGAAAATGAACAGTGCGGCCAGATAGGAAAAGAGCATGGTCTAGACCTGTATGCTGAAGGCGGCGACGGCTTCGATTTCGTCGGCGATCTCGGTCATCAGCGCGGCGGGCGGTTCGCGGTTGACGCGCAGGATGGCCAGGGAACGGTTGGTCGCCGGGTCGTGCGGGTTGCGCATATCCTCGATGTTGATGTCGTGCTGCGCCAGGGCGCGGCCGATGGCGCCGATGACGCCCGGCCGGTCGCGGTACAGAAAGAAGACCATCGGGCCGACCGGCTCGAAATACAGCTTGTTGAACTCGTTGATGCGCGAGACCATGACCAGGCCCTCGGTGACTGTGCCGCGAATGCTGGTGCGCCGCAGCGTTTCGGAGTCCACTTCGCTGATCAGATCCACCGTGATGGAGTTTTCGAAACCTTTTTCGCTGCTGCCGACGCGATTGGTGTATTCGATGCCCATTTCCTCCAAATGCGCGCGGGCTTCGCGGTAGTTCGTGGACGAATCGAAATCGTCGCTGATGCCCGCCACGATCGGTACCAGCAGCCAGTCGGAGAACGGTTCGAGGCTTCCGTAGAAAGTGGTTTCCAGTTCGCGCGGCGCGAGCTGACGCCCGCCCAGACAACGGCACAGGCGGCCCAGCGAATGGGCCAGACGGCAGTAGGCTTCGTCCAGGCCCTCGGGGATGTCGCGATTGACGACGAAACTGGTTACGCCTTTCTGGTCGAGATCGATCAGTTCCTCGGCGGCGGCGCGGGCGGCCTTGCGGTTGGCCTCGCGCGTGCTGGCGCCCAGATGGGGCAGCATGATGTCGGCAATGTCGCGTACGCTCTTCTCGCCTTCCGCGTCGCGTTCGTACACGTCGTTGAGAAAGCGCAGTTTCTTTTTCGCCTTGCAACTACGCAGGGCGTCTTCCTGTACGATGCCGGCCCGCGCGCAGTTGACGAGCGTGGCGCCGTCTTTCATGCGATCCAGCAGGGCGGGACCGATCAGGCCGCGCGTTTCCGCCGTCTCGGGAATGTGCAGGGTCACATAGTCCGCTTCCGTAAACAGGGTTTCCAGATCGGTCAGTCGCACGCCGATTTTTTGGGCGCGCTCCTGGGTGAGGAACGGATCGCAGCCCAGCAGGCGCGTTTCGAAACCTTTTAAACGCCGCGCTACGAGCTGGCCGATGTTGCCGAGCCCCACGATGCCCACCGTCTTGCCGGCGATTTCACAGCCCATGAAGCGCTGTTTTTCCCAATGGCCCGCGCGGGTGGAGCCATCCGCCGCGATCACGTGGCGGGCGTCGGCCAGCATGAGGGCCAGCACTTCTTCGGCGACCGCGTTGGCGTTGGCGCCGGGCGTGTTCATCACGTCGATGCCTTTCTTGCGCGCGTAGCGGGTGTCGATGTTGTTGTAGCCGGCGCCGGCGCGCACAATAATCCTGATCTGCGGAAACAGATCGATTTCCGCCTGGGTCACCGCCTCGCTGCGCACGATCAGGGCGAATGCGTCGGCATGTTCCGCCGCCAGGGTCGCCAGGGGCACGGACGCCTGCACCACTTCGTAGCGTCCATTGGCGCGCAGCGTCTCCGCCGCCACCGCGTCCAGTTTTGTCGGGATCAGCACTTTTTTCATCAGGTTCCGTAGTGTAAGTTGCGACGCATCTTTATTCGCGTGATTCGCGCCTGGGCCGCAGAGTTCCGCAGTTGCCCGATTCGTGCGTAGTTCGACCGCAGACCGCCATAAAATCAACATCGCCACCATAGCGCGTTCCCTCCGGTTGTCAAGTGATCGTCAATAATTTTATGATAATACTTGACAACGTTTGCCGATTTGAAAGATTGCCGATAGTTCAAGCGGCGGAGTGTGCCGTCGCGGGCGGGGCGAAGTTGAAGAAGCAAGCAAGGAGGATGCATGGCTATGACACCGGACGATCGCAAATATACGAAAAGCCATGAATGGATCAAGGTGGAGGTGGACATTGCCGTAGTCGGCATTACCGACCACGCGCAGGAGGAAATGGGCGACATTACCTTTGTGGAGCTGCCTTCGCTCGGCGAGAGCGTCGAGGCGGGTACGGAATGCGCCGTAATCGAGTCGGTCAAGGCGGCCAGCGACATCCTGGCGCCGGTGGCGGGCGAAATCGTGGAAGTCAACCAGGCGCTGGAAGAGGCGCCGGAACTGGTCAACGAGAGCGCCTACGAGGACGGCTGGCTGTTCAAGATGCGCGGCTTCGACGAGGACGCCGTGGAAGCCCTGATGGACGCCGACGAATACGAGGCTTCGCTGAAGGAAGACAAATAGGCATGAGCTATATCGCCAATACCGCGCCGCAGCGCGCCGCCATGCTGCGCGCCTGCGGGGCGGACTCGGTCGAGGATCTGTTTCGCTGCATCCCCGCATCCGCGCGGCCCCGTTCCTTTGCGCTGCCCCCGCCCAAGTCGGAGATGGAGACGCTGGAGCGCTTCCGCGAAATCGCGTCGCGCAACGATGCGCATCTGACCTGTTTTCTGGGCGGCGGCTTTTACGATCACTTCATTCCCGCCGCCGTGGACGCGCTGGTTTCGCGCAGCGAGTTCTATACCGCCTATACGCCCTATCAGCCTGAACTGTCGCAGGGTACGCTGCAGGCCGTCTACGAGTATCAGACCGATATCTGCCGCCTGACCGGCATGGACGCGGCCAATGCCTCGATGTACGACGGCGGCAGCGCCCTGTGCGAAGCCTGCCAGATGGCGCTGCAGGTCACCGGACGCAACCGCATTGTGCTCGACGGCGGCATCAATCCGGTCTATCGCAAGATGCTCGACTCCTACGCGACCAACCTCTCGATTGAACTGGCGCAAACGCCGCCGCAGCCCGCTCCGGCCGACCGCGTCGCCCTACAACGCGAGCTGAACGACCAGACGGCGGCGGTGATCCTGCAAAACCCCAATTTT
Source organism: uncultured Victivallales bacterium (assembly GCA_964646045.1). GTDB lineage: Bacteria > Verrucomicrobiota > Kiritimatiellia > UBA8416 > SLMC01 > CAZYAW01. The sequence goes on along the minus strand of CAZYAW010000304.1, from coordinate 19,670 downwards.
TTCGGGGTGGCCGACGATTACGCCGATGTGGTCGCGATGTGTCGCCGGAAAGGCGTCCTGGTGATTCTCGCGGTCTATCCCACGGCGCTGGCCTGCCTGAAAACGCCGGGCGAAACGGGCGCCGACATCGCGGTGGGCGAAGGGCAGCCACTGGGCCTGCCGCTGGCGTTCGGGGGGCCCTACCTGGGCTTCATGGCCACGACGCGCAAACTGGTGCGCCGCCTGCCCGGACGGCTGGTCGGTCGCACCCTCGACCGTGAGGGACGCGAGGCGTTCGTGCTGACGCTGCAGGCGCGCGAGCAGCATATTCGTCGCGAGAAGTCCTCGTCCAATATCTGCACCAACGAGGGCCTGTGCGCGCTGCGGGCGCATGTTTATCTGTGCCTGCTGGGCAAGAGCGGATTCCGGCGCGTGGCGGAACTGTGTCATGCCAAGGCGCGCTACGCCCTGGAACGCCTGCGGGCCATACCGGGTGTGGAAGCGCTGGACGAGCACCCGTTTTTCAACGAATTTGTGCTGCGCTTGCCTATGGACGCCGGTCATGTGGCCGGCATGCTGGCCGCGCAGGGGATCGCGTGCGGTCTGCCGCTGGGGCGCTTCTACCCGGAAATGGCCAATCTGCTGCTGGTGGCGGTTACGGAGAAACGCACCAAACGCGACATCGGAATTTTCGCCGAGACGCTGGAAGCCGCCCTGCGGCCATGACGGCGCGGGCGTCGGCGGCCGGAACAGAAAGGACGTTATGGCTGTAGTCTTCGAAAAAAGCGTGGCGGGTCGCTGCGGGGTTTCGCTGCCCGATTGCGATGTGCCCGAATTTCCCATGGCCATCCCGCCGTCGTTGCGCAGACAGGCGGACGCGGAACTGCCGGAGCTTTCGGAACTGGACGTCGCGCGCCATTTCACCGCGTTGTCGCGCAAGAATTTCGGCGTGGACACCGGCTTCTATCCGCTGGGCTCCTGTACCATGAAGTACAATCCCAAGGCGCTGGAGACCATTGCCAATCTGGAAGGGTTTCGCGATCTGCACCCGTTTCTGCCGCAATTGCGGCGTGGCGGCCTGCTGACGCAGGGCGCCTTGCAGATTCTGTTCGAGCTGGAACAGGCTCTGTGCGAGATATGCGGGATGGACGCCTTTACGCTGCATCCCATGGCGGGCGCGCACGGCGAGATGACGGGCATGAATATGGTGGCCGCCTATCACCGGCAGCGGGGCCGCAGCCGGCGCGAGGTTCTGATTCCCGACGAAGCGCACGGCACCAACCCGTCGAGCGCGGCCATTGCCGGTTTCGCGATTCGCAAGACGCCCACCGATCCCGCCACCGGGATGCTGGATATCGGGGCGGTCGAATCCATGATCGGCGAACAGACCGCCGCCATCATGCTGACCAATCCCAATACGCTGGGCATTTTCAATCGCGACATCGAGCGCGTCGTCGAGATCGCCCATCGGCACGACGCGCTGGTATATTACGACGGCGCCAACTTGAATGCCATTCTCGGCAAATTCCGGCCGGGCGATGTGGGGATCGACGTCATGCACGTTAATTTGCACAAGACGTTTGCGACCCCGCACGGCGGCGGCGGCCCGGGCGCGGGGCCGGTGGGCGTGCGTGCCAATCTCGAACCTTTTCTGCCCGTCTCGCGTGTCGTCAAGCGCTCCGACAACTCGTACGCGCTGGACTACGACCGCCCGCTTTCCGTCGGCTATGTGTCGCCCTTCTACGGCAACTTCTCGGTGTGCCTGAAGGCCTATGCCTATATCATGCTGCTGGGCGCGTCGGGCCTGACGGAAGTGGCCGAAAACGCCGTGCTCAACGCCAACTATCTGATGCACGCCTTGCGGGAGTCCTACGATCTGCCGTTCGACGTGCCCTGTATGCACGAGTTCGTGCTGTCCGCGCGGCGGCAGGCCGCCGAACACGGGGTGCGGGCTATGGACATCGCCAAGGGCCTCATCGACCGCGGCTTTCATCCGCCCACCGTCTATTTCCCGCTCATTGTCGAAGAGGCGCTCATGATCGAGCCCACCGAGACGGAAAGCCTCGAAACGCTCGACGCCTTCATCGCCGCCATGCGGGCCATCGCGGAGCAGGTCCGCGACGATCCCGAGTCGTTGCGCCAGGCGCCGCGCAGCACGTGTGTCAGTCGGCCCGACGAAACGCGGGCCGCCAAGCAGATGGATTTGCGCTATGAACGAAAATAATGAGCGAAATCTGTTGACAAGTGTTCGCTCTTTTCTATAGTTTCCGTTCTTTTACCGATCACAAACGAGAGGGAGCACCGTGAAAGACCAAATGAAGACCACGTTGGCCAAGGATCCGGGCGTTAACCGGGAATGGTGGGTTGTGGACGCGCGCGATCGCATTCTGGGGCGCATGGCGACGCAAATCGCCAATCGACTGCGCGGCAAGGACAAGCCCATATACACGCCGCACATGGATACCGGCGACTTCGTGATCGTGGTCAATGCCGACAAGGTCAAGCTCAGCGGCCGCAAGGAGACCCTGAAAACGTATCAGAAATACAGCGGATGGCGAGGCGGCCGCACGGAAACCACGCTGGCCAAAATGCGGCAGCAGCATCCCGATCGCATCGTGACGATGGCCGTCCGCGGCATGCTGCCCAAGAACAAGCTGAGCCGTCAACATTTGAGCCGACTCAAAGTCTATGCCGGCGAGGCGCATCCGCACGCCGCGCAACAGCCCAAAGTCGCCAGTCTTTAATCGGAAACCCTCCGCCGCGTACGCGGACGGAAATGGAGAAGAATATGACGAAAGCTGTAACGAAAGATTCGGTCGCGAAAAAAGAGGATGCCGAGACCATCGCGGCGACGGGCCGTCGCAAGACCGCCGTGGCGCAGGTGCGCATGGTTCCGGGCTCCGGCGAATGGAAAGTCAATCGCAAGGGCGTGTCCGAATATTTCTGCAGCGAGGCGCTGGTCAAATATCTGGAACAGCCGTCGCAACTGACGCATACCCGCGACAAATACGATATTTGTGCCAAGGTCAGCGGCGGCGGTCTGGCCGGCCAGGCCGGCGCTTTGCGCCACGGCATCGCGCGCGCCCTGGCGCTGGCCGACACTTCCTTCCGCGAAGTGCTCAAGAACAGCGGATGTCTGACCCGCGACTCCCGTATGAAAGAGCGCAAAAAGCCCGGACAGCCCGGCGCCCGCAAGCGCTTCCAGTTCTCCAAGCGCTAGTCCCGATATACGCGGGCTTTTCGTAGCGAGAGGGCGCATGTGTCGCCGGTCCGCCATAGTTCGGCTGCCGCCAGGCCGGAGGTGCTGGCGTCCTCGAAGCAGGGAACATCGCTTGTTTTTCGGGTCTAGTCGTCGCAAATGATGTTGGCGCTACGCCCGCCTTAGGTGTCGGCTATGCCCCTTGCCTTTGTGGATGCCTTTTTCGCCTCGATCCCCTCGCATGGGCTGTGGATCGGCACAGTCCTGCATTTCATCGCGGTCGGGCTGGTTTTATTTCATTCCCTCATGCACCGCAAGGAGTCGTCGTCCTTCTTGGTATGGGTCTTCCTGGCCTGGTCGTTCCCGTTTGTCGGCGCCGCACTGTATGTGATGTTCGGCGTCGACCGCATTCCCGCCAAAGGCTGGCGTAAACGGGAATCGAACCGTGAGTTGGGAGACGCCCGTCAGGCGCGCGCCGACGATGCGTCCATGCCGCTGGTGTACTGGCAGGCCATTCACGAAGCGTTGGCGGCCGAACCCGCCAATCCGTACGCGCTCGAAACTCATCGGGCCATGAACCGAATCCTCGAAGAGTTTCCGCTCCTGGGCGGCAACCGCATCGAGCCGCTGGTGGACGGGACCGAGGCCTATCCCGCCATGTTGCGGACCATTCGCGCGGCCCGGCACCATATCCATCTGCAAACCTACATCATCGGCAACGACGCGGTCGGGCGCCAGTTCATGGAGGCGTTGCACGCCAAGGCGCAAGAAGGCGTGCGCGTTCGCCTGCTCTACGACCGGTTCGGCAGCGCGCGCGCCGTGATGAGTTTCTTCTTCGCGCGCTATGCGCGCACGCCCAATCTTTCTCTCGTCGCCTGGACCCAGGCCAACCCGCTCAAGCGCGCCTTCCAGATCAACGCCCGCAATCATCGCAAGCTGCTGGTTGTGGACGGGCGGGAAGCCTTTACCGGCGGATTGAACCTGCACGACGAGAATCTGGTCCGCAAAGGCCGCGCGCCCATTCGCGACTACCACTTTCACGTTTGCGGACCTATCGTGCAGGAGATGCAGTACGCCTTTATGCGCGATTGGTACTTCGCTACGGATGAAGACGCCGAAACGCTCCTCACGCAGGAGCATTTTCCCCATATCGAAACTTGCGGTCCGGCGCTGATCCGCGTGGTCAACGGCGGTCCCGAGACGGAGGATCCCGTGATTGCCGACACCTATTTCGAGGCCATCGTCGGCGCGCGCAAAAATCTGCTGGCGGTGACGCCGTATTTTGTTCCGACTCCCGATCTCGTGCGGGCTTTTCGTTCCGCCGCCCTGCGCGGCGTTGAGACGCGTCTGCTGGTGCCCGCGAACAACAACCATTTCTTTGCGGGCATGGCCGGCCGTTCGCTTTACGAGCCGCTGCTGGCGGCCGGGGTGCGCATTTTCGAGCGGCCGCCGCCCTTTCTCCATGCCAAGGCTCTGATGGTGGACGACGCGCTGGCGCTGGTCGGAACCGCCAATCTCGACGCGCGCAGTCTGCGGCTCAACTACGAAAGCAATCTGGCCGTCTATGACGAAGCGTTTATTGGTCGGCTCAAGCGCATTGTGCTGGAGGACATCGCCGCCAGTCGCGAGATGGAGCTGGCCGCTTGGCGACGACGACCGTTGTCGCGCAAGATCGCCGAAAATTTTTGCATGCTGCTCTCCCCCGTGCTGTAGACCAAAACCAGACTAAAGTTAAGCCCCCGACGAGCCCGCCGGTCGGGGCGGAGGCGGGTGCAGGTAAAGCGGGGCGAGCGGGGCGCTGCCGCCCCGGTCTTCCTGTCCGAAAAGCGGCGCCAGTCGCGCCAGGTCAACCGCACAGGGTACGCAGTCGTGTTCGACAAGGCAGGTGCCGGGCGGCGCTATTTTCCGAAGTTCCTCCCCCCATGCGCTCCAGTGCGGCGAAGCAATGGCGCATACGTCGCCCAGTTGGGCGGCCAGTTGCGACCTGTCCAGACGCAAGAATCCTGCGGGCGCGGCGGTCAAGACATCGTCGCGGAATTCATAGCGGATCATCCAGAACTGGTTGCGGCGCGCATCGCCGACCATGGCGATGGAGCGCCAGCCGTGGCGGGCGGTCAGGTCGCGCGCCACGACTTCCGGGCCGGGCAGTCCGAACAGCGCGTTGCGGCCCGGCAGAGCCATAGCCCGCGCGGCGGTCAGAGCCGTTCGCAAGCCGGCGAAGGAGCCCGGGCCCAGTCCCACGGCGTAGCGGTCGATGGCGGATGCCGGGCCGTTTTCCCGCAAAACGCTTGCGAGCAACAGGAAAAATTCGCTGATGCCGGAACGACCGGCCGGCCATTCGCGGGCTGCCAGAACGGTTCCGTCCTCGAGTAGCGCCAGGCTGCAAGGCGAGGCGGACAGATCAAAGGCCAGAGTGCGCATTGCGGGGGTCTCCGGTTGCGGACGTCAGTAGCGGCAGCATCTTCTCGACACTGGTTCGCACGCCGCCCTGCTTGGACAGGACCACTTCACGCGCCCGGCGGCCTATATCGCGGCGGGCTTTTTCATCGTCCAGCCAGCGTTCGAAAAGGCGCAGCAGTTCGTTTTCGTCCGACACTTGCGCGATGGCGTCCGCCCGCAGAAAATCGTCCATAATCACCGGGAAGTTTTCCATGTGCGGTCCCACCGCCACCGGCTTGCCGAGCCAGGCCGGTTCGATCATATTCTGGCCGCCTCGTGCCGGACCGAGACTTTTGCCCACGAAAACGAGATCGGCACAGGCGTAGAAGGCGGTCAGTTCGCCGGTAGAGTCGACCACCAGCGTCGTGTCGGCGGAGACCGGGGGCCGGGCGGCGGGATCCGTCAGCGCACTGCGCAGCAGCGGCCGCAGGCCCTGGTCGACGATGTCGCGCGCAATGGCGGCGCGTCGTTCGGCGTGACGCGGCACGAGGGCCAGTCGCAGACGGGGTTCCCGTTTGCGAAGTTTCAGGTAGATGCGACACAAGGCCGCCTCTTCGCCCGGCCAGGTCGAACCGCCTAGCAGCAGGAGGTTGTCCGGGCCTGTGCCGGCCCGAGCCAGCAGCGTGCGCGCGGCCGACGGGTCCGGTGCGGGACCCTGCGCTCCGTCGTATTTGGCGCTGGGCACGGTTTGCGTTCTTGCCGGGTGGGTTCCGATTTCCAGAAAACGCGCGCGGTCCTGTTCGCTCTGGGCCAGTACCAGCGTCATATTGCGCAGCAACGGCGCGAAAAAGAAGCGCGCTTTGCGATAGCCGGCCGCCGAGGCGGGCGACATGCGTCCGTTGATCAGGATGACCGGAACGCCTTGCCCCTGGCAAAGTCGGATGAGGTTGGGCCAGAGTTCCTTTTCGGTCAGGATCAGGGCGAGCGGTTTGATCAAACGCAGTGCGCGGCGCATGACGACGGGGAAATCGGTCGGGAAATAGAGCAGTACATCCTTTTCGTCGAGCTGCGCGGCGGCGAGAGCGCGGGCGGTGGGCGTATTGGTGGTCAATACGAAGGTCAAGGCGGGATCGGCCGCGCGAAGTTCGCGCATGAAGCGCAGAGCCACGAGAATCTCGCCTACGCTGACCGCATGCAGCCAAACGCGCCTTCCGCTCCGCAGGCGCGCGAGTGTTTCGTTCGCGTACAATCCGAAACGCTGCGCGAAATGACGCCCGTAGCCGCCGCGTTTCCTCATGCGCCACAAATAGCGCGGCAAGGCCAGCACGAAGGCGACCGCGAACAGCAGATTGTACAAAAGCCAACGCATGATCGTTTCGCCGCCCTACGAGTCCGCGTGGTCGGCGGACGTTGCGGAAGACGCTTCGGCGGCCGGCTCGGCGGCAGAGGATGGGATCTGGTTTTTGTAGCGGCCCATCATTTTTTTGAGGGCGGCCCGCTGCCGTTCCGAGAGGGCGCGGCGCGATTCGAACTGTCCGCGCAGCGAAAGATAGAACTTCTGGTCGTCGAACTCCCGCTTGCCGCGCTTGACGGGCGGGTTCCATTCCTGTACGTGTTTCATGGCTTCGAGCAAGGGTCCGCTCTCGTGGTCCACCACGTGGGAGGCGGTGTCCAATTCGAGGTTCGCGGCTCTTTTCTCGAAGTCGGGAATCATGTCCGCATGCGCAAGCAGGATGTTGTCGAGCGCCTTGACCTGCGCTTCCGACAGACGGCGTCCGCGCTGTATCTGGCTGTGCAGGGATTTAACGAATTTGGCGGCGGATTCTCCCAGTTCCAGAGGTTCGAGCAGTTTGAACTTCCGCTCGGAAATTTCACGCGGAGGCTGGACCGACGGATCGTCCATCAGGTCGGCCCGTCCGATGTCCGTGAGCAGGGTTCGGATCGTGTCGGACTGGGCGCGATAGCGCGCCGCAATGCGCAGCAGCGCGTCCATTTGCCGCGCGGAGACGGGTTTCTCGCCCTCCTCGAGCTGGCTGGCGACGGAGTCGGTGAATTTTTTGTCGCCATAGGTGCGCTTGCCGACCTTCTGTTCCGGATACCATTCCTTGACGTTTTTCAGCGCCGCGAGCACCCGGCGCACGACGTCGGCGTCGGCGGTGGGCGGCTTGGCGGCCTCGAGCCATTGACTGAACTGGCCGTAGAAGGCGTTCAGCATTTCCACGCGTCCGATTTCGCCATGTTCGATGCGGTCGAGCGAGGCTTCCATGGTGGCGGTGAACTTGACGTCGAAAAGTTCGGACAGCGCATGCACGAGCAAGTCGTTGACCTGGCGTCCCAGCGCGGTGGGGCGCAGAATGCGGTTTTCCTTGAGGGCGTACTCGCGGTTTTGCAGCGTCGATACGATCTGCGCGTACGTACTGGGACGGCCCACGCCGTTGCCTTCCAGCGCCCGAATCAGCGCGGCTTCGCTGTAACGACGGGGCGGTTGCGTCTCCTTGCGCTCTTTCAGCCATTCCAGGCAGTCCAGCGGCTCGTCCCGGGTCAGAGGCGGCAGCGCCTGTTCCTCGTCCTGCGCCCGTTTGCGCTCTTCGGCGCCGGTCACCTTCATGTAGCCGGGGAACTTGATTTCCGACGAGGCGGCGTGAAAGCGATATTCGTTGGCGCTCGCGGCGCAGCGGGCGTCAATGGCGATGCCTTTCTGGTCGATTTCGGCGGAGCTCATCTGGCTGGCGACGAACCGCCGCCAGATCAGGTCGTACAGCTTGAGTTCGGAGGCGTCCAGTCGGCCCCGCAGACTTTCCGGAGTGCGCAGGACGCCGGTGGGGCGTATCGCCTCGTGCGCGCCCTGCGCCGAGGACTTGTTGCGATAGGCTCGCGGCTTCTCCGGGCAGTATTCGGCGCCGAACCGGTCGACGATCAGTTTGCGGCATTCTGCGACCGCTTCGTGCGATATGGCGAACGAGTCGGTACGCATGTAGGTGATCAGGCCGGTCGGCCCGGATTCAAGATCGACGCCTTCGTAGAGCTTTTGCGCCAGACTCATGGTGCGCTGCGGTGAAAAACCGAAGACCGTGGAGGCCGCCTGTTGCAGGGAGCTGGTAATGAAGGGCGGGTAGGGCGACTTGTGCACGGTCGTCGTGGTGATGTCCGCCACGCGCAACGCGGCGTTTTCCAGATCCCGCAGCGTGGCGGCCGCCTGGTCGCCGCTGCCCAGCAGCGGTTTTTTGCCGTTCACGCGTACGAGCCGGATCGCAAACGGATCAAGCGGCGCCTGCCGCTTGCGCACCTTGGCGCCTAGCAGCCAGTACTCTTCCGGGACGAACACTTCGATTTGCCGTTCCCGTTCGCAAAGAATGCGCAGCGCCACCGATTGCACGCGTCCGGCGCTGAGTCCGCGCTTGATCTGGCGCCAGAGCAGGGGACTGACCATATAGCCGACGATCCGATCGAGAATGCGTCGCGCCTGCTGGGCGTCCACCCGCTGCATATCCATTTGCGCGGGATGTTCAAACGCCTTGCGTACGGCGGCGGGGGTGATTTCATTGTACTGCACGCGCCAGAAGTCGTGTTGGCCCTTGCCGTCGTCCAGCAGCTCGCGCAGATGCCAGGCGATGGCCTCTCCTTCGCGGTCGGGGTCGGGCGCCAGATAGATGGCGTCGCAACTGCGGGCCGCCTTTTTGAGTTCGTCGACGACCTTTTTCTTGCCTTTCATGACCGTATATTGCGGCTCGAACGCATTCTCAATGTCCACGCCCAGATTCTTGACCGGCAAATCCCGCACATGGCCGACGCTGGATTTGACGATGTACGATGCGCCCAGAATCTTGTTGATGGTTTTGGCTTTGGCCGGCGATTCCACAATAACCAGGTTCTTGCCCATGTGTGTCCCCTCCCGCAGGTTGGTTTTGTCAGGCTTCAGGTTCGCTCCATGTGCCCATGCGCTCCACGCGGCGCCCGGGCAGCATGCGGATCATGCGTTTCATTTCCAGTCCTATCAGCAGCGGCCCGACGGAACGGGCGTCGAGTCCGGCCGCGCGAATCAGTTCGTCCACGTCGCAGTCGCCGTCCGCGAGGGCCGTGAGCACACGCGTCTCCTCCTCGCTCAGGGGCGGTCTTGGGGCCGTTTGCGCGCTGGCGCGCGCCATGGCCGAGGGCGGAAAGAGAAACTCGAATTCGCCCAGAATGTCGTCCACGGTTTCCACCAGTTTGGCGCCGTTCTTAATCAGGCTGTTCGGGCCTTTGGAGACGGGCGAGTCGATCCGCCCGGGCACGGCCAGCACCAGGCGTCCCTGTTCCAGCGCCTGGCGGGCCGTGATCAGCGCTCCGCTTTTGAGTCCGGCCTCCACCACGAGCGTGCCCATGCTCATGCCGCTCACGATGCGGTTGCGCATCGGGAAAGTGGTGCGATCCGGCTTGCGCCCGAACGGGAACTCCGAAAAAACTGCGCCCTGATCTGCGATTTTGTCGGCCAGTTCGCGATTGGAGGCGGGATACAGGCAGTCGTGCGCGCTTCCCAGCACGGCCCAGGTGCGGCCGCGCGCCGCGAGCGCCGCCTCGTGGGCGCAGGTGTCGATGCCTTCCGCCAGGCCGCTGACAACAGTGTAGCCGACTTGCGCCAGCAGACCGGCCAGGCGCCGCGCGCAGTCGCGTCCGTAATGAGTGGGATGTCGCGTGCCGACGACCGCCAGCGCCTGCCGATCGCCGCTTTGCAGCGTGCCCCGGACATACAGGGCCAGGGGCGGATCGTAAATCTCGAGCAGGGACGGCGGATAATCGGCGTCCGCCGGGGTGATCAGGCGCAGGCCTTCCCGGTCGGCCCTTTCAAGCTCCGCCTGCCATCGTTGTTCCTGCCGCTCCTCGATGATCGCCCTGGCGGTTTCGCGCCCGATACCGTTGACGCGCATCAGATCGGCCGCATCCGCCTCGAAGACGGCCTCCACGGAACCGAGCGCCTCGCGCAGCGCGCGCACGCCGACCGGGCCGATCTGGCCCGTCCGGTTGAGCGCGATGTATGCTTCCCTGGCGGTCATCTGTTCCCCGACAATTTCAAATGGCAGAACGGCCTCCGCAGCCTGGCGCGGAACAGCGATTCTTTGCGACAGCTATGCATGCCGATAAGCCCTGCGGTTGGTTTAAAGCTCGCTACAGTGGCAGGTCGGCGGAGGAAAGTCAATATAAAACTCGGGTCGCAGCCTCCGCCCCCTTCGACCCTCTCGAGACCAACATCCGGACGCTTCTGGCCGACGTGTTCTTCGACTTTCTTCACCGCCGGCGCAAGCCGACGGGATCGAGAAATTAGCGGGAACAAAATGCGGGCGAGAAACGTCTACTCATGTTAACAAGTAGGTTTTCTTTGTTTTTGGAGTAGAATAGCTCGAAAATTCCCCGCGAGCGGGGGCAGGGAGGCGTCAGAAATGCAGAAGAGACTAATCTTGTCGGTTTTGTGCGCAGGGGTGGCGGCATTGATGATGGGCGCCGCGGAGGTGGCGAAGCCGGAGACATGGACGCGGGACGGGGCATGGCAGAGTGTCCGCGACGCGGAGAAAAAGGGCCGCCCCAAAACGGCCATCGAGCATCTGGAACCCATTATTCAGGACGCCATGGCCAGGAAGGACTATCCGGAGGCGATCAAAGCCATCGGGATGAAAATTGCGTTCGAGGGCCGGATTCAGGGCAATAAGCCCGAGGAGCAGGTCACGCGGATGCAGAAGGCGATCGAGGAATCGCCGGCGGAGATGAAGCCGGTCATGAACGCCATTCTGGCCCGCTGGTACTGGCATTACTTTCAGCAGAACCGTTGGCGGATCATGCAGCGCACGGAGCGGCCCGGCGCCGAAGGCGGAGACCTGGAGACCTGGAGCCTTGCCAGGGTGCTGGAAGAGATCGACAAGCAGTTCCCGAAGGCCCTGTCGGCCGGCGACCAACTCAAGCAGATTCCCATCGGCCGTTACGACGCGCTCCTGGACAAAGGCACGGTGCCCGACAGTCACCGGCCGACGCTGTTCGACTTTCTGGCTTACGACGCGCTGGAGTTCTACAGCGCGGGCGAACAGGCCGGGGCGCGCGCCCAGGACACGTTCGACCTGATGGCCGACAGCCCCATCTTTGGACCGGCGAAGACGTTCATGGACTGGAAGCCGGACGCGACGGACGAGGATTCGCCGACGCTGAAGGCGATCAAGCTCTACCAGGAACTGCTGCGGTTTCATGTTGGCGACGAGGACAAGAGCGCCTTTCTCGAAGCCGATCTTTCACGGCTCCAATTCGGCTACAACAAGGCCTTCGGCGAAGAGAAAGCCGACCGCTACAAGATGGCGCTGAAAGGGTTTACGGACGAATGGGCGGACCATCCGATCAGCGCGCGCGGTCTGCACGCCTGGGCGACGGTCTTGCAGGGAGAGAACGAGCTGGTCAAGGCGCACGAGCTGGCCACGCGCGGCAAGAACGCTTTCCCGGATAGCTTCGGCGGCAAGATGTGCCACAATCTGATCGAGGAGATCGAGGCCAAGAGCGTGAGCATCGGCGCCGAGCGCGTCTGGAACAAACCGCTGCCGACCATTGCCGTAAGCTACCGCAACATCGACCGGGTTCACTTCCGCGCCTATCGTTACGATTTTCCGGCGCAAATGAACAGCGAGGACCGCCTCAACGCGGAATCATTAAACCGGAAGGAAATCGACGCATGGCTGAGCAAGCCGCCGGATCTCGAATGGTCCGCCGACCTTCCGCCGACCAAGGACTACCGGCAGCGCACGGAAGAAGCGCCGGCCCCGGCGGGCCTGAAGCCGGGCGCCTATTTTGTTTTCGCCAGCGTGCAGGGCAATTTCAAGGCCCGCAAGGAGAACCAGGCCAGCTACACGTCGGTGTGGGTCAGCGACCTGGCGCTCGTGTTGAGGACCGACCACTCTGGCGGGGCGCTGGAAGGGTTTGTCATGAACGCGATCACGGGCGAACCCATCGAAGGCGCCGACGTTCGCGGATGGACCTGGCAGTGGGGCCGCGGCGGAAACAAAAAGGGCGCGATACCGAGGCAGAAGACGGACGCCAACGGGTTCTTCCGGGTCACCGGCTTGAACCAGAAGCAGTGCGTCGTTTACGCCGAGCATGACGGCCACGCCCTCGCGTCGCCTTCGGCGATGCGGTTCCACCACGGCGGTTCCTCAGCGGCGCACGAGCAAACGATCTTCTTCACGGATCGTTCGCTCTATCGTCCCGGTCAGACGGTGCAGTACAAGGGGCTTTGCATTCGCATCGACCAACAGAAGGACAACTACAAGGCCGTTGGCGGCCGCAAGGTGACGGTCCTGTTCGCCGACCCCAACGGCAAGGAAGTCGAAAAGCGCGAGCACAAGACCAACGCCTACGGCTCGTTCAGCGGCAGTTTCACCGCGCCGCGCGACCGGTTGACGGGTCAGATGTCGATCCGTGTGGAAGGCGAACCGACCGGCAGCACGTGGATCGGCGTGGAAGAGTACAAGCGGCCGAAGTTCCGGGTCGAGGTCGCGTCGCCGGAGAAGCCGGCGCGCCTGAACGACACTGTGACGGTCACGGGCAAGGCGACGGCCTACACGGGAGCGGCGGTTGGTGGAGCGAAGGTACGCTACCGCGTGGTGCGGGCCGTGCAGTATCCCGACTGGTGGTATTGGCGCTACTGGTGGCGGCCGTCGAGCGGCGGCAGCCAGGAGATCGCGCACGGCAGCGCCGCGACCGGCTCGGACGGCAAATTCGAGATCGCCTTCACGGCCAAGCCCGACCCGGCGGTGTCCGAGGAGGACGAAGCGGTATTCAGTTACACGGTGTACGCCGACGTGACCGACACCACGGGTGAAACGCGCTCGAGCGACCGTATCGTGCGGGTCGGTTACACCGCGCTGCAGGCGGCCATGAGCGCCGAAGACTGGTTGACGGCGCAAAAGCCCGTCGAGATCAAGATCCACACCAGCACGCCCAACGGCCAGGGTGAGGCGGCCGATGGGACGATCGAGGTGTACAGTCTGAAGCAGCCGGCCACAGTGCAGCGGGCCGCTCTGAGGGGGGATAGGTCTTATAGGACGTATAGGACTCATAATGCGGGAGAAGCCCCCGAGCCCGACCCCTCCAACCCCAACTCCTGGGCGCTGGGCAAGCTTGTCAAGCGCGAGACGTTCAAGACCGGCGGCGCCGGAATCGCAACCAACACCGTAGCGCTGGAGGCCGGCATCTACCGCGTGTTGCTGGAGACGCAGGACAAATTCGGCAAGAAAGTCACGGCGCGGCTGCCGCTGCAGGTGGTCGACCTGAAGGCAAGCCAGTTTGCCATCAAGCTGCCCAACCACCTGGCCGCGCCGGAGTGGTCGGTCGAGCCGGGCGGGGCGTTCCTGGCGCTGTGGGGCACGGGCTACGAGGTTGGCCGGGCGTTTATCGAGATCGAGCGGCGCGGGGAGCTGGTGAAACGCTTCTGGACGGCCAAAGACGCCACGCAGGAGGTGCTGGAGTATCCGGTGACCGAGGCCATGCGCGGCGGCTTCATGCTGCACGTGACGTACGTGCGCGAAAACCGGGCCTACCTGACGAGCCGGCGCGTGGACGTGCCTTGGAAGAACAAGGACTTGAGCGTGAGGTGGGAGCATTTTGTCTCGAAGCTCGATCCGGGGAAGAAGGAAACGTGGACGGCCGTGGTCAGCGGGCCGGAAGCCGAGAAGGTGACTGCCGAGATGGTGGCCGGCCTGTACGACGCGTCGCTCGATGCGTACAAGCCGCATGCGTGGCTGTCGTCGCTGAAGGGTCACTTCTACTCCGACCGATCGTGGCGCCCGGGCGTTTTTGCCAACCACATGGAGGGATTCTCCAACGCCTACGGAGCGTGGCGCCGCGACTACAAACAGATCCGCATGACATACCGTTCATGGCCGGACGCCATCACGCGAAATATGCACTGGCATCCTTATGCCTATCGGCTGGAAGGGGGGCGCGGCCGTGGTGGCGAACCTTTCGGCGCCGTGGAGGCGTTAAAAGGATCCTATAATCGGCGTGCAGCCGATGGCGCGCCCGAACCGCCCATGCAAATGACAGCTACAGCGTCCGACGCCCTCTCGGCTGCTTCCGGCAACGCGCTGGCCGCGAACAGGGAACTTGCCGACCGCAGCAGGCTTCGGAAGAAGGCCGAAGATGCGGACAAGGCCATGGACGAAGACGGACAGGGCGCCGCCGCCGGGCCGGACCTGAGCAAGGTCTCTGCTCGCAAGAACCTGCAGGAGACGGCGTTCTTCTTTCCGCACCTGGTCAGCGCGGCGGACGGTACGGTGAAGATCGAATTCACGATGCCCGAGGCGTTGACCGAGTGGAAGTTCATGGGCTTCGCGCACGATGCGGATCTGCGCAGCGGGTTTCTCACGGATACGGTCGTAACGGCCAAGGACCTGATGGTCGAACCGAATGCGCCGCGTTTCGTGCGCGAAGGCGACGAGCTGGAGTTTACGGTCAAGGTGTCCAACCAGTCCGCCACGCGCCAGAAGGGCGCCGTGCGGCTCACCTTTGCCGATGCGCGCACGTTGAAGGACGTGAATGCCGAGCTCGGACTTCAGACCGCTGACCTCAGCTTCAACATTCCTTCGAAAGAGTCGCAGACGTTTGCGTGGCGCATTGCGATTCCCGACGGGATGGGCTTCCTGACCTACAAGGCGGTCGGCTCGACCGGCAAGCTGTCCGACGGCGAAGAGGGCTATCTGCCGGTGCTGAGCCGCCGGATCCTCGTGACCGAGTCGCTGACCCTTCCGGTGCGCGGCAAGCAGACCAAGCCGTTCACGTTCCGGAAACTGGTGCACTCCGGCAAGAGCGACACGCTGAAGAGTCAGACGCTGACCCTGCAGATGGTTTCGCAGCCGGCCTGGTACGCGGTGATGGCGCTGCCGTATCTCATGGAATCCCCGCACGAAGGCACGGAGCAGACCTTCAACCGCCTGTACGCCAACTGCCTGGCGCGGCACATCGCCAACGCGGACCCGAAAATCCGCCGCGTGTTCGACCAGTGGAAGGGCACGAAGACGCTGGACAGTCCGATGGAGAAGAACCAGGATCTGAAATCGGTGATGCTGGAGGAGACCCCGTGGCTGCAGCAGGCGCAGGACGAAAGCCAGGCGCGGCGCAACGTGGGGATTCTGTTCGACGCCAACCGGCTGGACGACGAAACACGGCGGCTGCAGGAGAAACTGGCCGACCAGCAGCACGGCGACGGCGCCTGGCCGTGGTTCCCCGGCGGATATGGAAACGATTACATCACGTTGTATATCACCACCGGCTACGGTCGCCTGCGGCACCTGGGGGTGAAGGACGTGGACGTCGCGCCGGCGATCAAGTCGATCAACAGGCTCGACGGGTGGATCAAGAAGATTTACGACGACATTGTGCGCAAGGACGCGAATCATCTTTCCCCGACGATCGCGCTCTACCTCTACGGGCGCAGCTATTTCCTGGAAGACAAGCCGGTCGCGCCTCAGCACAAGGTCGCCGTGGACTACTTCCTGGGACAGGCCGCGAAGTATTGGCTCGAACTGCACAACCGTCAGTCCCAGGCGCATCTGGCGATCGCGTTGAAGCGTTTTGGCGATCCGGCCTCGGCGAAGGACATTATGACCTCGATCAAGGAGCATGCGGTTTACGATGAAGAACTGGGCATGTTCTGGCGCGATACGGAATTCTCCTGGTGGTGGTACCGGGCGCCGATCGAAACGCAGGCGATGATGATCGAAGCCTTCGACGAGGTCATGGGCGACGAGAAGTCGGTAGAGGAATGCCGGGTGTGGCTGCTGAAGCAGAAGCAGACGCAGGACTGGAAAACCACCAAGGCTACGGCCGATGCGGTCTACGGGCTGCTGCTGCGCGGGACCGACCTGCTGGCCTCGGACGCGCTGGTGGAGGTCAAGCTGGGATCGGAGTGGATCAAGCCCGAGAAAGTTGAAGCGGGAACGGGTTACTACGAAGAGCGCTTTGTAAAAACCGAAATCAAGCCCGAGATGGGCAACGTGACGGTTAAGAAAGTCGATGACGGCGTGTCCTGGGGCAGCCTGCACTGGCAGTACCTGGAGGACATGAGCAAGGTCACGCCGCACGAAGGCACGCCGTTGAAGCTGAAGAAGCAGATCTACGTGCGCGAGTTCACGAAGAAAGGCCCGGTGTTGCGGCCGGTGAAAGGCGCGCTTGCCGTGGGCGACGAACTGGTGACGCGCGTGGAAGTGCGGGTTGACCGCGACATGGAATACGTTCACCTCAAGGACCAGAGGGGCAGCGGGACCGAGCCCGTGAATGTTCTGTCGCAGTACAAATACCAGGACGGACTGGCGTACTACGAGTCCACGAAGGACACGGCCAGCCACTTCTTCATCGACTACCTGCCCAAGGGCGCGTACGTGTTCGAGTATTCGACGCGGGTGCAGCTCAAGGGCGAGTACCAGAGCGGCATGGCCAGCATCCAGTGCATGTATGCGCCGGAATTCAACAGTCACTCCGAGAGTCATGAACTGGTGGTGAAGTAGAGGCGTGTATGGCGAATATGCGGACGCGCGCCGCGAGCGGCGCCTCGTGGGCGCAGGTCTCGATGCCTTCCGCCAGGCCGCTGACGACGGTGTAGCCCACGGAACCGAGCGCTTCGCGCAGCGCGCGCACGGCCGACCGGGCCGATCTGGCCCGTCCGATTGAGCGCGATGTATGCTTCCCTGGCGGTCGTCTTTTCCCTGATAATTGCAGATGAGAAGAACGGCCTCCGCAACCCGGTGCACAACAGTGATTGTTAGCGACCGTTAGGCATGCCGATAAGCCCTGCGGTTGGTTTAAAGCTCGCTACACTGGCAGGTCGGCGGAGGGAAGTCAATAAAAAACTCAATGGCCGCAAAATCCGGTTGGGTTTACCCAAAGCCGCGCAAGATCCCAGCTTGCGGGTTGAGAATACAGGCTGGCAGCCGGTTGCTCGGAGCTAACCTTGGGCACACGCCGCTTCACCTGCTCCACAAAAATTGCCGACCCCGTAGCAACACGGCCGCACATGCACTCGAATTCATCAGGCGGTGGAGCCCCGGCTGTCAAACAGCCTTGCACGCTTTCCCGGCACTTGTCAATCCCGCCGCCTTGCCGAGCTCAATTTGGGAATCGCGTACGGTGATAACGCGGTCGGCAACACTTACTCTTGTACACTAATGCATATCTTACCAATCATTTTCCTTTCATTTAGTTGAACCGACAATTCACGTATAACATCATCGATAGTTGGAAATGGTCCGCCGGCTTCTGGCACCGATTTGTTTGCTTCTTCATCATCACTTATCCAAATTGCTATGTGATAAACTGCCCCTGAAGGATTCACTTCTCCTTCAAAAAACCCGCTGAGATCTGCCCATTCATGACCCTCGATGTCAAAAACCTTCTCTCCAGTATACGTAAGAGTTAATGCCGGGTTCAATGTCAGGCAATCATCGTATAAAATTTCAACTTTGTTCATTTCAGCGCAGGATGTGAGACATAAAATTACAAAAATATTCACATATAGGCATGTCAAATCAACTTTCATATTTTAGACGCCGCGGCTTCCAGAGCTTACAGGGTTTTCGTAAAAGGACTCACGCGAAAGTACATCGTCAGCTGTCCCGAATGCCACCCATAGATCATTCACAATAAGTCCTTGTTTACGGGCTAACACTCGCGTTCAGACGCTCTGTCAAGCGTCGTCAGCAACGCCAGTCTCTTGTTCGCATCCGTACGGGCGGTAGATAGTTCGGTCAATGTCGATGGTTCCATGCCTGACATCCAGAAAAGGCGCTTCTCTTCGAACCCCCGCAATGCCGTATCCTGTGGATGTGGAGAGGAATGCGTCGAAGTCTCCCTCTATACGCGGCTCGACATAGAGGGTTTTCGACAGCGCATCGTAGCGGAGGCCCGTGAGCCCCTGCAGAAGGCCAAAGGAAGCGAGAGCCCGAGCATACCAATGGCCGCATTCATACTCGTTGAAAGGATTGCGCACGCGCCCGTCATAGCGTGCCCGCGCGATGCGCACGATCTCCAAGCCCTCTGTCACGCATCCCATCCGCATCAGATGAGAGGCCACCTGATACTCAATGCCGGTCCAGACTTCATTGCTGTATACGAACGGTAGAGACAATTGGCCGCCCTTGGGCCATGTGCAAAGAAGCAGACCGCCTTCTTTCCCGACGGCGTAGCCCGGACGCTGCGGGTTGGCATGATCGGACAGGTCGCGTTTCAGGTTATACCTGTGAACGGCCAGGAGATGGCTTCTCACCTTTTCGGGATCGAGTATTTCGCCAATGCCGCAAACATCGGCCATCCACGCGCCGAGCACACCGTCGGCAAGGCATCCAATTCCGTACTGATACTTGGGACCCTCTTTGCGGAGTAAGTCAACGGCCTCGGGGGTCCAGTTGACATTGACCAAGGCTTTGGCTTTCGTGGGATCTCCGGCACGCAGATTCGTCCACTGGATCTGTTGAATGAAGTACTCGCCGTTGTAAAGCTCGGCTTCCATGAACGCGCGCCCTTTGCGGTACAGATATTCGTAACGAGAACCGTTTTCTCCCAGTTCCGCAGCCATAAGCACGGCCGCTTTGAGGGCTCCGAGGTAAAAAGACGTGCACATGCCGTTCGGGCCCCAGAACTCGATATCGTACGTGTTGTGGTGGGGTTCGCGCAGAACACCTTCTCTATCCGGATCCCATGTCTTGATACAATAATCCAGACTGGAAGCAACCTTCGGCCAGAAGTCCCTCAACCAGGCGCTATCGCCTGAGATCCGCCATTCTCTGAACATTTTCATGATGCCGCCGAGCTGGCCGTCGGCCGCGGCGTGCGACTGGTGGTTCGCCACATCACGGATCGGTAATGCCGCGCGGAACACCTGGTGCCCTTCATCGTTCTGGTTTTCGGTGAACTCGGTCCGGCGCAGAGAGCGTTCGAGTTCAGGAAAGAGATGCGGCAGCGCCTGCGCATAGTTCCAGACGTGTGTGCAGGAACCTGCACAGCATCCGCTTTCGTCGCAACAGCCCTCCCAGGCCCATAGCCGACCGTCGGATTGACGAAGCACTGTAGGGGATTTGAGAGTGGTCAGATTGGCAGCAACCGCTTCCGTAACTTC
>CAZYAW010000303.1:0-6574 GCA_964646045.1 uncultured Victivallales bacterium | reverse complement strand
CTGGAGGGCGAGCGTCCCCGCGAGCCGCATCCCGCCTTGGACGGCGCCGCGCTCCCGAAGGAGCAACCGGCCGACGTCAACCCGCCCGGAAAAAAACCTTCCCGGTGGAGGAGGTTCGGGCGATGACATTCATGCCGGACCAACACCGATCCCCGACGGTTTCCTTTTTTCCCGTTTCCGCGAAATCACGGACGGGCATTTTTCCGAACCGATATTCTGAATGTGGGGCGGCATGACGACGCTTCGGCAAATTCTGAGATGCGATACGTATAGCAGAAGACACGTTTTGGGTCGTGTCGGATACTTTGTCTCCGTCGCTTTGGCCGGCGTTTTTCTTTTGGTAGGGCTTTGCGTCTATCGCTATACCCAGGTGCATCCCGAGAGGCTCATGCACGGCGGATGGCAGGATGTTTTGCCTACGGTGGCTATGGCCTATGGAACGCTGTTGCTGCTGGCTGTAGCGATCATAGAGATTCGGGTGCGCCATGTGCGCGCCGATTCCCTGGTCTTGCGGGCCCGAACGCTGGACGATCTTGTGGCTCACCTCACCGAGTGCCAGGAGGCGGAGCGGGAGAGTCTGAGCGTCAAGCTTCACGACGACTTGGGCGGCACGCTGACGGCGCTCAAGCTGGAAATCGAGGCCATCGAGCGCAAGGACGGGAACAATGCCGAGGACTGGCGCAGAGTCAACCGATTGACCGAAGATCTGTTCGAAAGGGTGCGCGGTCTCTCGGCGCTGCTTTATCCTCGAATGATCGGGAAAGTCGGATTGAACGGCGCCTTGGAGGAACTGGCGTCCCGCTTCCGTTCCGACAGGCTCGATATCGTTCTCTCGGTTTCCTCCGCGCCTTCCGCCCCGTCCGCTCCGACCCCGGATCAAGGCCTGTGCGTGTTGCGGGTCGTGCAGGAGGCGATTGTCAACGCCAGCCGACACGCCGAGGCGCGCCGGGTATGGGTGTCGCTTGAATACGAGAACGGCCGGTTGATCGGTGCGGTCGATGACGACGGAATGGGGTGGCATGGCGACGGCGCGGGCATGGGCTTGACACTGATGCGGGAACGCGTTCGCAAACTGGGCGGGCGTTTGACGCTGGAAGACTCCGCTCGGGGCGGCGCCCGCGTCCGATTCAGCATCCCGGTCGGAAAGGAAACGGCATGAAAACCGCCAAACAATCAAAAATCAAAAATCAAAAATCGAAAATCACCCCCCCCCTTCGCATCGTGCTCGTGGACGACCACGTCATGTTTAGCGATGTGTTGTGCCGTCAATTCAGCGAGGATCCCGCGTTCGATGTCGTGGCGACGGCGGACACGACGGCGGCGGCTTTGGCGGCCGTGAGCAAGCAGAAGCCGGATGTCGTGCTGCTCGATATCGAGCTGGGCGGCGAATCGGGGCTGGACGCCATCGGGAAAATCCGCGCACTGCATCCGGGCATCCGCATTGTCATGGTCTCCATGTTCGATCACCCCGTTTATCGCCACCGCGCATTCGAGCTCGGCGCGGATGCCTATGCCACCAAAGGCTCGCGTTTCGAGGATTTGCGCGCGCTTCTTCTGGATGGCGATCCACTTTCTGTCCGCCAGACGGGTTCGCCGAATATCTGGCCATGCTCGATGTCGGGCCGGATGCCGCAATTGACCTTGTCCGCGCGCGAATTGCAGGTGGTACGGGCGCTGGCGCAAGGCCAACAGGAAAAGGAGGCGGCCGACGATTTGGGCATCAGCGTTTCCAGTGTCGGCACCTATCTGAAGCGCGCCATGTTCAAAACGGGTGTTAAAACCCGCGCCGAGCTGTTCCGCTGCGCGGCCGCCCTGGGGCTCGAAACGGAAAAGGAGCCATGAGCCCGCAAATGGCACGATAGTGTCCTGTAAATAGACAATGCTTTTATCTGCAATATGTTAAGTGTTTCTTTGTCAATTTGTTTCAATGTCCAACAGCCAACAAGGAATATCCAATTACCAAATAATCTGAGGCTGTGTCGGTGTGTTTTTAGCCTTGTTCGGTTGGAAATTCCTTGTTGGATATTGGATATTCTCCGTAAAGTTCTAGCTGACAATTGCATACGAAAAAGGCACACCCGTGCCGCAAATGGAAAATTTGAATTTTACAGCTTGACTTTATATTGTCCTATACCATTATGAAAGCAAATTTTGTGTAGAAAAACAGCCGAAGCCCGGCGAACGTGTCTGTTGGAGCAAACGATGGCGGCCATACTGAAACGCAACTTGAACTTTCGGCTTAGGCGATGGACCGTCGGCTGCGGTATCCAGGGCGAGGATTGTCTGGCGCTGGCGGTCAGAGGACGCCAAGGCGCGTGGCGGATCGGTTGGGGAATGCACGGGAAACTTGGCGACCGCCATTTTGCCAAACAGCTCAGCGCCAAAGTCTGGCGCCGGGATTTGTGGACGCCGCCCGCCGATGCGGCCGCGGAACAGGAGACGGTCGTTTGCGCCATTGATTTGTCTTTGCGGGGCGCGGATGACAAACCGGCGCCGATCGGCGCGCGCGAACAAGTCTCGGCGCTGCGCACGCAAATGCTGGGCCGTTTCTCGCACGCCGCCGAGCCCTCGGTCATACGCGGCGTCTCGACGCGCGGTCCGGATGGCAAGACGCATCTCGTCGGCGCGATCGCGCGCCGCAAAACCATCGATGAGGATTATCAGGGCTGGCGCAGGGTCATGGGAATCATCAACCCGCATATCGGGTCGAATGCCGTTGCCTTGACCAACCTGTATCTGGCGTTGTATCCCGAGGATTGCCGCAAGGCGACACCCTGCCGGATACTGGCGCTCGAAGGCCGCGAGACAACGCACGCCGTGCTGCTCGATGACTGGCGCTTGATCGACTCGATTCAATACCAGATGATGGCGAATCAGCGGCTCGATGCCGCTCTGCTGGATCAATGGATCAACTTTTTTCGGGGCCGCCATACGCTGGCGGACGTGCCGATGCCTTGCATTGTCGAAACCGCGGGCAACCGCACGGTCGCCGCCGCGCATGAGGTTTGGCATCCTTTTCAGGACATGGCGGCTGTACAAATGGATGAAGCGCTGCGTGCGCTTATGGAAGAACATCCCGATCTGGCCCTCCTGGCCTTCGGCATGGCGCTTCAAGGGATATGAATAGCAATGCCCTATAGAATCGATTTTACCGCATCGCAGTATGCCCGACGAAAAACACGGCTGCACGCGGTGTTGTTGTCGACGCTGTTGGCGGTCGGCGGTGCGGTATATGGCGGACGAAAGGCTTATGAGCATTGGTCCGCGCCGCCGCCGATTTATCTCATTCGTCAGTTCAATGACTTGGCGACCCCGCTGGAAGCGCTTCATGATGCGTGGGAGATGTCGGATAAAGCGTACGACGGCATCGAACCGTATTGCCGGCTGTTATGGTCGGAAAGCGTAAAGAACGCGTTGTTTCACCTGATCGCCAGTCGTGATCAAATGCCCCGACTGCTGCGGCCGAAAACATGGCGGCTGCGCACCGGCGGCGAGGTTGTTTTGGTTTATGAGCTGGAATTCGAGGGACGCGCCCGCAGGCAGCAGATGGATGCCGCCGTCAACGCTCTCGAAACCATGTTTCAAGCCTGGCATCCGGTCATCGAGCGGCCGGAACCCACGGTTGATATGAGCACGTTGACAATGACCGCGCGGTTTTCGCTGGCGCCGTCGAAGTATGTGGTGCACAGGGTTCCGGAATCGTTGCGGCGTGTCCGCGAAAGCATTTTGAAGCGCCGGATACATTTGGAAAACGCGAAAACGCCGTACGGCACGCGTTGGGCTGAGGTCGCGTCGCGGCGTTGGCCGCACCGGGGACTGGCCAATCTCGATGTCGGTGCGCTGACATCGGAAATCGGATACATGGAAAAGCTGCTTGCCGATGAGGGGTGGCCGCCGCTGCGTTTGATCGAAAAACAACGCGGGGATCTCGAAGGCTTCGCGGCGACTCTGCAGGGCGGATATAATGATGACGAAGTTTTCGTCGAAGGTTTGGCCACCCGGCAAATCGAGGCGTTTTTTGAGGGATCGGCTACGGTGTCGGTGACGTTGGGTGCACCCGCCGACCGCCATCGTCATGGCGCGTCCGGGACCCCGATGTTCGTAACATGGCGGGCGGTTTTGACACCCCGGGACGGGGGGCGGTTCGATCTGTCGGACTTGGCCGCCGGCATAGCCGCCACGCTCGATCCGCCCCAGGGGAAACGAGGCGGATTTTTGATTGACAAACTCGCATTGGATGCGGAGTATTGCCACGAACGCGGTTTTGGCGTCAAGAGCGCCGTTGTCGAAGGTATCGTGCCCGTCATGGTACGAACGATGGAATAATGGAATGCGACTGAAAGGAATTCATTCATGCCGTCGGAAAGAGAAACGCCGTCCCTGCTTCGTCCCCGTTACCTGATCCTGCTCGGCGTGGCGTTGGTGATCATGTTCGCGATCAACCCGGACATGCGGCGGCGCCTGTTTTCAGGCCGTCGCGGTCGGCCCCCGGCGCGCGCTCCCGGCGCGGCGCGCGTCGAATCCGCCGCGTCAAGCCTTCCCGCCTCATCCGGGAGGGATTATGTCCGGGATATCGAGACGCTGACAAGCGCGTTCTCGAGCGGCGAATTGCCGACACCGGATATTGAAATCGTGCGCAGCGATGTCTTCAAAGTCGAAACACTGGATACCACTCCCACACGTCTGCGTTCCGTGCGCTACAGCGTCATGCCGCACAGCGATGCCCATGGAATAGATGCCGACAGCCTGCGGCAACAGATCAAGCTGCATCCCGGTCCCGGTGTTTCCGCCGACATGAAAAATGTCGTCGTAACCGGGCCCGCGAATGATCGCCTCTTTACGGTCACCATTTCCAGACTTTCCGGTTCGGGCCCGCTGGGGCTTTCGGTCGGCGGGCAACCGCCCGTGTACTACGATTTGCGAATCCGCGATTTCTGGCCTGTTCCCGTGACGTCGATCGTATATTCGCACAACCCATCCGTGTCCGGGACGAATCCCGGCGCCAACGGCTGGATTGCGCGGGTCGGACGCATTGTGCTGAAACCGGGCGACGTGATTGGCCCTTCGAGCGCTCTTTGCGGGTTCAAGGTGTTGAGCGTCAGCAGCCGCTGTGTCTGGTTCCAGGCCTTCTACGACGACGAGCCGGAAGACGGGTTGCCGCCGATCCGATGGCCCGACCTGGTCGGTATCCGGATGACGCTTGACGGATCGAAACCCGACCGGGTGGAACTGCGCGCCGGCGCGCCGGACGATAACAGTCGGTTTCTTTGGGTTGACGATGCCTTGAGATTCCGGCGCACGGGCGCGCGGATCATCGTCGACCGCTTGTGGGGCAATGCCGTCCGGTTCCGTTATGCGCGCGGCGAAGACGGCGAAGATACGCTCGACATTCTCTGCGTCATTGTGAATTGATTGGAACCTGAAATTTGCAAAGTTCAGGTAGAGGCTTATGGACCGTTGGACTCAGCAGGCAACCGTAGAGCCCGGCAGCGTCGCCGCTCCTGTCGTCGCTCCCGTCGCCACTGTCTCGCCGCGCGCGTCCGGTCCCGGCGGCCGGATTGTAGCCCCCCGTTTTCTCAGTGTGACCTGGCGTACGATGGATGTGGCCGTCGAGCATTTCGTGAAAATCCGCGATAACGCCTTTGTGGAAGGGCAGCGCGACGCGGATCGGCGCGTCGCGTCCGATGCGGACAAGGAAGTGGCGGAACTGTCGCGTATTTGCGATTACGATTTCATCATGGCCTTCAAAGCGCCCGACAACTCGCCGCTGCCGGATCCGGAACGACCCCAGGGCCAGATGAAAAAATACGGGTTTTTGCCGATCGGCATCGCGCATGACGCTGATATCGGCGCCGAGGCCGTGTACGTCCTGGTCGGCGAACGCGAACAACCCATGCCCGTCACGCCCTATTTGCGTCACGATGTCTGGCGCGAATTAACCGCCGTCCTCGGCCAGCGCCTCAACACGAATTCGCATGTCGCCCTGAAGCATCGTCCCGCGCGCAATCTGCATGTGGTGCTGCTGGGCGTCGGCGGCGCGGTGGTCGGGCGCGCCATCGATTTCTTCTACTACTCGGTCGAAATTCGGGTGGCCGGCCGCAGCGAGGAGCAGGGCGCAACCGTCGAACCGTTGCCTGTCGATGTGCAAACCGACGATCCCCGACAGATCGCCCAGGCACGGTTCTGGTTGCGCGACGCCATCAATCGCCGCACGTCCGACGTGCATATCGAGCCGGGCGACGGCTCGGGACGTCTTCGGTTTCGTATTGACGGCGAATTGTTCCGGGTTCAGGATCGGATTCCCATCGGCGATCTTGTCCAGGTCATCACCTGGATCAAGGCCCAGGCGCGTATGGATATCTCCGAACGCCGCAAACCGCTGGATGGCAGCATCCGGCTGTCCTACACCCAGGGTGAAAAACGCCGCCTGATCGATGTGCGCGTATCAACCATCCCGACCATCCACGGCCAAAAAATGGTTTTGCGCCTGCTCGATCCGGAAACCCTCAAGGAACTGGCCGAAAAAGGCCTCGAAACCACCATCTGGTCCGACCGCCTGCGAGAGCGGTTTACG
>CAZYAW010000302.1:0-9200 GCA_964646045.1 uncultured Victivallales bacterium | reverse complement strand
GTCAATCTGGAACCCCACGTGGCGCAGACCCTGGGTGGAAACGGCATATTCAATGCCGCGCACAACCTCCAGCGTCGTGCCGTCCAGCGGCAAGGCCAGGGAGACCCGCGCAAAATCGCCGTACACGGCGTCGGCTGCCCCAACACCGACCCCCGCCAGACGCGATCCGCAATCCATGCGAACCATCAGCCGTCCGTTCTGGCGATAATGCGCCAGAAACGCTTCCAGAAAACGAGCCTTCTGCGTTGTGTCGACCATGTTTTCCAGTATGCTTTGCGCGTCGTCCATCCCGATCGGACGCACGGTCATGCCGGACGGCGGACTCACGACTTGGCAAGTAATGTCGCGGATCATGCGCAGTGTCGTATGTGACAGCACGTATCCGTTGCGTTCGTAAAAAGCAGCCGCGAAGGGGGTGCCGACCGACAGCACATGCCGACCGGTTCGCCGGGCCGCAGACTCGAGTTGCGCCAGCAGTCGTCGGCCTATTCCGCAGCGGCGGGCTTCGGGTGTTACGCCGATGAGCTTGATGGCCACGGTTTTTTTGTCCGGCTGATGATGACACAGCAGAAACGCGCACAAGGTCGGGCCCGCAAAGGCGCCCCACTGCCATTGCGGCTGCTCGCGAATACGGCGTACGGCCTGTACGCCGTGCTCCGGGAAGCGCGCCCATTCGAGGAAGGTCTGGTTGCAGATACGGGTCAGCGGCAGAATGTCATCGATCTGCAATGCGCGAATCTCAATGGGATCGTCCGCCATGGTTGTTTCGTTTTTCATCGTCACGGAAGGGTAGGGGTTGAAAACGGGGAAACCGCTTCGGCGCGGCGCTCCGCAAAGGTCGTCCGTTCAGGCCGATTTGACCGCGAGGCCCTCGGCCACGACGCTGGGGTAGCAGCCGCTGTCGTCCAGGTCGGAACTGACCTGGATGTGGCCGCCGAGCAGTTCGTACAGATTGCCGGAGATCATGGCGTTCTTGACACGACCGACGATTTCGCCTTTTTCGATGCGGTAGCCGAGTCCCACGTTGCAGGAGAAGTCGCCGTTAATGATGTTGCTTTGGCCGTAGCCGATCAGATCCTTGACGTACAGGCCGTCGTCAATCTGGCGCAGCAATTTTTCGGACGGCGTTGCGCCCGCATGAACGAAGGGCCGATAGGGAGCGCAGCCGTCGTTGCCGGTCGGTTCGGCCTCGGCCAGGCCGGCGGAGTCCAGGTCGTACAGATAGGTTTGCAGTTCGCCGCGCGCGATGAGCGTGCGGTTGCGCGTCGGAATGCCGTCGCCGTCCGCTTCGGCGGCATCGTGCGTCATGGGCGTGCGCGGCCGGTCTTCCACCGTCAGGGCCTCGTGTAGGATACGTTGTCCCAGTTTGCCGGCCAGCGGCGAATCGCCTTTGGCGACGTTGCGGCCGTTCAGGCCCATGAAAATCGGGAAAAGGAACATGGCCAGACGTTCGGCGGGAATGAAGGCGGTGGTGCGTCCGTGCGGCGCCGGCGCTTGGCGTTCCGCCCGCCGCAGATCGGTCAGGGCCCGTTCGGCGATGGCGCGGGCGTCGAACTGCGCGTCGAGTTCGCAGCCGCGCCGTCCGTAGCCGACGAACAGCATGTCGCTGTCGCGCGTTCGTTGCGCGTGGCAGCCCAGGCTCCATGCCGTTTTGCGGAAGTGATGCTCCACGCCGCCGGAGGTCGCCGTCATGCGCTCGGACACATGGCGCGCGGCGGAGCAGGCCACAAACAGATCGGGGTCGTAGTCTTTCAGCCTTTCCGCCATTTCCCGGCAGCGCTCGACCAGCGTTTCCATCGGCAGATCGCGCGTTCGTTCGGAAAAGGCCGGAACCGGTTCGATCGATACGGCTTCCGGCCAGGCTTCGAAATGGGCGATGCCGCCGACGCGGGCCAGGGTCAGGGCGCGCTCGACCAGCGTGTCGACCTGGTCGACGCGATTGCCCGAGGCCGACCCGCGGCGACCGTCGCGTAAAAGTTCGACGCCGAGATGGACGGCATCCGACTGGCCGACCTGTTTCAAGCGTCCGTTTTCGAACTCGCAGGCGATGCTTGCGGAACGGCTGCGCGTCATTTTGCCGCCGGCCGCCCCGCCGTCCCGCGCCTGGCGCAGTCCTCGCCGCAGTTCTTCCCGTATCGCGTCGTTTTTCATGCTCCCCCCGCTACAAGGTTACGAATGCGAATATGCGGAGCGCCCAGTCCTACCGGCAACGGCATCTGACCGCCCTTGCCGCATCCGCCGCCCCCCTGGAAGAGGCGCATGTCGTTGGCGATGCCGTCGATGGCGCGCAGGGTTTCGAACAAGTTGCCCGAAAGCGTCAAGTCGCGCACCAGTTCGCCCTTTTGACCGTTTTCGATGCGATAGGCGTAGGCTGATGAAAACGTGAACATCTCGAACTGCGTCTGACCGCCGAAATAGTCGCAGGCGTAGTAGCCGCGGTCGAGATCGGCCGTCAGCGCCGCTGCGTCCGCCGTGCCGTTGTCGATATAGGTGTTGGTCATGCGTACAATGGGCGCATGGCGGCGTCCGACCGCGCGGGCGTTGCCGGTGGGGGCTTCGTCCATCTTCGCGGCGGTTTCACGCGAATGCAAATGACCGGCCACGCGGCCGTTGCGGATCAGGGCGGTCTTGCCGGTCGGCGTGCCTTCGTCGTCGAACGACAAACTGCCGATCGATCGCGGCCAGGCGCCGTGATCGTAGACGTTCAGTTCCGGGGCGCCGATTTCCCGGTCGAGTTGCAGCAGATCGCGCATGCGCGGATTCTCGTACAGGAAATCCGCCTCGCTCAAATGCCCGAAGGCCTCGTGGATGAAGACGGCCGCCAGCAGCGGGTTGAGCACGACCGATACCGGGCCGCCTTCGGCCTTCGGCGCCTTCAGCAAATCCGCCGCGCGCCGGCCGGTCGCGCGGGCCTTCTCTTCCAGGCCCAGCACGATGTCGTAGCCGGTGGCTGCGCCGACGCTTTCGTGCGCTCTTTGGACGAGGGCGCCGTCGCGGGCGGTCGCCGCCAGCGCCATGACCACGCGCGGTCGTTCCTCCATGAACCAGGTCCCGCGTGTCGAGGCGAAACGCACGGTGCGAAATTGTTCGGTATAGCTCACGGAGCTGGTTTCGACCGCCTCGTGCGCCTCCAGCAGAATGGTGTTGTAGCGTTGCGTCAGAGCGATCTTGTCGTCCAGCGCCACGCCGCGAAAGTCGTTTTCCATAGTCGCCGGCCGTTCCTCCTGCGCCACGGGCGTTTCGGCCAATTGCGTGGTTTCGCGTCCGGCCAGCGCGGCGTAGCGGCAGGCTTCGCGCACGCGTTCGTCCAGATTTTCCATGGAGTCGAAAACCGCCACGCCCCAGCCGCCCCGCGTACAGGCGCGCACGATGCCGCCGCGCGTGGCGGACGTCCCCATGCGGTCGGGCTCCTTGCCGCGGAAGGAAACCGCTGTATGGTCCTGGTCTTCGACCCGCATTTCCGCGTAGTCGGCCGTGCTGCTCTTCAACGCCTGGATCATGCGGTCCCGTATGTCGTCGCCGTTCATCGCTTCCCCTGCTTTTGCGCTATGAGTTTGCCCACGTTTTGTCCGCACAGTGTCACCATGGGCATGCCGCCGCCCGGATTGACCGATCCGCCTACGAAGAACAGATTGTCGTAGGCGGAACTTTGCTTGGGGGCCTTGAAGCCGAAATTTCTCCAGCGATCCGCCACGACCCCGTAAATCGAGCCCCGGTTCGAATAGTACTGTTCGCGAATGTCGTACGGCGTCCACATGTGCTCGACGACGATATGCTTGCGCAAGTCGTGCAGTCCCATGCGTTCCAACTTGACGAGCACGCGGTCGCGCAAAGCGCGGTAGGCTTCCGGCGGCGTGGGATTGGCGTCGTCGAGACAGGGGATATGCGGCAGAATCTTGAGGTTGTCGCAGCCGGGCGGCGCGACATCCGCATTGGTTCGCGCGGCCGCCACGACGTACAAAGTCGGATCGCGCGGAATGGCGCGCTTGCGGAACACCGTGTGGAAATGCTCCTTCTGATTGCCGGAAAAGAAAAAGTTATGATGCGCAAGCTGCGAATAGGTCCGGTCCAGACCCAGGTCCAGAACGAGACCGGAACAGGCCGGTTCCAGCGCCCGCAGCGTTTTCAGGAACGAGCGCGGCTTGCCGAGCAGTTTTTCGTAGGCCGGCACGACTTCCATGTTGGAGACCACGATATCCGCCGCATGAAAAGAGCCGTCCCGCAGTTCCAGGCCTTCCACCGTGCGTCGTGCGGCGCGCAAACCGGCGACTTCGCAGCCGAAGCGGAACTCGACGCCGATTTCCTCCGCCAGCTTGTGCAGCGCCTGCGCCAGACGGATCATGCCGCCCTCGACGTACCAGAGATCGTAACGGTACTGAATGGTCGGCAGACAATTCATGAAAGCCGGCGCATCGTAGGCGGATGAACCCACGTACTTGATGAAGAAATCCATGACGTCCCGCAAACGGGGGTGACGGACAAAGCGCGACACTCCGCCGTGCATGGTGCGCAGTAAATCGAATTTCAAGAAGCGCGCCAGTCCGTAATGACGCTGAAAATCGCGCAGTCCGTCCAGTCCTTTTTCGAAATAGCCTTCGTCTACCAAGTCGTAGAGACGTGCGGAATAGTCCAGGAAAGCCTGGAAATTTCCGGGAGACTCGCCCAGTTTGGTCAGCTCTTCGGCCATGCGGTCGGGTTCGGGATAGAGGTCGATCTTCGTGCCGTCCTCGAAGAAGTTGCGCCAGTGGGGCCGCAGCGCGCGCAGCGCGAGATAGTCCTCCATGCGGCGGTTCGAACGTTCGAAGAGCCGCTTGAATATATGCGGCAGCGTCAGAATGGAAGGTCCCAGGTCGAAGGTGAAACCGTCCTTTTCCAGGACGTTGAGCTTGCCGCCCGCGTGCGCATTCTTCTCGAAGACGCGCACCGCATAGCCTTGCTGGGCCAGGGTAATGGCGGCGGACAGGCCGCCCAGGCCGGCGCCGACGACGGCGACCGCCGCGCCGGCGCCCGGCGCTTTGTCGGGAGAGGTCTTCATACGCACAGGTTCCTCGAAACGAACGGCACTTTGAACTTGCGCGACATCAGATTCGCCGCGATGCGGCCCGACTCGTAGATGGTGGGCAGTCCGCTGCCCGGGTGCGTGCCGCCGCCTACCAGATAGCAGTCGTCGAACTCTTCGAAACGATTGTGCGGTCGCCGATACAGCATCTGACCGAGGTTGTGGGCCAGGTTGAAGGTGGCGCCCCGATGCACGCGATACTCGCGCTCCCAGTCGAGCGGCGTCACCACTTTCTCCCGCACCACGTGCGCGGCGACGTCTTTGAGCGGAGTGCGTCGCGCGACGGCCCGCAGGACGCGGTCGCGAAAGGCGGGCGCCTCCTTTTCCCAGTCTGTGGCGCCGGTCGTATTGTTGGCGACCGGAACCAGAATGTAAATCGCCGCATGGCCCTCCGGCGCCAGACTCGGATCGAGCACGCTGGCGTTGCGCACATAGAAGGACAGATTGTCGCCAAGCGGGTCGCCGCGGAAGACCGCCTCGACGTTTGTGCGATAGTCGTCCGCAAAGCAGATGGTGTGGAACGGCATGTCGTACTGGCGGTCCAGTCCGGCGTAGATCATAAAAGTCGAGCAGGAATACTTCATGGCGTCGAGCTTGCGCGGCGTGTACTTGCGCAGCAGACCGGGCTCGAACAAATGCGCGGCCGCGTAGCCGAAATCCGCATTGATAACCACGGCGTCCGCCTCGACGATCTGACCGTCCTCCAGTTCCACGCCGCAGGCCGCGCGATTCTCCACTCGCACCCGGCGCACGGGGGTGTTCCGATGAATCTCGCCGCCGTTGGCCCGCACGGTATCCGCCATCGCCTGCGATATGACGCTCAGTCCGCCCATGACATGATAAACGCCCATGGCATGCTCGATATAGGGAATCATGGCGAACAGACCCGGACAGTCCCAGGGCGACATGCCCAGGTATTTGGACTGGAACGTGAAGGACAGCGCCAGTTGTTCGTCGCCGAAACGGCGGCGCATCACCGAATACAGCGTATCGTTTAAAGCCAGGTGCGGAAGCGCCCGAAAGAGGTCCGGGTGCAGCAAAGTGCGCAGGCGGTCGTAGGATTTCTGCAGGCAGGGGTACAGGCGCCGGAAACGCGCCTTCTCGCGCCGCAAAAAACCGTCGTAGCTATTTTCGCGTCCCGGAAACACGCGTGCGATCTCCGCCTTCATGCGGGCGGGGTCGGAGGAGACGCTCAGTGCGCGGTCGCCGAAATTCAGTTCGTACATCGGATCGAGCCGTCGAAAATCCAGGACGGTATGCGCCGGTCGGCCCGCTTCCTCGAATACCTCGTCGAGAATGTCCTTGAGCATCAGAAAGGTCGGCCCGGTATCGAAGGTGTAGGGGCCCAGCCGCAGCGGCGCATTGCGTCCGCCCACCGCGTCCTGCGCCTCGAAGACCGAGACTTTGAATCCGCGCTTGGCCAGGAGCATGGCGCACGTCAGTCCGCCCGGCCCCGCTCCGACCACCGCCGCATGTTTGGTTGACCCTCTCATAATCCAGGCGCCTCTCGATACAATAGACTTCGACGCAAACGGCATGTGCCAACCGAGGCAAAGTGCCGGGAAGCCGTCCGAAATGCAAGACAAAAATCGCCGCTGTCACGAATTCGTCGCTGCCGGGTAGCGCGAGGGAGCCGGTACGGCTTACGGTCGGAACCTGCGATCGGTGGGGGAGACGATATCGGTATAGAATCCTTCCTGGCCGAGAACATTGACGGCGCGTACGTAGAAGTAATGGTGGACGGGCTGGTCGGGGGGTATGGTGAAGAAAAACTCCCGGCGCGCGACGGGCTGTTCGGTCAGTTTCTTCCACAAGGGCCAGAAAGCCCGGTAGCCGCCTTCGGTCAAAAGCGTATCGATATGCTCGGTCGCATGATAGACGTTGAAACCCGCGACTTTCACGTCGTCGGGCCAATCCCAGGCGACGACGTAATTCAGTCGATTGCCGACGCCGTCGGACGGCCCGACTCCCACCGGGCATCCGAGACTGGAAGGCGCGTCGGGCACGGTATAGGCCAACGGCGAGGCGCCGCTTTCAATGCCGCCGCGATTGATCGCCGTTATCCAGTAGCCGCGAACGACGCCGTCGGCCAGATCGATGTCATGGTCCACAAGACGGTTGTCCAGCACGGGCCGATCGGTCAAACAGGTTCCGGCTCCCTTTTCCAATTCCTTTCCGCAGGCGCGGTAGACTTTGTAGCCGGTCACGTCGCCCGCCGTGCTGGGCCGCCAGCGTATGCGTACGCTGTTTGCCGACTCCACGGACACTCGCACCCCCGCAGGGCGCCAGAGTTGATTAAAGGCGCAAGGCGACCGGCGTTCCGAACCGGCTACGGCCAATCGATAGGCATAAACTTGGCCGTCTTTAGCGGTTTTATCGAGAAAGCTTCCTCCGTTGACGGGCGTGACATTCAGGCGCTCATAAACGCTCGGAAAAGGATCGGCCGCGGATCTGAAGACATTATAGCGGTTGTCGCGGTTCCGCGGCCACGCCACCTGAACGCCAGCGGCGACGGTTTCAACGGAGGGAGGGGGTGGAACCGACGCGCGATCGGCGGAGCGCCCCGGCACCTCCAGTCGGCAGGACCATACCCATCGGCTGCGACGCTCTGGCGCGACGGTTTGCGGATCGCGAGGTCGTCCCTCGAGTCCCTCGGCGTCGCGGCCGCCCCCGAAGAGCCACAGACGGTTGCGCTCCGGTTCGTATGTCAACAGTCCGGCAAAGGCCGGCTGCCGGCCTTGAGGCCCCGGAACGGTGGGAACCGGCGTCCAGGTCTCGCGGTCAGGATCGAAACTCCAGCATTGGGCCGGATCCCTGTCGGCGGCCGGCGTTCGGGCGTCGTTGATCGCGTCCTGGACCAGTATGGCCGTGTCGCTGGCCGTGTGCCAGACAAGCTGAAGACTCAGCATTCCGCTCATCGGCATGCCGCGCGGCGGACGTTTCGAGACTTCGACAGCGGCTTCATGCCAGGCGTCTTTGACGATATCGTAAATCCATGTGTCGTTGCGCACCATTCTGTCGTAAGCCGCAGCCAGCGCTTCGTCTCGCGTTTGATCTTCGGTTGGGCGCACCCACTGGTAGCCCCCGCCGGCGGAACCGCCAAAGACGATCAGGCGACGGCCGCGCGGATCGGCGGTCATTCCGTAGCCCAGTCGATTGTGCAAGGCGGGTGGCAAGGTCCGGAAGAACATGCGATTGAGACGCGGCGAAAATACGGCCAGTTTGTCGCCGCGCAGAGCGAACAGGCCGTCTGTGCCGGGTTCGTAGGCGATGGGACCGTGGGCCGCTTTCAACCATGTCGGCGGGAGCGTACGGCAATCCTCCCACGTGTCCTTAAGCGGATCGTAAAGCCAGGGGCCGCTGGAAATGTCGAACGTAACCGAGCGAAAGTCGCCTCGTAGGCCGCCACCGGGAATCGAACCGTGACTGCGGCCCCCGTCCGTCGTAACGACCCGTCGCCAGGCATCCAGATAGGCGACGTGGACCAGGCAGCGCCGCTGCGGACGCGCGGGCGCTTGCGACTCGAAGAAACGGTTCTGGTCGGGATCGTAGAGAAAGGTGTAGTTGCTCTGCGGATACAGTCGCCCCGTGTGACCGCCGTGCCAGACGATGCGACGCGTTAACGCATCCCAGGCGATGCCGTTTTCCCAGTTGATGTTCGGAGCGTATTCATGCGCCAGATTCCACGAATTCGCTTGGGTGGTCTTCGCCTGGTTTCCACGCCCGTTCGATGCTTGGTTCACGACAGTCCCTCCGTCTGGTCCGGCCATCACCACACCGCAAAACATACCCAGAAAAGCGATCGGCGCCGTCCGGCCTGTCCGTGGGCGCTTAATGTCAAGCAGCATGTTCTCCCTTTCCCGAAGCGTTTGCGCGCGCGGACGCCTGCCGGGCGTCTTCCGTGCTTGTGTGGCCAACGCCGGCCGACTCCGTTCTACGCGTTCAACCATACACAGTGGCGTGATTCGGTTCTCAATGCAAGGCAAATCGCGTTGGATTGCGGTTGACATTGCGTCGGGTGAACCGTACCTCGCGGTCGGGTTTCAGTGGGGCCTCGTGATTTCGCAGGCTCATCAGATTTTTCGAGGGACTGAATATCCAATATCCAACAAGGAATTTCCAACCGACCAAATTTTTGTGT
>CAZYAW010000301.1:0-10322 GCA_964646045.1 uncultured Victivallales bacterium | reverse complement strand
CGCAGCATTGCGCCTAATATGTTTGGTTTGAGATGATTACAGCGAATCAATGCGAAAACAAGGGGGGAACTTCAGTATAACGTACGGCAACGTGCGGAGGATTGCAACTGTTTTGTGGGTGCTTCAACGTGTCGATCACGACCGACTGCGATCGACAGCAGTCGACAGCTATCGAACGCGGTCGATGGTTGTCGGATTCAAGCGGCCTTCGCCGCTCAGGCCTCGCCTTTATGGTAATCCGCGATGCCGCGGCAAGCGGGGTATTCGGTGCAACCCCAGAACGGGCGGTTGTCCTTGCGCGTCTTGCGCATTCTCATCGGCGCGCCGCAGAGCGGGCAATCGGGCGCGTTCTCCGGCACACCCTCGGCTTGTGCGCGCGCCGCGGTGCGGACCGTGCCGAGGCGCTCGCGAAAGCCACCTTGGCTCTTGAACTCCTCGCCGATTTTCTTAATGTACTTGTCCATCATGTTCAGCGTGCGGGTAATCAGAATCAGGAGCGTATTGGCACGGACCCGGAAATCCTCCGAGTTCAGATCGGGCTCGAACTTGCGGTACTGGGCCATGACATGCAGGCAGAAGCCGCGGTTGATGTCGTTGCCGTAATCGGGGTGGTCGAGTCGCACGCCATAGATGCGTTGTGCCGGCTCGCTTTCCATTGGCCAGGGCGCCTCCCAGGCGTCCATCAGCGCCGCGTTGTAGTCGTCCCGCAGCTCGCACAGGCTGGCGCGCGCCACGTCGAGCAATTCCATGGCGCTGGCGTAGGAGGTCATGAGACGCTCGGAACCTTCCGCGAAATTGCGGCTCCCGGAGCGGCCAGCCTGTGTCATCTGGGCAAAGGTTCGCCCGCCGGGGTCGTTCCGCATGTTCAGGAATTTCACGCAGTACCGTCGCGTGCCGAGTTCCACGACGTTTGCCAGCACGAACGCGTCCAGATAGCGGTAGCCCGCTGACTTGCGAAAAAGGTCCATCGCGCGATCCCCCTCGATTCCCTTTTTTCGATTGCGGTCGACTGATATCGATAGCCGTCGCAAAGCCTATACCGCAACTCTTTGCCCGACGAACCAGTATGCTACGGCTGCAAGCAACCGATGCAAGGTGATTTTTTTAGCCGGCATACGCTTCGAACAGACTGACTGCGTCGCCCAGCGCGCGATAAGGATCGTCGCCGCCCAACCATTCCTGGCCCCAGTATCCCCGGTAGCCGGCCGCCAGGCTGTCGCGCACCACACGGGCGTAATCGATTTCCTGCTCGGGTCCGGGATAGTCTCGTCCGGGGCTACCCGCCACGTGCAGATGGGCGATGAGATCGACATGGTTCGCGATATCGGCCACCACATCCTCGCCCATGCGGTGCATGTGATAGATATCGTAGAGCACCCGCACCGACGGGGATCCGATTGCCTCGACGAGATCGAAACCGTAGCGGCTGTCGGCGGCCTCGTAGTCGGCATGGTTGAACGTGTTGAGCATTTCGAAGACCAGCGTCACGCCCGCTCGCTCGGCATGCGGAACGAGCTTTTTCATGGCCGCGACGCAGTTCGCGAAACCCTCCTCCCGCGCCTGGCCGGCGCTGTTGCCGCTGAGCACAATGACCTGCGGGATGTCGTTCTCGCCGGCCGTCTCGATCAGGGACGCGATTTCAGGCATCAGCTTGGCGTGGTTTTCGGTCCGGTTCAACCCCTCGCGCATTCCCGGCGCGGCGAGATTCAGAATTTCGAGTCCCGCTTCGCGCGCCAGGCTCCAATGCGGGGGCGCCACCATTTCGACGGCCTGGTAGCCGATCGTCTTAAGGCGGCGATAGTGCTCCGCCGCTCGACTGGAGTCCTTGAGGAAACACCAATCCGGCACGCTCTGTTGCAACACACTCATAGCATCCTTCCCGACCGGAGGGAACGCCCCCGGTTCTACATGTTCCAGTCAAACAGAATCCCCATGGTCTCGTCGCGCCGATCGCTCGCCAACGCATAGGCCTCGGTGCAGTTTCCCGGCGCGAAGCGATGCGTGATCAGGCCGCCAAGGGAAAAACGTTCGCTCTCCCACAAACGGCAAAACAGTCGGTGAATACGTTCCACCGTCCACGTCGCATCCACATGCGTGTCGTGTGCGCCCGCGATTGTGATGCCCCGCAAAACCACGTCCGATGTGAGACGCTGGGCGCCGGGCGAGCCTGTGTCGCCCAGGAGCACGACGCGTCCGAACTTCCTCACCAGCCCGAGGGCCTCCGCGAAGACTTGCGCGTTGCCGGTCGTATCCATCCCGACATCCGGCATCTCGCCGCCGCAGGCGGCGCGAATCTCGTCCGCGCATTCGTCCGCGCGTTTCGCGAACGCATGTGTCGCTCCACCCGCGCGGGCATGGTCCAGGCGCGCGGACACCGGATCGAGCGCCAGCAGCGTTTCCACCCCGGAAGCGCGAGCCCAGCGGATCGCCATCTGGCCGATGGGCCCGGCGCCGATGACCAGGCAGGCATCACCGATGTTGTAGTGCGCGGCTCGCGTCCCCATGAAGGCAATCTTGGCCAACGCAAACCAGACCGCTTCTTCGGAGGGCATGGACGCCGGGACGGGCAGACACGCCGCGGCGGGAACCACATGGTGCGAGTGATGCGGCCTTTTCAACGCCACTCGATCGCCGGGCTTGACGCCGGTTACCCCGGATCCGATTTCCGTGACCCGGCCGACCGTGGCATAGCCAGGGTAGAAGGGATACTTGACCCATTTGTCCCAGTGCGTATCGGCATCGAAGAGACGTTGGAACACAATCGTTTCCGTGCCGGCGCTCATCAGCGAGACCATGGACTCCACCGCCACTTGGCCATCCGCGATCGGGGCCGGATCGAACGCTTCCACCGCCACTTCTCTCCGTCCCTTAAATACCAGTCTCTTTGCCATCATATCCTCCATTCCTTTGCTCTCTTTACAGTCGGGCCTCGTGATTTCACAGACTCCATCAGGTTTTCAAGGGTCTGAATATCCAATATCCAACCCGCCATAGCCGCAGGCGACGGCGGGTTGGCTGTTGGACATTTTTCTCAGAGACAAGGTTTACGACCGCGGCAGGTATCGCGGCGCCCCGTAACGATTAGGCAGGTCCGTGTTGCGGCCGCCCGGACCGACATCGCCGTAGGGGTCTTCGTAACGATTCATCAGTGCATAAAGTGTGGCCCGCAGTTGCCCACGAACCTCTCTGTAGGCAGGATCGTCGATGCTGTTGTGCATTTCGCCGGGGTCGCTTTGCAGGTCATAAAGTTCATCCACATCAAAACCATTGAACACGTATTTGTGATCGGCCGTCACCACCATGCGCTGGGTCACGAAGAACTCACAACCGTACCCGACGCATAGCCTGGCCGTCGGCCAGTCGTTTTCCTCCGGATTCCGAAGCAGGGGCTTCAAAGAGTGCCCATCGGGGTGGGGGAGGGGCGGCAGGTCGAGGAGGTCCAGGATGGTATGCGCGATGTCGTGGGTCTGGACCAGGCGCTCGCAGCGGCCGGGCTGCAGGCCCGGCACGCGTACGGTCAGGGGCACGCGGTAGACTTCTTCGTACGGCATCCAACTCTTGATCCACATGCGGTGCGCACCGAGCATGTCGCCGTGATCGGCCATAAACACGACGATCGTGTTGTCCTCCTGACCGCTGGCCGCGAGCGCGTCCAGTACCCGGCCGATTTGCTCGTCGATCTGTTCGCAATAGGCAAAGTAGTGCGCCATGCCTTCCCGGACATCCTGCTCGTTGACATCGCCCCAGCAGGCGGACTCTTTACGGTTCATGCCCGGCTTGCCCTCGAAGGTGTCGTAAAAACTGTCCGGAACCGGTAGCGTGGCATCGTCGTACCGTTCACGGTATTTCTCGTGGGGCCTATAGGGATCATGCGGCTCCGGAAAATGAAGCGCCACATGCCACGGCACGCCTTCCTCGCCGTAGCGCCGAATCCTATCGATGGCCGCGTCGGCGAGCCGGGTCGTGTGCAGCCTTTCGACGGGTCCGCCGAGTGTGCCCCACATGTCGAACGGATCGCTGCCGGGCCATTGAAACTTCCTGACATAGCCGGTCGTGAGTTCAGCGAGACCGTCGGGCAAGGGCGGCGGGGGGATCACGCTTACGCCTTCCAGGGTGGCGGGATTGTAGCAACTGGGCATCGCGATTTCATCGAAGCCGAAATCCAGGGGGGTGCGTTCATAGCTGGCATGCCACTTGCCGATGAAAGCCTGCCGGTAGCCGACATCATGCAGGCGCTGAGAATACGTCGCCACGTCCGGGAACATATCCCGCGTCAAAGAGGGCGCCGAGTGAACCTGCGTATACACACCGTTGTGCCAGGGATAGGCGCCGCTCATCCACATGGCCCTTACAGGACAACAGACCGGCATAGGTGTGTATGAGCGATCGAACAGCATGCCCCCGTCAATGACGCGTTGGATGTTGGGCGTGCGACAGACCGACCGCCCGGCAATCGTTCGCCACTGCTGGTGATCCGTCGTCACAAAGAGTACATTCATTCGGGGCATCGTTTCCCCTGTCTAGTCCTGTTTACGCCCGCCCTGGCGTCAATGCGTCCAGCGTCGCCGCCGGAATCTCATCCAGTAGGATATGTTCCTTGTTGATGTTGTACATCACGAAGTAGCGCCCGTCGCGCTCGAAGAACTGCGGCATGCTGATGCCTGTCTTCAAGTTCACCGGCCCGCTATCATCGACTTCCGCCAATATCCGGGGCGGCCCGAAAACCAGTCCGGCGTTTTCCTTTTCTCCCGGAACCTGGCGCGCCACGGCGATCCACTGCGGATTGCGCGTCCGGCCGCAACCGTCCCAAACGTGCGCCGCCCCACGTTGCGAACCGTCGTTGTTCGTAAACAGGAGCACAATGCGTCCGTCCGTCGTCCGCGCGAGCGGGCACATCGTCATCGGATGCGCGATAAACTCGCCGCCCGGCCGGGTGCGCAGCCGCTCCGCCCTCGTCCATGTGCGTCCGCAATCTTCGGACACCGTGTAGACCGGCGAACCCAGCACGGAACGGGCCACGCCCAGCCAGCGCCCGTCCTCCAGCCCGACCAGGGTCAGTTCCTGCGTGTTCCAGCCCGCGTCTTCCGGCACGCCTTGGTAAAAGTCCGCCAGTCGATGGAGGGCGGGGTTGTTCCATGTGGCCGCGATGTTGCAGCGGATGCCGTTGGGGCTGTCCGGGTACAATGTAAACTGGAGCTTATCCGGATCCTGCTCGGTCAGAAGGTTGACGCAATGCAGAACATACGTTTCCGCCGCGCTGAGCCGCCAACACCGTTGGTTCGGTCGCATCCCGCTGAACGTCAGCATGACCTCGCCGTTGGGCATGAGCGTCGGCGGGTGGTTCACCCATCCGTGAACGCGGTCGGGGATCACGTTGATGTCGCGGGCCGGCAGGGGGATCGGATGGCGCGGCGACCACGTCGCCCCGGCATCGTCGGAGAAGACGAAATGCAGAATGCCGGAGCCGTGTTCGGGGTGGCGGCGCGTACGGGGGTTGTGCCGGCCTTCCTCGGCCCAGGTTTTACCGTCTGTCAAAGCTGTGACAAAGAAAAACAGGTAGATGCGGTCCGTCTCGGGCACGACAAATGGAATGCCGTAACTGTTGCGTTCCTCCCGCGCCGGTTCGGATCGGACGATGACCCGCGGTTTCGTCCAGCTCGCGCCCATGTCCGTGCTGGTCGCGAACACGATCTGCTCTTCGGGATGTCCCTCGGCCTGACCTTGTCCCCAGGTCGTGAACCAGGTTCCGTCGCGCAGAAAGACCGTGCAGTTCGACTCGTTTTTGACGCAAACCGCCACTTCCGGCGGTAGATCCGCGCGAATCAGGTTCCCTCTTTCGCTAAACAGATTTCCTTCCACCGGCGGATGGCGAAAGACATCCGCATAGGCAAACTCCCGCGTCCGCATGTCCCCCCCGCTTGCAGTCGGCGACGATTCATTCTTTAGCACAGCAACCTCCTTGATTCTTTTAACAGCCGGAGATCAACGTATCACGCCTCACTCGTGAATGTATATTCCAAATCGGGGCTAATACTTACACAAAACGGATCATGTTAATAAGCGTAACTATTCAGCGATCCATGCACTACGGAACACGGGCGTCACGAAAAATCTATGGCCGCAAAATCCGGTTGGATTCGCAATGCGGAACAGGATTTACGCCTGTATTGTCAATACACAAGCTGGACACGTGCCGCCGTAGCCGCTTAGCGAAGGCGTAAGCTTGCGCTACTTTCGGTCAATCCAACCGAAATTTGCAGCCATAGCGAAAAGGGCGCTTCCGGGTTTATGAGGGGTTAATTTATGGATCCAAACGCCTGCAGCCCCAACCGCTCATACTGCTCCACTGGCGCATCCGATGCCTGCATCAGTGCGGTCATGCGTACGCACATCTTCTTCTCCAGTTCCGGATTGTCAAGCGGAAGCTCCTGATTCGGATCCTGCTCCAGATCGAAGAGCAGGGTGCCGAATTCGTGCGCCCGGTACTGTTTGCGGCTCGGAACCTTCATCACCGGACATCCCTTGGTAAAGCTAAAGGGCGGCGCCATAACCGCCGAGCGGAGCCGGTCCAGGTCTATGAATGATCGTCCCCATCCGTGTTGGGTTGGCATCAGGGTGTATTCATGCAGCGGGGCGTTCTCGGGATTCAACGGCGCGCGCATATACACATAGCGGCCATCGGTATAATTCACATGCCCGCCGAGCATGCCATAGAGTCCGGCCTCGCGTACAGGCGTATCCGAGGCCACTGTATCCCGCAGCGTTTGCCCCTGGAATGATTCCGGCGCCTGCAGGCCGAAGAATTCAAGAATGGTTGCCGGCAGATCCATGCTCTGAACCAGCGACTTCCGCGACTTGCCTTTGCATCCGCAACGCGGATCCCAGACAAAGAGCGG
The DNA here is from genome assembly GCA_964646045.1 of uncultured Victivallales bacterium. Lineage (GTDB taxonomy): Bacteria > Verrucomicrobiota > Kiritimatiellia > UBA8416 > SLMC01 > CAZYAW01. The sequence continues at coordinate 3,426 of CAZYAW010000301.1, read as the reverse complement.
GGTGTGGGCAATCTCGTTGTAAAACGGCATCGCACACTTTGCCCACCAGCCATGTTCGCCCAACAGAAAGCCATGATCGGTATTGACGATCAAGAGCGTGTCCTTCCACATATCGTGGGCATCCATGAAATCCATCACTTTGCCGAGATACTCATCGCACATGCTGTGCAGCGCTGCCGACAAGGCCCGGAAGTGTTTGACCAGGTGTCGATCCTTCTCCTCAACCCGTTTGTACAGCGGCCAGTCTATTTCAGGGCCGGCGTAGTTGTCTTCGTAAAGCTTCCGGTATTTCTCCGGCACGAAGTACGGCTCATGGGGATCGAAGGTCTCCAATTGCAGATACCAGTCTTGCTGGTCGTGATTCTTCTCGAGAAACTCGAGTCCCATCTGGAAGGTCTTGGCCTGGGGCCAATCCTCTTCGGTCTTAATGTAGGAACGATTGATCCAGTCCTGTTGCATGGCCGTTGACAATTTGCCCTTACCGGCGCCGCTGCGCAAGGCGTTGGGCGCTTCGCCGGGCGGCATTTGCCGATCGCCGCGCCACGGATCGCCTTCCTGGCCGCGCGAGAAACGCCAGTTTGAAAACCGAGTGTGGTAGGTACAGCCGCCATCTTCCCAGTAGTGGTAATGATCGCTGACAAGATGCGACGCGATGCCGTGATCCTTCAGGATCTCCGGCATGGAATCGTCGAACGGCTCGATCGGCCCCCAGCTCCGGTGCAGAAAGTTATAACGGCCGGTATGGAGTTCCCGCCGCGCCGGCATACAGGGAAGGCTTCCCGCATAGCAGTTGTCGAAGCGAACCGCATGGCTGTTCAGACGGTCAAAGTTGGGAGTATGGGTCCAGTCGCATCCATACGGCGACAGCATTCGGCGATTGAGCGAATCGAACATAATCATAATAGCGCGCACAGGATTCTTCTCCTTATCAATTATGCAGCCAGGGGTCGTTTTTCAGGCGCGTCCGTCCGCGCGGTGATGGCCCACCGCTTCAGAGACCAGCAGGCAGCGCCCGTAAATCCGCAGCCGTGACATCACTCCGTTCACACCGGTATTGGCCTGTAAAGCCGGCCCGCCGGAAACATCCTTGAACATATCGCTGAAGCGTCCGTAGCCGAAGGTTCGCCGCGATCCGCCGTCACAGAGAATACCGTTGACGACCCAGAGAATGGCTTTGGCTCCGCCGTCGACCAGAAGCGTGACCGCCATATCGCTGCCGGCGTGAATCCGGTCCGGATCCGCCTCCCAGCAGCAGTGATTCCATCCGTCACACATCTCGAAGATCAGCGATTCTCGGTCGCTGGTCCGGAGCACATAACCGGAGCCGTCCTCGGCGCGGGTATCGACAAAGATCTGATTCGCCTCCAGTGTGTTGAGACACAGCCGAATATCGATGGTCAGACCGCCACGTCCGTTGAGGGGGAGATCCTGTCCCTGGATAAGACCGCACAGCGGTGTCACCCGCGGGGCGTCACAAACAAGGTTCTCCGAAGACAACTCGTCTTGGCGGAGATCAACCGCGAGTCCGTCTTCGGTTACGGCGCGGGCCTCCATCTGGTTCTGCAATGCCCTCAGCAAATATGAATCCATTTCGCAGATCCGGCCTTCGGTCTTCTGGGTGGCGGAGATATACCATCGACCATCCTCTTCGATCAGGTCCGGATAACTCAGCCCCTTGCCCTGGCCGTCCACATACATGCCGATCTCCGGTTCCGACCACCGGATAGCGCCCTCGATCTCCCTGCCGGCGGAGAACCAGACCAGATTTCTGCTGCCGTACGCCAGCCCCTGGTTGTCGATTCCCATGCTGTTATTGTGAAACCAGAGCAGGTAGCGACCAGGGGCGACCTTCCAGACCGGCGCGCACGCCCGGGGCTGCTTGATGGGCCGTCCATCGGAAGCATATACCGCATAGTGACGATCCTTCCAGGTACGGCCTCGATCCGTGCTGGTCGCCGCGGAGAGGTAGCCGGCGGATGTCCGGTACGCACAATAAAGCGTGCCGTCATCCATGACCACCGCCTGCTGCTCCTCGGCAACCGGGCCTGCTTCCGCCGGCGCCCGCAGGCCGAAATCGCCGTCCGGGAGCGTCTCCCATCGGATTCGTTCCGGATCTTTTTCGGTGAGCAGATTGGGGCTCATCACAAACGCGCCTTCAGAGCGCTTCATAAATGCGTTGCTGGTACTTCCCGGCTCATGTCCCACTTTGGAAAAGGGGACGTAGACCGCGTCATCCAGCGCAAATGTGCGGCCGGTGTTCCAGAAAAAGAGCGTCTCCGGGCCCATGGGCTTGCTCCGGTCAATCTCAAAATCGCGCATGGGAATGTCATAGCGTTTTTCAGACCAGGTACGCCCGTGGTCATCGCTGAACCGGAATACAAAGTGGCCGACCAGGTCCAGGCGTCGGTTTTTGACCGTGCCCTTTTCATCGACCAGCAGCTTCCGGACGTTATCCGTGTTGTGATTGTAGAAACAATATATCCGCCCGGAGGGTATCTTCAAAAAAACGCAGTAAGAGGCTTCAGGGCCGTCTTGCGGCTCCAGGTCGTTAAAATCCTCCCAGGTAGCGCCCCGGTCCCGGGTCCGCATGGTTGTAATATGCTGGCCCGGGTCGCCTTCATTGCCGGGGCCGGTAGTCACCCCGAGCAGCCAGGCCTTGTCGTCGGTCTGTACCATATAGGGCTGATCGCAGTAGTTTTGAATGGGAATGTTCCGCCCGTGAATAAAGTTTCTCCGGTCCATGCTAAATCCTTTCATCGTTACTACGGAAGATACAGAGCGGCCGCCTTGTCATGACCGAATCCATAGCAGAGCTTAAAATCGCCGCGAATCGCATAAAGCTCGCCACAGGCAATCTGCACTTCGATATGATACTCGGTTTTCCTGTCCAGATCGGCGACACGTTTCCCGGAGGTCCACTCCGGCGTCCAGTTGACTTGATCTCCGACCAGAGGCCGGCAATCGCTGAAATCGTAACCGGGCACGGAGGCTCCTCCCGTTGTCAGAATCCGTACCCGAACCTCTCCGTGCGGCGCCCGGGCATTGATGCGCAGAGCGCTGTCGCCGGTAAAGACGACCCGCCGCGTCATCACGCTGCCCTGCAGGCTGTAGGATTCATAACGGAAGAAACCGTCCATCCGGAGGGTATGCATCATCAGGGCCGCGTCGTTCAGGGTCTGATCAATAAAATGTTCCGCCTTGGATCCTCCTGAATAAAACCGAATTTCACCGGCATCCTCATCTACGGCAAAGCAGCCGGTGTACAGGCACCCGCCACCGTGTTCGCCGAGTTCCGGCCGGGGAATAAAGGCGTCATAGGTTGCGCGTTGAAAATGCTTGCCGTCCAGGCTGTAGGCCAGCGAACAGTCAATGGGGCCGCCCCGGCCCTTGACCGCCGAATAGTCTCCTTCGGAGCGGCAGTACAAA
>CAZYAW010000300.1:0-10428 GCA_964646045.1 uncultured Victivallales bacterium | reverse complement strand
CGACTGAGCATTGCCGCCATATCGATAGCCGATAAACGTCAAGCCTCTCGTGTCCCAGCGTCATGATGCTTCGATCCCGATAGCGATCCCGATTTCGATGACCCCATCTTCGCGTTATAATGATGTAGGGTTTTCCAGGGCCTGACACCATCCGGGATTGTAAACCTTCGTGGTCCTTCGTGCTCTTTGTGGTGAATTCTCCGGTTATCTCTGCGTTCTTTGCATTCTCTGCGGTAGAATCGGTCTCTGGTCCTTGTTGGCTGTTGGACATAGTTCCCGGAGACACGTCTATGGCGGCGGTCGGGTGTTTCTGGCAAAGGTCGCCGGCCATGGTTGCGTTGTTTCGGCAAACCAGGCGTCCCAGGCGCGTACCATGACGTCCAGGCGAGCGGGCTGCTCGGCCGCCAGGTCGCGCTCTTCGCGCGGGTCGGCGTCGATGCGGAACAACTGCGGTTTTGCGGCCGGTCCGATCGCGAAGCGCGGCAGTTCGGATGTCACGGGCATGAAGCGGTGCGGCGTGGTTAGGCCCTCGTGGTAGAAGCGATTGTCCTCCTCGTCCTTGCGGTTCGCGCCCTCGCGCATGGGCCACACGAGCTTCCACGGTCCGTCGCGCATGGCCCCGTTGCAGCGGGCTATCGGCGCGTAGCGGTTTCTCTGCCAGTAGCGCGGCCGCTCGACGGTCCGCCCTTCCCGGCGCAGGAGCGGCGCCATGTCCAGTCCGTCCCGGGGTCCGGCGCCGCGGAGAGGGCATTCGGCCAGCGACGTCAAGGTCGGCAGCCAGTCGCAGAAGTGGGTCGTTTCCGCAATTTCCGCTCCGCCGGGCAGCGCGCCCGGCCAGGACACAAGGCAGGGCACGCGAATCCCGCCTTCCAGAACGTCCCCCTTCGCGCCGCGCAGCGGGCCGTTGTAGCGCTCGAGGTCCCCGGAGAGGAAGGGTCCGTTGTCGCTCGTGAAGACGATGATGGTGTCCTGAACGAGCGCTTGCGCCTCGAGTTCGCGCAGCACGCGACCGATGCCGCGATCCATGCACTCGACCATGGCGTACAGGCGGCAGACGTTTTCGGTGAGTCCGCCGATTTTGCGGTAGCGCTCGATCACGTCGTCGGGGGCCTGATAGGGGGCGTGCGGAGCGTTGTAGGCCAGATACAGAAAGAACGGCTCCGCGCGGTGGCGGCGGACGAAGTCGCAGGCTTCGCTCGTGAAGACGTCGGTCAAATAGCGGCCGTCGGACGGTTCCGGCCGGCCGTTGCGGTCGACGACCCAGCGGTAGTAGTCCATGCCGCCGTTCAGGAAGCCCACGAACTCGGAGAAGCCCCGCGCGTTGGGATGATAGCGCGCATCGTGCAGACCGTTGTGCCATTTCCCGACCATGCCGGTGGCGTATCCCGCCCGTTTCAAGACGTCCGCGACGGTTTCCGCACCAAGCGCGATGCGGTCGAGGCCGCGGTTGGACGGCACGTCGACGGCGCCGGTGCGGTGGTTGTATTGTCCGGTCAGCAGGGCCGCGCGGGCGGGGGCGCAGAGGGGCGAAGCCGTATAATGCTGCGTGAGGACGAGTCCGGCGCGACCCAGGCGGTCGAGACAGGGCGTACGAACCGTCTCGTTGCCGTAGAGCCCGAGATCTCCATAGCCCAGGTCGTCCGCCAGTATGAAAACGATATTGGGATTGCGTTTCATGCTGCCTCTCTTATAGTCGCAAAAATTCACAAAAAACAAGATAACGAAGGGTTTTCTTCCATGGCCGCCAATCATCTTGCCACTGCTCGCGGCTTTTTGCGGCGGCTATTCGGCTTCTCTTGATCCATGATCCGTAAAAGAAAAAGGGCAGCCGCTGCAGGCGGCCGCCCTTTTTCAGAATAACTGCCGTTCTGTTGCTGTCAGCTTATTCGCCCGGCCGGTACACGTGATTGGAATAGTCGGTGAGGTTCGGGCATACTATCATGTTTGTCAAACTGCCCATGTTTTGCGCACCTGAATCGGTTCCAACGGCTGTCCCATACGCAGTGTCACCTTCGGGGCACGTGAGAAGGACATCCTCCCCGAGATTCAAATACTCATTAATATTGCTCCAGGCAATCGTATCGTCTTCCGCGATATCCGAAGAAATGCCATAGGCCTGCTTGGCATGCTCGATGTTGCGCATATTGTTGGTGCACATCGTTGTGTGGGCGTCCCGCCGATACTTGAGGAAGGCCGGGATGGCGATGGTCGTTAGCAGCGCGATAATCGCCACCACGATCATGATCTCGACCAGTGTGAAACCCATCTTCTTCGTTTTCATCGCATTCCTCCTTGTAGGTTGCGGGCAGCGACATCGCCCATTCGTTGAAAATGTGTTTTGAAATTTGATACGTCTATGTATAAGCAGGAGACAGGCCAACGCAAGAAAAAAAACAAAAATTGCGAAAATAGACCATACCCAGCCATGTTTCGCCCTTGCATGACTCGATCTGGTTTCGCATTTACGAGAGGCTATTTAAGTTGTTATGCACTGTAGTATAGTAACTTATGCAACAAGCTCTTTGTTTCCTGTATTTGAGAAAAAGCGTGGTCAATGACCGAGAGGCAAATTGCGGAATTTTCTCAAAAATGAATGAATTCTATATTTTGAGAAACGCTCTTGCAAAGCCGGCGGTTCAGTGGGGCCTCGTGATGTCGCGGGCTCCATCATATTTTTCAAGGGTCTGAATATTCAATCTCGTAACGGCTCAGGCAGACTCACGGTGTACGCTGAATTCGCAGCGAAAAGTAGGTCGGGCATTCCTGCCCGACCCCGAGGCGTTGGAGAGTCAGCCAGGAATGGCCGACTTACCGAGGCTTCCTAAGCCGTTACGATTCATCAATAGAAAAGCCACACACAAACCCGGAAGCGCCAAAGAACGACGGCTCCCGTTTTCGCGCCTTTCGTTTTTTGTAGTTCCTCGCCTGCAAGGAGGTGTACCTGAATAGTCGCCCCGCGCAAAAATATTGACCTGGTTTTGACCGATTTCACAAGGTGGACGCAACGGAGCGCGTCCCGCCATGTCGGAAAACAACGGCGATTCAACGTTTTGGAGGGGCGTGCTTCGTCGCGACCGCACACCATGCGGTCAGAGGCTCTTGCAAAACCCCATCGGCAGGGACGGCTCTCCGAGCCGTCCGCGGACGTTTCGGAGAAACGTCCCTACCCGGAATCGCGAATGCATGGGTTTTGCAAGAGCCTCGGTCAATATGAGAATTGCCGCTTGCAATTGCTGTTGACATGCGCGCGTTTCGGGCGTAGGGAAGGTTAGGTTTTTACAAACGTTTGCGGCTGGAACCGGCTGCGGACAGTTGGCGCGCTTTTGCGGGCGCGTGTCCGGTCCATGTGAGTCCGTGTTCCTCCGCAAGAGACGACAAAAAAGACAGGAGAAGAATATGAGCGATACGGAAAGAGAACGGGAAATTGCGGAAATTCGCAGTCGCCTCAAGACGTTGCTGGTGGAACATCTGGCCCTCGAAGATGTGGATCCGGCCTCGATCAAGGACGACGAGCCGCTCTTCAACGAGGGACTGGGCCTCGACTCGCTGGATGCGGTGGAGATCGTCGTGATTCTGCAGCGCAATTTCAATGTGGAAGTGAAGGATATGGAGATGGGCCGCAAGATCTTTCAGTCGATCGCCACGCTGGCCGATTACGTGTACGAAAACACCCGCTAGTTTCTCCGCCATGCGTACGGACGTTCGAATATCGGGGATGGGCGTGATTTCGGCGCTGGGCAGCGGGCTGGAAGCGACCCTGCACGCCCTGGCGGCCGAGGAGGTTAATGCCGGTCCGGCTGCGGGGATCGCCGCGGCGCTGCGCGGACCGGTCTTCGCGGCGCCCTGCGATTTCGCCGGCGCGTCGTCGGCTTCGCGCACGTTCCATTTGTGCCGCGCCGCCGCGGCGGAAGCGCTGACCCGCGCCCGGCTTGACGAGCCGGCCGCTCTGGCGCGTACGGGCGTGTGTCTGGGCACGACGGTGGCCTGTCAGCTCAACGACGTCGAGTTTTATGCGGCCTGCAAAAAGGGGACGCCGCCTTCCATGGAGCCCGTCTTCCGCTATTTGCACGGCAATTTGGCCGAGGCGGTCGCTATCGCGGTCGGCGCGGGCGGTCCCGCCTGTACGGTAGTCAACGCCTGCTCGGCCGGCGCCGACGCCATCGGCACGGCGCTGCAATGGATTCGCAGCGGCTTGTGCGAGCGGGTCCTGGCCGGCGGCGCGGACGAACTCAATCGGATTCCCCTGTGCGGCTTCCGCGCTCTGGGCATTGTGGCCGAAAGCGTCTGCCGTCCGTTCGACCGCGACCGCCAGGGCCTCAATCTGGGCGAGGGGGCGGGGGCGCTGTTGCTGGAGGCGGCGCCGGCGGCTCGTGTCCGCCAGGCGCCGCCGACCGGACTGTGCGTGGCCGGCTACGGCGCGGCGGCCGACGCCTATCATCTGACGGCGCCGCATCCTGAAGGTCGCGGCCTGCAGGAGGCCATTCGTCTGGCGCTGGCCGACGCCGATGTCGGCGCGCCGGATATCGCCTTTATCAACGCCCACGGCACCGCCACGCCCGACAACGACCGCGTCGAGGGCGGCGTGCTGGCCCGCCTCTTCGACTCGCCCGTCTTTCTTTCGACCAAAGGCTATACGGGCCACACGCTGGGCGCGGCCGGCGGCATCGAGGCGGTGTTGAGCGCGCTGGGTCTGCGCGAAGGATGGATTCCGCCCAGCGCGGGTTTTCAAAACCGCGATCCGGCCCTGACCGTCGCGCCCGTCGGACGGCGCACCCGCATTGCCGGCACGGCGGCGCTTTCGACCAGCCTGGCGTTTGGCGGCAATAACGCCGCCCTGGTGTTGGGGCTGGATGCGCCGCAAGGGAGTGGTCGCCCATGATGAAGCTGCAGGGCATAGGCGTTCTTTTCGCCGGCGGCCGCGGGTTGCCGGCGCTGGCGCAGGCGTGGAACGGCGACGGATACGCGCCGACCCTGTGGCCGGTCGCGGAAAAGGATGTCGGCGTACCGGTCTATGCCATTGCGGACGAGGATCTGGCCGCGGCGGGCCTGGCGCGTCAGGCCCGTCGCGCCGATCGGTTTTGCAAGATCGCCCTGGCGGCCGCGCGGGACGCGCTGCACGACGCCGGTTTGGCGGAGATGGACGAAAGCGCCCGTCTGCGTACCGGTCTGGTCGTGGGCAGCGCGCTGGGTCCGCATGTCACGACCTTTCGCTTTCTGGACGACATCCTGACCTATGGCGACCGCGAAGTCTCGCCCACCGCCTTTTCGCATTCCGTCCACAACGCGGCCGCCTCCTATCTGGCCGCGACCTACGGTCTGCGCGGTCCGACCCTGACCCTGACGGATTTTCACTTCAGTCTGCCCTACGCCCTGCTGGTCGCGCAAGGCTGGCTGGCCGGCGGACGCTGCGACCGCGTGTTGGCGGGCACGGTGGACGAGTTGGGCAGTGTGATGGCTTTTCTCTCTCGCTCTCTGCTGCGCTTCCCGGCGGACGGGCATCTGCCGTCGATGCAGTTTGGCGAGCGGCCGGCGGCCGTGCCGGGCGAAGCGGGAGTTTTTCTGGCGCTGGAACGGTGCGCCGGGCCGGGCGCCTACGGAGACCTGAGCGTTGCGGTTCCCGATCCGCGCGCGGCCGCCCGCGGCGTGGCGCGCGAGGTCTTTCTGGACGCCAACGGACTGTTGCGCGACGAGACGCCCTATGGCGCGCTGCGCGACCGGCTGACGGCGGACGGCGCCGTTTGCCGGTCGGCCGTCGACCGCTTCGGCAGCGTGCCCAGCGGGCTGTCGTTGCATGTGGCCGCCGCCGCGCTGGCCTTGCAGGGACGGCTGCGCGATACGGGTCCGGTCGCGCGGGTGGATTGCGTTAAACTGAATGGACGCGGACAGTGCGGCCGGGTGGGGCTGGAGAAGGAAAACCATGTCGGTCATTAAAGGCGGCGGCGTCGGCAAACAGATTATCGTGCGTGTCGCGGCGCTGGCCGGCGGACTGGCCATGGGCATGGTCAATCTGAGCATGGTGTTCTATGCCCGCGACGTTTGGCAACTGACGCCGGGCCGTGTGGGCCTGCTGGCCGCGACCTGGTGTTTCTGCTACGCCCTGGCCTGCGCCAGTCTGCGTCGTTTTGCCGACCGCTTTCCGCCGCGCTTCATGATTGCCGCGTCCGCCGCCATTATGGGCCTCTCCATCTTCGGCATACTCTGGGCTCCTTCCGTCCTTTGGGTGTTTCTGTTTTACGCCCTGTTCGGCGGCAGCATGGCTTTGTTCTGGGCTCCGCTGGTCGGCTGGCTCTCGGTCGAGACCGAAGGCCGCGAACTCAGTCGCCTGGTATCGCGTTTCAACATGTCATGGAGTCTGGGCGCGATCGCCAGTCCTTATGTGGCCGGTCGCCTCTACGAGCTGCGCCCGACGGTGCCGCTCATGACAGGCGGCGTCCTTCTGCTGGTCAATGCGCTGTTCGTGCTCGGCGCCGCCGCGCTGCTGCCGACGGCCAACCGCGACCGCAACCATCAGGCGGACGATGTCGCGGGCGTGGATCGCAGCACGATCTACCGTTTTCCGGCCTGGATGGGCCTGACCGCCACCTATTTCGGCATGGGCGTGCTCAATACGGTCTTTCCGATGATCGCGCGCGAGGAATCCGGTTTTACGGAATCGCAGGTGGGCGGCACGCTGCTGACCATGGGTCTGTGCAATTTCATCGGCTTCATCCTGCTGGGCCGTTTCCATTTCTGGCATTTCCGCATTGCGCCCATGACGGGCGGACTGGCGTTGCGCGCGGCGGCCTTTGCGGCTTTACCCTGGCTGTCGCGAACGCCGCAACTGGCGGTGGCCGGCATGATCGTTTTCGGATTGTCCCTCTCCATCGGCTATTCGGCCAGCATCTTCCACGGCATGTCGGGCAGTTTGCGCAAAGCGCGGCGCATGGGCGTCCACGAGGCGCTGATCGCCGCCTCGCTGGTGTGCGGTTCCTTTCTCGGCGGCTGGCTGTATCAGACGCAGTCTTCCCGCAGCGTGTATATCCTGGCCGCAGGCGTTTCTCTGGTCGTAGCCGGCGCGCAGATCGTTTGCGCGGCGCGCTGGAACAAAAACACAGGAGGCAGAACATGAAAAGCAAAGCCGTAGGATGGGCGCTGGCGGGCGTCTTGTGCTGGTTGCCGCTTGACGGGGCCGCGCAGGGAACGGGCGAATCGGCCGGGCGACGGGTGGACCGTTCCGCGGCTGCGCCTGGGGCAGGGACGGCGCTGGAGCGCGAGTACGGAGTCAACGCGGACGCCCTCGATGCATCCGCCGCCGTCGTTGGACCGCCGGCGCCGTCGTCCGCGGCGCCGGCGCCCGCACCGCGTACGAATGCCACCGCACGGCCGGCGGAGCCCGATGGCGAGCTTTCGCCCATGGACGCCATTTTGACGCAGGCCCGCTTTCTGATGGCCCGCGGCAATCCGCAGGACGCCGTCAAGATTTTACTGGACGGATTCCGCATCAATCCCGACCATACGGGGCTGCGTTTGACGATCGGCCTGGCGCAGTGCCAGGCGGGTCGCTACGACGCGGCGATTTACATTTTGGACGCCCTGGCGTCCGAGCAGCCGCAAAACGCCTATGCGCACGCCGCGTTGGGGACGGCGCATTTCGGGCTGGGCCGTTTCGAGGCCGCCCGGCGCTCGCTGCTCGAGGCGCTGCGTCTGCAGCCCTCTCTGCACCAGGCCCATTACAGTCTGGCTCAATGGCATTTGGCGGCGCGCCCGCCCGCGCCGGACCATGCGCGTCGTCACTATCGGGAAGCGTTGCGCTTTGGCGCGGAGGCGGATCCCGCTCTGGAACAGCGTCTCAAGTAGGACGGGTCCGCGACGCCGAGTCGGACGGGCGACTACGGGTTGTATTTCTTGACGAGCCGTTGCAGATAGGCCCGTTCGATGCCGGCCTTGCGGGCGGCCCGCGAGACGTTGCCGCCGCATTCGCTCAGCAGCGCCTTGACGTAGCGTTCCTCGAACTCGCGGATCAGATCCGCCTTGGCCTCCTTGAACGGACGGTCGGTGGCCACGGCCACGGCGCTGTCCCCGGTCTCGGCGCCCGCGCCGCTGCGGCTCAGGAAGGCGCTCAAGTCGAGCGGACGCTGTTCGCTGTAGCAGGCGAACTCGACGAGGTTGCGCAGTTCCCGCACATTGCCGGGCCAGGCGTGGGCGCGAAAAGCCTGCATGGTGCGTTCGAAATTCCCCACCGCCTGCGTCGCTTCATCGCGCAATCGCTCCTGCAGGAATTTACGGGTCAGCAGCGGCAGATCTTCCGGCCGCTTGCGCAGCGGCGGCAGTTCAATGCGCACGACGGACAGACGGTAGAAGAGATCTTCGCGGAAGCGGCCTTCGTTGAGGTCGTTGCGCAAGTTGCGGTGGGTGGCCGTAATGAAACGCACGTCGACGGGGCGCACGTCGTTGCTGCCGACGCGCCGTATTTCCTTTTTTTCGATCACGCGCAGCAGTTTGGGCTGCAAATCGGGATCGAGGTCGCCGATTTCGTCCAGAAAAACCGTGCCGCCGTCGGCATGTTCGAAGGCGCCCACGCGGTCGGCGGCGGCGCCCGTGAAGGCGCCCTTGGCGTGGCCGAACAGTTCGCTGGCGATCAGATCCTTGGCCAGCGAAGCGCAGTCCACCACAATGAAAGGCCGGTTTTTGCGGCGGCTGTGGCGATAGATCTCCTCCGCCAGCACTTCCTTGCCGGTGCCGGTTTCGCCTTCGATCATGACGGTGGCGTCGGTGGGCGCATAGGTTTCCGCCAGATGAAAGACTCGCCGCATCGGAATGCTGGCGCCGATCATGGCGCCGAAAGTCTCCTGCCGGCTCAAGGCGTATTCGACGGTTTCGCGCAGCGGGCAGAAGACGATGCGCGTCTTGCCCAGTTGCACTTCGCTGCCCTGGGTCAGGTAGGCTTCGGTAATGCGCAGGCCCTGCACCACGGTGCCGTTGGTGCTGCCCAGGTCGCGTATCATGAAGCCCTCGGGCAGGACGCGAATCTCGCAATGCGAACGCGAGATGGTCGAATCGTCCAGCCGTAAATCGTTGTGCTCGCCGGAACCGATGGTGAAGCCGTCCTTGCCGATCATGAATTCGCGGCCTTTGAGCGGACCGCTGATCGCCACCAGCTTGGATTTGTGCAGCAGCACCGACTGCGTACGGCCCTTGGCGTCCACAATCAGCGTCTGGGAAGCTATGCGTGACTCGCTCATGATGATGTCCGGAATGCGGCCGCTTCAAGAAAGCGACAAAAACAGGATTGCCAATCGTCGCTCCATCCTGTATAGAGTTTTTCGCAGGATGGCAAGCGTTATAAATGGTAAGCCGCGTAATGGGGGTTCTTCAATGCGTACCGACAGGGCTTTGGCCGCGCCGCGCCTGGCGCGCGAGAAAAATCAGCGCCGGCTGCGTTCCCGTCGGAGCTGCCTGACGGCGCTGCTGCTGGCGGCGCTGCTGGGCGTGCTGGCGGTCGTGGCCGTCTGGCGTTTCCCGGAACAGGCGGCCGCTCTGCGCCGCCGGGCGCTGCCGCAGGTCCAACGGGTGGCGCGGGCGGCGGCCGGCGAAATCTCGCTGGCGCCGTTCCAGGCCGTTTTGCAGGAATCCGATCTCGATCCGACGGAGAAAGCGCAGTGGCACGATTTTGCGGGGCGGATCTGGGAATTGGCCGAGGCCACCTCCGGCGCCGCTTTGGCCCGTAGCGACGTCATCGAGCTTTCCCGCGCGGTCGTGCAGTCGGAGGCCGGCCTCTATTACGGGCTGCGGGCCTTGCGGCGCGGCGGACTGGAGTCTTTTGTGGCGGAGGAAGACGCGCGGCAGGCCCACCGGCTGCGGCTGGAACGGGCCTTGGCGGCCCTGCGCGAAGGCTGGCTGGCGCCGGCGGCGGTCGCCCGGCTCAACGCTCATTTGCCGGCGCTGCTGATCGACCGGCAAGCGGGCGGGGCGAGCGCTCCCTTCGACCGGCCCGCGCGCCGTCGCATGCATGCGTTCCTGGACGAGCTGCGGGACTGGGACCGCCAAAGCGGGGCGCCCCGCGGCGCGTCGTCGCCGCGCGACATGGCGGCGGGGCTGCGGGAGCAACTGAGGCGTTTCCGGCAGGCCGTGCTCCAGACGCGCGAGGCGAAAAAACATGAAATTTCCTCTTGACGCGCCACCGGAAAAGGTGTAAATCCGTTCTCATCATAGTCGAATAGTCAATGGGGCAGGTTGTGTTGTAACACGGAAAGGGAGGGGCGAGCATGAAGAAAAGACGGGACAAATCGGGATTCAGGGCCTTCACGCTGGTCGAGCTGCTCGTGGTGATTGCCATCCTGGGCATTCTGATGGGCCTCTTGCTGCCCACCATCGCGGCCGCTCGCGAACGCGGTCGGCGTATCGCCTGCGCCTCCAACCTCAAACAGTTCGGCGCCGCCGCCATCATGT
>CAZYAW010000299.1:0-4385 GCA_964646045.1 uncultured Victivallales bacterium | reverse complement strand
GCCGACGCTGAGAATCGGCCAATCCAAGCGGATTTTGCGGCCATAGGTTCAGACTTCCTGACCTCGACAGGCAAATCGAGCTGTTTTCGGGAAAACGACTTGGCACATTCTTAGTGGCATGGGCGTCCCGCCCATGTAATATTTCGAGAAAACACGGGCAAGATGCCCGTGCCACGATTTAAAAATGTGCCAAATCATTTTCCTGCGACATCAGGAGGTCTGAGGTTCGACGGCTTTAGCGGCTCAAAATAGCCCAGCCCCGGAGGGCTGGGCTGGACTATGCCGGCTCCCCAGGAACAACCCCGCTCGAACCACTCTCGGTGATATTTTAGACGCGAACGGACCACCGATCTCCGGGTTCGCCATGGATGACTGCGATCCGATCGTCGGCGACGACATCGAGCGCGTGGTGACATGGAAAGGCCTGCCCAACGTCAGCCGCCTCGCCGGTCAGCCCCTCCGCCTCCGTTTTCGCCTGAAAGACGCCGGCCTGTTCTCCCTGCGTTTTCGGTAGGTCAGGACGCCGTGCCCGCCCCTCCCCCTCCCCGTTCGGGGCGACGGGGGCATGCCGCAGGTCGATTGGCCTTGTTCCGGTACCGGGAATGCGCTATAGATACGGCATGAAAACACAAACATATTGGTCTGTTCTGGGGCTGGCCGCAATGACTTGGGGGGGGGTGACGGCGGGGCATGCCGCCGAGTCGGCGCAGGCGGGAAGATTGGAGCATTTCATCACGCGCCGCGGCAACAAGCTGATGGACGGGGACAAGGTGTTCCGATTCATCGGCGCGGCCAACACCGATATTCGTGGCTACTGTCAAAGCCCATGGTATGACGTGCCGCCCACGGAATACGAGCTGCGCGACGCATTCGAGACGATGCGGCAGATGGGCCAGCAGGCCGTTCGCACCTATACCTTCGGCGTGCGGACCAGTCGCGAGTCGGATATTGGCCACATCGCCAAGCATGTCATCGGGCCGCGCGTATACAACGAAGAAGCGTTCCGCTCGTTCGACAAGATGCTCCAGATCGCCGACGAGTACGGCATCCGCGTCATCGTCCCCTTCCTCGATCAGCACGACTTCGGATCGAATAAGGATGCCTTCGCCCGGATGCACGGGAAGGGAGACTTCTACCGCCAGGCGCGCGAGGAATACAAGACGTTCGTGACGGACGTGGTCACCCGGCGGAATACCTTTACCGGACGTTTGTACAAGGACGAAAAGGCGGTCCTCGCCTGGCAACTCGGCAACGAGCTCGGCCCGCCGGCGGACTGGGAGTCGGAGATGGCCGCGCACCTGAAGAAGGTCGCGCCGAACCATCTCGTCGCCAGCGCGCTGCGCGGGCTGCACGCCAACTCGATCCGCGATCCGAACCTGGACATCATCGACTACCACCCCTATCCCGGGCCGCCGAACGACATCCGCGGCTACGAAAACGTAGCCCGCCAGGGCAAGGTCGTCATCTTCGGCGAATTCGGCGGCAAGGGCGGGGCGGCGGCGGTTAAGCCCTTCCTGGACAAAGTCATCGCTTCCGACATCGCCGGCGCGAACTTCTGGGCCGTCGTCCCGCGCTACCGTTGGGGCGGGTATGGCCGGTTTCATTTCGAGGGCCATCAGGGGTACTCCCGACTGCACTGGCCCTGGTGGGATCGTGTGATCGAGAAGAAGCACGACGTGGCCGGCGTGCTGACCGTGCTCCAGGACGCGGCGTTCAAACTCCAGGGCCAACCGGTCCCGAAACACCGTGTGCCGGTCCCGAAGGCGCCCGAACTGCTCCCGATCGACAACCCGCTGCGCATCAGTTGGCGCGGCCCGACAGGCGCGCGCTGGTACGAAATCCAGCGGGCGGACGACCCGAAGGGCGCGTGGAAAACCGTTGGCGACAAGGTCATCGATCACGGCGTGCCGGGCTGGTTCGGCAGCATCTTCGCGGACAAAGAGGCGCCGAAGGGGGTGGGGTTCTACCGCGTCCGCGCCGCGAACGAGGCGGGCGTCTCGCCCTGGTCGAACATTGTCGAGGTCGGCGCGCCGCATCCGGTCATGACCGAAATGTACCTCGGGCCGAACCTGCTCGAGAACTGGACGTTCGAGGACGGCGCGAAGGGCTGGGCGGGGATCGACGGCACGGTTGCGCAACGGACCCGGGCGCGGCGCTTCTCCGGCGCGCACTGTGTCGAGCTCGCCAACGCAAAGAACCACGCCATCTCGCAAACGGTCAAGCTAAAGCCGAACACGCACTACCTCTGGTTCTTTTACTATCGGAACGAGGGGGATGGACGGCTCGCCGGAAGGGTGCTGGCCGGCGACGGGCAGATCGCGCACTTCGACGGCCGCCGCTCGAACGGCTGGATGCCGTGGTCGTTGCACTTCCATACCGGGACGAACGAGGATCTCACCCTCGCGATCGTCTGCACCGGACCGAAATTTCACATTGACGACTGCGTCCTCGTCGAGAATCCGCAGTGGGTCACGCCCGCCGACCGCAAGGCGCTCCGGCCGGCCTACGGATGGAGCGGCGGCGGCCAGGACACGCACTGGTCGAATCCGGTGAACTGGGACCGGAAAGGCATCCCCGGCCCCGGCGACACGGTGCACCACCGCCGCCGGAATACACCCGACGAGATGGTCGTTGACCGCGACGTCACGATCGCCAATGCCTGGGTCCATTGGGACGGCACGCTCACGAGGAAGGGCGAGTTTTACCGCGCGACGTGGGCCGACGACGGCCACGGACGGACGATGACGATTACGGACAGCGTGCGCATTATGAACGCCGGGCGGGTCGACGCGCGGGACTGGACCGACGCATCGGTCTCGGAACTGATCCTCAAGAACCTGAACGTGCGGATCGGAACGCAAGATAAGCCGGCCGAGCTGCTCGTCGCGTTCGACCAGAGCGCCAGCCGCCAGAGTCCGCGCGTCGGGAGGCTGACCGTCCAGGGCGGCAGCGTGCGGGCCTGGCTGACATATCTTGGCATCGGCCGCGAGCTGGGCAGCGACGACGGACCGCGCGGGTTCGTCGACCTGCGCCGGTGCTCCGACGTAGCCATCCACATCGTCGGCGACGCCGACCTCGGGCACATGTCCACATGGGAGGGCTCCTACCACACCGGCGAGTTGCGCTGCGGCGGCGGGACGGTCGCGGTCGGCGGCGACTTGCACCTGGCCGACACTCGCGACAACGGCAACATCGGCGTCGGCAGCGCCGGGCGGTTGCATCTCGTGAACACCACGTTCGCCGTCGCCGGGAAGGCGGTGTTCAGCGGACGGAACACACTCAAGGGCCAGGAATTCGCGCGTCGGTACGCCGAGGCGTTCATCACGGTGGACGGCCAATGCAGCGGCCTCGATCTGCGTAACAAAGCCGCCGACGCCCTCGCCTTCACGTTCGGCAAGCAGAACGTCGCGGACGCCCCCGCGCTCAACCGGATCGTCATCGCGTTCAAGAAGACCCCGCCGCAACCCGACGCCGACGGCTGGATATGGGGGCTGCGCTGGGCCGGCGATCATGTCGCGGCGCTGCGCGGATACCTGAGCGAAGAGCATCCGCGGCTGAGGGTGGACGTCTCGCCGGCGCCCGAGGCGGCAAAGGCCGCGCACCTGGCCCATCTGCGCAAGCTCGCGCCCGGTACGTATGCCCAACGCACCGTGGCGAGCTTGCGGCCCGCGGATTACGTGGTCTACGATGCCCGCGCGGACAAGACCTATGCAGGCATCTATGCCGGCGAGGTAAAACCTTAGGGCCGACGCATGAATATATTCCAGATGTAACTACTCAGGTACACCTCATCACAGGCGAGGAACTACGAAACACGCGAAAGGTGCGAAAATGGGAGCAGTCATTCTTTACAGGGAAGAGAGTTACGGGATAATCGGGGCCTGTTTTGAAGTTTACAAGGAGAAGGGGAACGGATTTCTTGAAGCCGTGTATCAGGAATGTCTGGCTATTGAGTTTGCCGAGCAGGTTATTCCGTTTGTTGAGCAACCCAGACTGCGACTTGCGTACAAGGGGCGAGCCCTCCGACAATTTTACGAGGCTGATTTCCTTTGTTTTGACGAGATCATACTGGAAATCAAGGCGGTAAAACAACTCTGCGACGAACACCGCGCCCAGGTCATCAACTATCTAAAAGCAACGGGCAAACAACTGGGTTTATTGGTGAATTTCGGGCACTATCCAAAGATCGAACACGAAAGATACATCAACCAATCCTCCCGCGTTTCGCAGGAGGATTTTTCGTGACTTTCGCGTGTTTCGTAGTGAATTGATAGCTGAGTAGTTGCGTTGGCTGTTGGATATTGAAAATCGGAGAGAAAGCCATGAAATATGATCCTCTTCCCAAAAATGATGCCACGCCCGAACCGTTCGCCTTGCCTGTCACG
>CAZYAW010000298.1:0-3568 GCA_964646045.1 uncultured Victivallales bacterium | reverse complement strand
CTACAAGGGTGCATTCTCGTGACTTTTTGCCGCTATTCGTCTTTTCTTGATCTGTAAACACGGGCGAGACGCCCGTGCCACATTTTGTGCCGTGCTGTGCCTGACACCGTCCGGATCGTGAAAACACGGGGCTGACCTTGCGGGAATTGGGCGAAGCGGCCGGCGGCATGGATTACGCAGCGGTCGGCGAGGCCGTTAGAAGGTTGAGGAAGCGCTTAAAGGAAGATCGCTCCATTAGAAAAGCCTACAAGCATGCCGTTCAAATATTGCAAATTGAGACTTGACCCCAATTCCCAATGGAATCTGCTGCCTGCGCATCCGGCAGTGAACAACGAGAAGCGTGATCGGTTGCCGTCCCAGCCCTTGTTGCAGAGACGGCGCGATGCGGTTATTGGTTATTGGGAAGCACTGAAAGCAGAACACACGGAGCGGTTCGACCGCGAAGCGGCCAGGCTTTGCGGAGTCGACCGGTTCGCGCGCACGGACTGGCAAATCAGTCTGTTCGGCCGCATGGCCGAAGCGGTGGAGATCACGGCTGTTCAACGTTGCGTGCCGCACTGGGAGCCGACGGACATGGCTCGGCGGGTAACGGTTGTGAAACCCGTGGCGCAGGAGGAATCGAAATCCGATCCGAGAATGTTCGAATATGCGGAGGTCGGCGACGCGGCGTTCCGATGCTACCTGCCGGTAGTGGGCGCTTTGGCAGCCGGGAGAGAATACAGCGGGTTCGATGTTTCGGATATCGAGTCTGCTTCCGAATGTCCGTGGGTGGCTGTGCCGCAGCGTTTGGCCGGCCGGAACCGATTTGTCGTCCGCATTGCCGGCGATTCGATGGAGCCGGAATTGAGTGTCGACGACTGGGTGGTCTTCGAGTATCACCGTTCGCCGCGTAACTCGAACCAAATCGTGATCGCCAATATCGCGGAACTTGGGATAGTGAGCGACCTGCGGACGGAACATGCCGTCAAGCGCCTGACGCAGGATGCGGATCATTGGGTGTTCAAATCTTCGAACCCGCGCTACGATGACATTCGCGTATCCAAAGCCGAGTGCGCCTATCCGATTCTCGGTATTATGGTGGAGCGGTTGTAGAATGAATGCAATAGGCTCAAGATTCTGGAATGTGATGTTGCGGGGGATATATGAAAACCTTCAAAGAAAAAATTAAAGACTTACCCGAGGAAGATAAAAGGGCGATTTACGAATGTCTCAGAGACTGGTATAGCGAAACGCGGAAAGCGGAAAACCAACCTGACAAGGATGACAAGCCCGCGAAAAAACGGAAGTCTGGGCATGCCAAGCCCGAATGACGGAGAAGGAGCCTTGCCATGGGCTACATGAGATTCTGGCGCCGCATCAAGATCGCGCCCGGCGTGACACTCAACGCCGGCAAGTCCGGGCTGTCGGTCTCGCTGGGGCCGCGCGGAGCCAAGCATACCATCGGGAAACGCGGTCGTCGTACCACCGTCGGGCTGCCGGGCACCGGTCTGTCCTATACCTCGATAAGCTCAAGGATACCCGCCATGCCGAACCTCTGCTCGATCAGGCGGCTAGCGATCACCGTAAACTCGGTCGATTGTTCGCCAAGTACGGGCTGACGCTGATGTTCCATTTGCCGATCACCGAGGAATTCGCGGCGCATGTCGGACCGACCCTGCGCGGCGTTCTGCTGGCGCAAACCGAATGTTTCCAGTTGGCCGGCAAGTGGGAGCAGGCTTACGAGACGCTTCTGCATCTCAGGAAGCTCGAACCCAGGGATCCCGTTGTTCTGCTGTCGCTGATCGAGCTGGTCTGGCAGGCCAACGGCGGCAACGAGGAGACCTGCCGCTATATTGTCGGACTCGCGAAATCCGTCGCCAACGATAGCCCGGTTCACAGCGTGCTGCTGCTCTACAAAGCCCGGGCCCTGCGTGGACTCGGCATGAACACGGCCGCCCGCGACATTCTGACGCCGGCATTGCGCCGTAAGAAGGACCGGGAACCGGAGATCATGCACGCCCTGCGCTACGAGCGCGCGCTGGTGTACGAAGCCCTCGGCCAGGCCCAACGCGCCCGCGCCGACTACGAAAGGCTTTATGCCGAGGACACCGTGGATACCGACATCGATTTGCCGTTCTGAACTGCCGAAGATGCAGGACAAACGTGGGACAGGAACACACGCGATGCGAACCGCCGATTACTGGATTGAGAAGCCGAGGCTTGCCAGGCTGCCGCACAAGTGGCATGGTTTCGCGGTGTGGAGGGTTTTAGCAAGTTTTCCGATCGCGATGCTCGCGGCATGCGCCGAGGACGGAAGAATACAACCGAAAATTGCGCGAACGACATGAACCAGGGAATCGTACGGGATGACGGCGGGACGCGCGACGCTACGGTCCGCCGCAAGGGCGTGAAAACCGCAGCGCTCTACGACGTGGACAGCCGGATTCCGAATCTGGCTCTGATGAAGCTGAGCGCGTGGCACAAGGCGCGGGGGTGGGACGTTCGGCTGGTCCGGCATTCGGCGGAACCGATTCGGGCCGATGCGCATTACGCGGCGACGATCTTTCACCGTCCCGCGTCCCGCCGTCGCGTTGCGGCCCTGGGCGAGGCCCTCGGCCATTCGCTGGTTGTCGGCGGCACGGGATGGAATCTGCGCGCACGCCTGCCCGCCGGGGCCGAGCGCATGTTTCCCGACTACTCGCTATACGGAAGTTCTCCCTATGCGGTTGGTTTCCTGACGCGAGGATGCGTTTGCCGCTGTCCGTTCTGCCTCGTGCCGCGCAAGGAAGGCCGGCTGCGCCGGTGTCCCGGCGGTTTCGACTCCTTTGTGCCGCCGGGACAGAAACACGTCGTGCTGTTGGACAACAACCTGTTGGCCCATCCCGCCGCCGCCGGGATGCTGCGCGAGACGGTTCGGCGAGGCTACGCCGTGAACTTCAGCCAATCCCTCGATATCGCCTACCTGACGGAACCGCTGTTCGAAATTCTGCGGCACGTGGATTCGCGGAACGCGCGCTTCACGCGGCGACAGTTCTACTTCAGCGTCAACCACGCATCCGACATCGCGTGTTTCGAGGCGGCGCGGCCCTGGCTGCGGAGTCTCGGAGAGGACACCGTTTCCGTAATCCTGCTCTACGGCTACAACACCCGCTTGAGCATGGAAAACTTACTTGATTACATCGAGAAATCGCGTGAGGAAGCTGAACGCGTCGGGTCGAGCGTAAAGGATTTCCGGGTATTTGACTTTTCGTTCATCCCGGACAAGCCGCTGATCCGGCCGGAAACCAAAAGGATCATCGATAGCCTGGTGTGTTACCAGCAGACCGGCATTCCGCGAAACTTGGTCATCGTAGGACCTCGCGGTTGCGTGAAGACGCTGACCTTTCGTTGTCTCTCGAAAGCGCGAAGACAAAACTTCATACTTCTTGTAATTTTGAGATCAACATAACAGGAATTCTTGTCTCTGAGAACAATGTCCAACAGCCAACCAGCCGTCGCCTGCGGCTATGGCGAGGCACAGCAAGGAATATCCAATATCCAAGGCAAATACACAAAAATTTGGTCGGTTGGAAATTCCTTGTTGGATATT
>CAZYAW010000297.1:0-19975 GCA_964646045.1 uncultured Victivallales bacterium | reverse complement strand
CATTTGCCGCAGGTTCCCCGCCCGCCGCACGGAGTTTGCAAAACAATGCCGGCCCGTCCGGCCGCCTCGAGCAGCAAGGTGCCCGGCAAAACATAAACGGTGCGACCGACGGGTTGAAATACAACCTTGATTTCCGCGCTTTTCATGGCGTTTCTGCCTCTCCGTACCCTGGGTTTATAGCGAACAGGTTCCCGTCGGACATGTCCCGGTCGGACACGAAGACCCGGCGCCTTCTCGTGCCACCGAAGCGCTGAACGTACTCGGTTGCTTGACCGGATTGCGCGCGCCGCATTTCGGGCATTTTCTGGCGATATCCGTCAGCGTTCGCGCCAGATGATCGAACGTGCGACCGCATTTCTTGCATTGGTACTCATAGATAGGCATTGCGTTTCCTCCTGCGAGATTATGATTGCGTGGACTTAATTTTTCAGGATACTGTCGATTACATCTTCATAATCCTCCTGTCTTCGCAGACCGATCAGCCGGTGAACCTCTTTCCCTGCCCGGAAAACAGAACCGCTGGAATACCCTGAATGTTGAAAGGCCCCGTACAAAGCGTCCCGGTACGGATTTGTCGTCAAGGGACAAGCTCCGGAAGCGCATCTGGCAACGTAGCCTGTCACTGCGCCGACACCTGCGCCAATCCCCGCGCCTGTCAGCAAACGCACAATCATATCGATTCCTTATCCCGCCCGGCGGATATCCCCATGGACACACGCTACAGCGCATCCTCGATGGCCGACGTCAGGGCTCCTTCCTGTGTCACCCCCACAAACTGCTGAACGGGTTTTCCGTTCTTGAAAAGAATCAGAGTGGGAATCGCTTGGACACCCAACTCGCTGGCGGCTGCCTGAGCATCGTCCACGTTCACCTTGGCGACCTTGGCTCTATCGCCCATCTTTTCCGCAACGCTCTCCACAATGGGCCCTTGCATCATGCACGGCGCGCACCATGGCGCCCAGAAATCGATCAGTGTCACGCCTTCCTTGATGGTTTGTGAAAAATTGCCGTCATTCAATTCCTGTACCGTTGCCATATTCCTTGCCTCCTGTGCGTCTTGCGCTTCCTCGATCTATTCGACCATGCCGGACTTGTCGAGACTGCGGCGGTTTCGCCGATGGCCCGCTCTCCGCCCGCGAAAAAAAGTCTTGATGTTCAATGTGCAGAACACTAGTATGCCTCCTGAACAATGTCAACACCTAAAACTCTAAAATAAAAAGGAGGGCCCGATGCCGTGGATCAAAACAGAGAACTGCGTGGCATGTGGCGTGTGCGTCGAAGAATGTCCGGTTGGCGCGATTTCCATGAACGGCGTAAGCGCCGTGATTGATGAAAAAGCGTGTATCCGTTGCGGTAAATGCCACGACGTATGTCCGCAGGAGGCCGTCCGCCACGACAGCGAGAGAATCCCCATGGAAATTGCGGCAAATATCGAATGGACAAAAGACCTCTTGCGACATTTCGTGTCTCTAGAGGATAAACGAAACCTGATCGACCGAATGAAACGCTATTTCGTCAAGGAACGCAAGGTCGCGGAACAAAGCAGCGAGCAGCTTGACCAGTTGCTGGAGGAAAGTTGAAATACAGTCTCACAGCCAAAGTCGGAAAACCGATAGGAAAGGAGTGGAAAAATGAATGTCGAAGTCGAAGTCAGTCTGTATCCGTTGACGGAGGAATTTCTCGAACATCCCGTGCAAGACTTTGTGAATGTGCTGGAAAAGCATAGCTGCGCCGTTGAGCACACGCCGCTGAGTTCCATCGTCAAAGGGGAATCGGCAAAGGTGTTCGAGGCGTTGCGGTTGGGGTATGAGGAAGCCGCTCAGAAGAGCGGATGTGTTCTGATCGTCAAGGCTTGTAACGTCTGCGCCCTGTAGCAGACGCAATAAAACGGGAAAAACGAATGCAAAGAATAGCGTGTTTTTTTGTGGCTTTTTGCGATTTTTTGTGGCAAACATTATTTACCGTAAGATCACCGAGCGAAGCTCGGTGATCCTTAGAACCTGAACATCGAGTGTTTTTTGCGTCCGTGTACATCGGCAAGGATAGCGTTATGGATCGAAAATTAAGTGCAACGCTCGAGGACTATTTGGGCGTTGTCTTGACCCTTCAGCGGGAGAAGCGTTTCGCCCGTGTCAGCGACATCGCTTCAGCCCTGCACGTTGCCAAATCGGCGGTGACGGCCGCCCTGCAGAGCCTGGCGGTCAAGGGTCTAGTCAACTATCAGCCCTACGAGCCCGTAACTCTCTCGAAAGAAGGGGAACAGCAGGCCGAGGAAATCCTGTTTCGGCATCGCATCATTATCGACTTTTTGCGGGATGTATTGGCGATCGAGCCTCGGGAGGCCGAATCGATCGCCTGTCAGATGGAGCATGCGATCAATGGGGTTGCGCTTGAAAAATTCGTCTGTTTCCTGGCTTTCATCGGGACACGTTCCGACAAGGGCAAAACGTGGCTTAAAGAGTTTCAGTGTTTCACGCGCAGCGGCGCCATGGGCCGTACCTGCAAAGAATGCATCAAGGAGTATATTCGTAAAACGCGCAAGGAGATCGGAACCTTGTGATAAACGAAGATATTGCACAGGGCGGCTCGGCCAGCCCCGCCTATACCGTTTGCATCCGTCTGTCTTGCCAAGGTATCATTAGTGCAACTCAACAGTTCACAATAGTTGCGTAAATGCAACGTTTGCCGCGATTGTACGGCGCGGTTTCAATATGCGCAATCCATTGATGGTAAAAGAATTATTGATTATATAGGCCTAATGGCGTCTCTTGGCACGCTTTGTGTTACTTGCTGCCAAAGAGTCTCTTGCAGAACCCTTGGCGGAGCGGAAGTCCTGTCCGATAAACACGGGCAAGATGCCTGTGCCACGTCCGACAGGCATGGGTTTGGCCAGCGCCTCCATCAAGAGTCCGATATCGGGTGCACAGGCGAGGCTCGCTTTGGCCCGTAGGATCAAAGAAAATGAAAGGGACAGTCTATGAAAATCGCCATACCGGTCGCGGATCAGAAGCTCTGCATGCATTTCGGGCACTGCGAGGAATTCGCTCTGCTCGATGTCGATGAAACGACCAAAACGGTGACGGCCAAACGTGTGCTGATGCCGCCCGCTCACGAGCCCGGGGTGCTGCCGCGCTGGCTGCACGAAAAAGGGGCCAAGGTTATTATCGCCGGCGGCATGGGCCAGCGCGCGCAGGCGCTTTTCGCTGAAAACGGCATACAGGTGGTGGTCGGCGCACCGGCCGAAACCCCGGAAACACTGGCACTGGACTGGCTGAACGGCCAATTGCGAAACGGAACCAACGTGTGCGATCATTGAACGAGCTACATGTTTCTTCACTTTCGATGACGGGTTGTCGTCGAAATGGCCGGTTGCAAGAAGGGATCCGAATCGCCGGTCTGCTGTTCGCTCTGGCAGCGGGAGGGCCGCGTACGGCTTGCGGACATGCGTTCGGGGCCATCGGGGTGGACTACTATACCGTGGTTACGCCCGTTGCGCAAGGCGTCGAAATCGATGTGGAGACCCACTTCGCCGAGTTGCCGACCGTTTCCATTAAACTTCGGCACGATACGAACGGCGACGGTCGTCTGGATCGCTCTGAAATTCTCGCCTATATTCGTCAAGTCGAATCCGCCTATGTTCAGCGTGTCGAGGCCTATGCGACGCATGCCGGCCGTCGTTTCGATCTCGTTCCCGAGCTTCCAGGCGACGATCTCGAGGCTCGCGCGAGCGGTCGTATGGTTCGCGGCGACAACGACGGGGAAACGTTGCGCATCCGCTGGAGACTTCTCGCCCGCTGGCCTGCGCATCTCGTTACGGCGCCGGGCGAGCCCGTTCGCGTTTTCGTTCGGATTAGGATTGCCCGGGAATATGCCAGTTCGATTATGGTGACGGGTCTCGCCGATGCGCCCATCCGGGTTCTCGCGTCGAATCTCGCTTCGGAAAAGGATACGCCGCGGCCGCCTGATATCACGCCGCCCGTTGCGAAGTCCGAGGAAGCGCCCTTTGTTACGGAAGCCTCCTTGGTCTGTGTTTCGGGCGAGTATGCGGGCCCGGTCTTGAAGGAGGATGACGGCGGAACGATTTTGGCGGCCGGCGAGGAAAGCGACGGCGATGATGCATATCGTTTTCTTGCAAGCGATTCGGCGAATGGCGGCGTGCGCAAGCTCGATCAATTTCAGGACACGATCCGGGTAAACGTGCGCCGTCTGTTCGAGCCGCCTGTCAGCGCGTCGGCTCGCATCTGGATTGTGGCTCTTTGCTTTTTATGGGGCGCCGTTCACGCTTTGACGCCCGGTCACGGCAAAACCATTGTCAGCGCGACGTTGGTCGGCGTTCGCGGACGTTATATCCATGCGGTTGTCATGGGCTTGACGATTACGCTGACGCATACGGTTCTGGTCCTGATTTTAGCCTTGGCGGCCTATTGGATGCAGGATCGCTTCACGTATCCGCCGTGGTTGCAACCGCTGAGCGCGGTAGCCATTCTGCTGGTTGGCGCCAACCAGATTCGCGTCGGGTGCGGTCGCCTGTTCCACTCGCATAATGCGTCGGGCGCCTCGGCGCCGGACGATCATCGCCACGGATGGCGGTTCTGGCGGCATACCCATTCGCATGCGTCGCCGGTCCGCACTCTTTCCTCATGGCGCGATGTGGTGACGATCGGCGTTACCGGCGGACTGGTCCCTTGTCCGGCGGCCATTGTGCTGGTCCTGCTGCTGTGGAGAATTCCCCTTTTGAGCCTGTTGAGCCTTCTCTGTTTCAGCGCCGGGCTCGCCCTGGCCCTGATTGCGGTCGGCGTTGCGGCGGTGGCCGGAACCCGCTTTGCGACACGCATGCTGGAATCGCGCCGGGGGACCGGTCGGGTATCGCCGGCGTCCGTGCTGCCCATAGTCGGCGGCATCGTATTGCTGGTTTACGGATGGCTTCTTCTGCCGGGGATGCACTAGCGCGTTATGAATGACGACCTGTACACTAAAGCCTTTCGCATGGGCAGCCCACCCAACTATCTGGCGCAGGGCAACGAGGAAAAGGTGTTTCTGGCGGCCTGGCAGTCCGGCATGCCGCTGCTGCTGAAAGGTCCCACCGGCTGCGGCAAAACCCGTTTTCTCGAAGCCATGGCCTACAAACTGAAGCAGCCGCTGATTACGGTTTCCTGTCACGAGGACCTGACGGCGTCCGATCTTGTGGGGCGCTTTCTTTTCAAGAACAATGAGACCGTATGGCACGATGGACCGCTCGCGCTGGCCGCGCGCCACGGCGGCATCTGCTACCTGGACGAAATTGTCGAGGCCCGCAAGGACACGACGGTCGTCATTCATTCTCTGACCGACGATCGGCGCACCCTGTTCGTGGACAAGACGGGGGAAGTGATCCGCGCGCACAAAAACTTCATGATGGCGCTCAGCTACAATCCGGGCTATCAGAGCGTCGTCAAGGATCTTAAACCGTCCACCCGCCAGCGCTTCATCAGCCTGAATTTCGATCATCCGTCGGTCGCAACGGAGTGCGACATTATCCGGTCCGAGAGCGGACTGAATGTCGAGGACAGCCGCAAAATGGCCGAGATGGGCGCCAAAATCCGGCAGCTCAAAGGTTTCGGACTGACGGAAGGCGTGTCCAGTCGCCTGCTGGTGTACGCCGGACGGCTGATCCGCGCGGGTCTGCCGCCTGTCGAGTCCATCCGACACGCGATCGGCGAAACGCTCGGCGACGATCCGCAGGGGGTGGAGTCGATTATGAATCTGGCGCAATTGTATTTCGGAGATCTGCTGGCGGAGGAGGCTCGCCATGATGAAAGCGCCCTGTCGTCGGACGCGGAAGAGCGGCGCCGAGACGACGGATGAGTCGCCGGCCGCGCCGCGGCGCTATCAAGGATTCTCGCTGGACAGCGTGAGCTGGGGCTACCGCGAAATCTTTGCGCAGGCGATCGAAGATTTGTTTCGGCAAGGCTGCCTGGGTCCGCGGCGCGCCGCCGTGACCGCGCGCTTCTTCGAGCTGATGAAACGCTCGCGGCAGAGCGGGTACGATCATCTGCTGCGACAGTTTCTGGGCGCGCTGCATCCGCGCAACCACTGGATCATGAGCGCGGCCGACGTTTTCCGCGACGTGGTCGAGACCGGCGCCGCGCTGGCCGAATCCCGGATCGGACTCGGCATCCGCTTCTTCCAGGCTCTGGCCGCGGGCCAATTGGGGGGGTCGCCGCCGGAGATGCGCAACGGTCTGCGATGGCTCCGCAATTTGCACGAAACGGACGGCGATCTCGCTTCGGCGTTTCTGGACGGCCATGCGTATCTGGCGGAACGGCTGCGTCCGGCGGAGATGGAGTCGTATCTGGCGACGGCCGTGCGGATTCATGGCGCCCATCCGGAATCCGGATGCGCGTTCCTGCGCGGGCGCTTGAGCACGTCCGAAGTCTACATTCGCAATCTGACTCGCGAATGTCGTCTCGCGGACGTGGCCGCGGCGCTGCGCGGCCTGATCCGCGCACTGTCGGGACAGGTCTGCGACATTCACGATTTGAGCCGCCTCGACTCGGACGAATTGCTCGAGCACGGAACCCGTACGCTGACCTTGAGGGACTCCGTATATCTGCCGGAGCGTTGTCGCCATTTTCCGACGGCCGCCGGGAACCGTAACTGGTACGAACTTTGCGCCGTCGTGGCGGCCGCCATGCTGGCGGAACGCTCCTTTCCGATCGTTCATGGACTGCCGCGCTATTCGGACTGCCGCAATCTGGCCGGCCAGGATCTCCGGAAGATCAATCTGTTCCGGCTGGTCGAATACGCGCGCGTCTTGCGGCGCGCCGTACGGCAATGGCCGGGCAGCCGTCGCCTGATCGCCTGGGGCTTGCGCTGCGAGCCGCTCGCGCAGGCGGACGAGGCCGTTTTCCTGAAGCTGCTGACGGACGCGATTTTCGCCGACGGTTCCGTTTCGTCGGCCGTCGCGTGTCTGCGGCAAGTGGCGGACGGATGCGCGGACTGCCGCGAGACCGCGCGCCGTCTGGGCGATGCGCGGACGCAGCGCCGTCTGGCGTTCCTGCCCGGACTAGGGGAACGGATGCTGTCGCCCCTGAGTTTCATCTCCGACTTTATGTTTCCGACTTCGTACGCGGATCCGGCCCGGCGGCCTCAGGCCGCGCAGCCCAACGAGAAGACGGCGCGCAGGCGCGAGGGGAACGAAGATGCTCCGCGCCTGTTCGGCCCGCCGCAAAGTGCGCTTGTCGACGGGGAAGCGGAACGCGAGGAGGATGAGGCCTCGGCTGCGGAAGAGTCGTTTTTCTACGACGAATGGGATTTTCGGCACAACGCCTATCGCACCGAATGGTGCCAGGTGCGTCAGAGCTTCGCCCCGACGAGCGGCGCCGGCGCCGTCGGGGACGAGTGGCAGGACGAAATCCGTCGCATCGGGACCGTCTTCGAACGGCTGAAGCCGGATGTCGCCCGTCGCGTCAAACGGCAGGTCGACGGGGATCGTATCGATCTCGACGGACTGCTGACCTATCTCGTGGAACGCACTCGCGAACCCGCCCCGACCATGCGTTTTTACGAGCAGCCGCGCATTGTGCTGCGCGATCTGGCCGCCCTGTTGCTGCTCGACCTGAGCGGCTCGACCGGTTCGCAAGTCGAGCCGCACAGCAGCGTGCTCGACATCGAAAAGAAAACCGGCATTCTTCTGGGTCGGGGCCTGGCCGCGCTGGGCGACCCCTTTGCCGTATGCGGCTTCCATTCGTACGGACGGGAGAAATGCCGCTATTTCGTTTTCAAAACGTTCGCCGAACCCTGGTCGCAGGCGAGCATGGCGCGGATTATGGGGGCGCAGGCGGGCGGGTCCACGCGCATGGGCGCGGCCTTGCGGCATGCCGGTCGTCTGCTGGACGATCAGCCGGCGCGACGGCGCCTGATTGTTCTGGCGACGGACGGTCGCCCCATGGACCACGACTACGACCCGACCTCGCGCTACGCGCAGCATGACGTCCGCATGGCGTGCGAGGAAAACGCCCGGCGGGGTATCCATACCTTCGCCATCTCGACCGACGAGAATTCGCAGGCCGATATGGAAATCATGTTTCCGCGCCGCCGTTTCGCGCTGATGCAGGACATTCGGCAGTTGCCGAAAATCCTGCCGCGGCTCTATATTCAAACCACCTTTTGAATCGATATTCGGTATTCCTGCGGGATCATGCCGTTTTTCAGTGGATTTTCGAGCGTCGTTCGTGTAGGCCTAAAACAAGTTCCGTTGTCATGCCCGCCATGAGAGGAGGATGGTCGTGTCCGCAGCGCAAAAGAAGCCACCCCATATCGTGTTTCTGTTCAGCGATCAGCAGCGCTGGGATACCTGCGGCTGTTACGGACAACGCCTGAACGTAACGCCGAACCTGGATCGCATGGCCCGCGAAGGGGTGCGTTTCGAGCAGGCCTTCACCTGTCAGCCGGTATGCGGTCCGGCGCGCGCCTGCCTGCAGACGGGCCAATACGCCGCCGAAATCGGCTGCCACACCAATCATCGTCTGTTGCCCCCGCAGGAAGCGGCCCTGGCCCCTCTCTTGACGGCGGCCGGCTACGATACCGCCTATATCGGCAAATGGCATTTGGCGTCGTGCGGGCCCCGCGGCGGCCCCGACGATTATCGAACCAGACCGGTGCCTGCGGAACGGCGGGGCGGGTACGATTACTGGCTGGCCGCCGATGCGCTCGAACACACTTCCCACGGCTACGACGGGTACATGTACGATGCGGCGGGGCGGCGCCGCGATTTCCCGGAAAACCGGTATCGGGCCGATGTCCTCACCGACTGGGCCATCGAGTATCTGGACACGCGGCGCGCCGCCGCGAAGCCGTTCTTTCTCTTCCTGTCCTGGATCGAGCCGCATCACCAGAACGATCATGCCCGTTACGAGGGACCGCGCGGATCGCGCGAGCGCTTTGCCGCTTTCGATCCGCCCGGGGATCTGGTCGATTTGCCAGGCGACTGGCGGGCGGAATACCCCGATTATCTGGGCTGTTGCCACAGTCTGGACGCCAATGTCGGACGGCTGCTCGCCCGTCTCGAAGCGCTGGGCATGGCCGACAACACGCTGGTCGTGTATACCAGCGACCACGGATCGCATTTTCGTACGCGGAACAACGAGTACAAGCGTTCCTGTCACGACGGTTGCATTCGCATTCCGCTGTTGATACGGGGTCCGGAATTTACGGGCGGCGCAACACCGTCGCCGCTCGTCAGCCTGATCGATCTGCCGCCCACCCTTCTGACGGCGGCGGGCGTCACGCCGCCACCGACCATGCGCGGACGGCCCTTGCAGGCGCCGGCCGCCGACGAGACGGCGCCGTGGCCCGACGAGGTCTTTCTGCAAATCAGCGAGAGTCAATGCGGACGCGCCATTCGTACGCGCCGCTGGAAATACAGCGTCCGGGCGCCGGATGCGGACGGCCAGGTTCCCTCCAGCGCCGTCTATGTCGAGGATTGTCTCTACGATTTGGAGACCGACCCGCACGAGCAAAACAATTTGGCATCGGATCCGCGCCTGGTGGAAGTGCGACGGGAACTGGCCCAAACGCTCCGGCGCCGCATGCGCGAGGCCGGCGAGGCGGAACCCGAAATCAGGAGCGTCTGATGCCGGATACATTTGCCATAACCGTATTGTGCGACAACCGGGCGCACGATCCCGGCTGTGTCGCCGAACACGGGTTGAGCTTCTGGATCGAGACGCCCGGCGGGCGCGTCCTGTTCGACACCGGCGCCGGGCGAGGGCTTGGCCCGAACTGTGAACGGCTGGGAATCGAATTGAAGGGCGCCGACGCCATCGTGCTCAGTCACGGGCACGACGACCATGTCGGCGGTTTGCCCTGGGCCTGCTCGCAGGCCCCCGGCGCCCGCCTGTTTATGCACCCGGCGGCCATCGCGACGCGCTACAGTCTGCGCGGCGGCCGGGCCCACAGTATCGGCATGAACCGCGCGACGCGCGCGACGGTGGAATCGCGTCTGGAAACGATAGTCTGGACGGCGCAGCCGACGGAAGTCGTGCCCGGCGTCTTCGTGACCGGTTCCATCCCGCGTCGGACCGACTACGAGGATACGGGCGGACCCTTCTATCTCGATGAGCAGGGGCGCGAGCCGGATCGCATCGAGGACGACCAGGCGCTGTGGTTCGCAACGCCGCAGGGCCTGACGGTGGCGCTGGGCTGCGCCCATTCGGGCGTGATCAACACGCTGACGCATATCGGTCGGCTGACCCATCAGCGGCCGATCCGCGCCGTGCTGGGCGGTATGCACTTGGGAGCGGCTTCCGACATGCGCATGGAAAGCACGATCTGCGCATTGGAAACGCGAAACATCCCGCTAATCGTGCCGTGTCATTGCACCGGCGAAGCCGGTTACGCCCGCCTGGCGGCGGCGCTGGGCGAGCGCGTGCAGCCCTGCGGAGCGGGATGGCGTTGGCAGGGTTAGTCCCGATGTCGGCGCCTCATGTGTGTGTGGTTGAGTAAAGAGACTTCGTCCGCGATGCTTTTTCCCCTTGACGCGCGGTACGCTCTCCGCTTATAGTGCTACGAAACTGGAAAAAGTCTTACTACATCCCGCGTGAACGGAGGACTTTGACTATGGGCGAACGGAGAAGTGAACATCGGGCGAGCAGGATAGCGGCGATGTTGGCGCTGGGCGTCGGCGTGTTCCCGGTTACGGCGCAGGAGGCGCGGACGGCCGCGGCAAAGGCGAGTGAAATCGTGGTGACCGCTTCGCGAACGGAATCAACCGTTTCCGATGTGCATCAAAGCGTTTCCGTCCTGACCCGAGCCCATATCGAGGCCTCGCCCTTCGAGCGTGTCGAGGATCTGGTGCGTCTGGCGCCCGGTCTGTACAACTATCGTCATTACGGGCAGCAGACCAGCGGCATTCAGAGTCCGCTCAGCATGCGCGGCGTCGGCAAGAACCGCGTGTTGATCCTCGTGGACGGCATTCCCCAGAACGACACGTTCAACAATTCCATTTCATGGGTGGCCTGGGGACATATTCCGAAGGAGAACATTGAACGCATCGAAATCGTGCGGGGCCCGTCGTCGGCCCTGTACGGTTCGGACGGATTGGGCGGGGTCGTCAATATTGTCACCAAAAACGCGACGACCGCACGGGTCACTTCGTTGCGTGGCGAAGCCGGTACGGCGAACACCTACGCGGGATACGGTTTTCACAGTCAGACCTTTCAGGATACCGGCGTGGTTGTCGGCGGCGGGTACGAGGAAAGCGACGGCTTTTACATGGTCGAGTTTCCGCGCGACTACGAAATCCGCCGCCATCGCCAAGTTCGCAAGGCGTTGGCCAAGGTTTCGTACGCCCTTGCGGCGGATTCCGTTATAAATCTTTCGGCCCTGCATTATAGCCATGAAACCGGGAAGGGACGCCCGTTCTTTTACGACGAACTCGATCTGAACCAGTGCGGACTGCACTGGCGTCGGCGCGGACCCCGCTGGGATGTGCAAAGTTTGCTGTATTTGATCTCGGCCGACAAGACGGCCTATCAGGACTCCGTCGCCGACAACTACCGTTCGCTGCTGCGCCAGGAACGGATGACGCCGCGGACCTGGGGCGGCGATTTGCAGGGTACCGTCGCGTTCGCCAGAGGATTCGACGCGACTCTGGGACTGGCCTACAAGGATTGCGATTGGGAGTACGAGGATCGCTACGTACGCGGGACACGCGATGTCGGAGCCCGGGGCCGACAGCGCTTCCTGGCGCCGTTCGCCAATCTGGACGTTCGCTTTCTGGACGATGACGCGACCTTGAGCGTCGGGGCGCGCTATGATTGGATCGAGACCGCGCACGGCGCTAACTGGGACAGCCAAGCCGCCGCCGGTCGGTCGGCCTATCATCACGCCTATGACACGGAAAGCGCCGGCGCGTTTTCGCCGAAACTGGGGCTGGTCTGGCGTGCGGACGAACGCACAACCTGGCGCATGTCCGCCGGACAGGGGTTTCGCGCACCCAGTCTTTTCGAATTGTACAAGGTCCATGTCCGATCCGGCGGCGCCTACTACCGGGAAGCCAATCCGGAGCTCGACCCGGAAGAGATATGGTCCTACGACTTGGGGGCGGATCGCTGGATGACCGACCGTGTTTGGGGACGGATCGCCTTCTATCAGTCCTTCGCCCGCGCGTACATCGGCGATCGCCTGACGGGCTCGTCCTCCCTGGCGGACGGCACGATCCGTTACGATTATCGTCTGGACAACATCGGCGCCGTGGACATTTACGGTGTCGAGGCCGAGGCGGAATGGCACGCGGCGGACGCCTTGACGGGGTTTGCGAATTACACGTTCAATGTTTCGAAGGTGGTCCGCGACGACAATAACGCCGCGTTGAAGGGGAACGATTTGCCTAACGAGCCGCGTCACAGCGTCCACGCCGGCGTTCGCTACCGGAATCCGAAACTGCTGGATTGCGCGGTTACGGGGAATTACCATGCGGACATCTATTTCGACAACGAAAACAGCTTCAAGGAGCCCGGGTATGTCACGATGGACGTGTCTTTGTCACGCGCACTGATTCCCGGCGTGACCGCGTATGTGAATGTCGAGAACGTTTTCGACGAGGCGTATCCGATCGCCCGCTCGCGTGCGGCCGGCGACACGGTGGCGCCGGGCGCCATTGTCGCCGGAGGAGTCAAGGGTGTTTTCTAACGCCGGAAAGCGCAGACAACGGATGGCCGTCGCGATGGTCTGCGCGCTATGGGCCGGGGTGGGCGCCTGGCTTGGCCTGAAGCCGACGAGTCAGTCGGGCGGTCCTGTGCCGACCGGCGCCGGGCCGACATCCGTTACGGATGCGGCCGGTGCGCCGGTTCCCGCGTCGGTCGAACGGGTCATCTGCTCCGGGGCCGGCTGTCTGCGCCTCCTGACCTATCTGCAGGCTCACCACCGCATCGTGGCGGTGGACAGCATCGAGGTGCGGGGTTCGCCGCTGAACGCGCGCCCCTATGCGATCGCCAATCCGCAGTTCCAAACTTATCCGATCTTTGGCGAGTTTCGGGGTTGGGACAATCCCGAACTGATCGCCAACTTGGATCCGGCCCCGCAAATCATCCTCAAAACCATGGCCGGTCGCGGACAGAACCCGTTGACGCTGCAACGCAAGACCGGCATTCCCGTCGTGGTACTCGAGAGCGGCAATCTTGCCAACGACCGCCGCGCGTTGAACGAATCGTTGCGTCGCATGGGCCGTGTGGTGGGCGCGCGCCGTCGCGCGGAAGAGGTGATCGCCTATTTCAACGCGTTGGAAAGCGATTTGCGGAAACGCGCAAGCGATCTTCCTGCCGGCGGGCAGGCGCCCTGCTATGTCGGCGGCATTGGACAAAGCGGGCCGCACGGCTTGCGGTCGACCGATCCGTCGTTCGCGTCCCTGGCCTTCACGCATACGGAAAATGTCGCGGCGTCTCTGGCCGGGGAGCGGGGGTTGACCCATGCGATCGCGGCTCGCGAGCAACTTGTGCTATGGGATCCCGCCGTGATCTTCCTCGATGTCTCCACCCTGCGCCTGGACGGCGCCGCCAATGCGGTGGAACAGTTGCGCGGCGATCCGGTCTATCGGCGGCTGGGCGCCGTACGGGCCGACCGCGTGTACGGATTGTTTCCGCATAATTCGTATCACTGCAATTTCGAGACCGTTTTCGCCAATGCCTATTTCATAGGAAAGACCTTGTATCCGGAGCGCTTTCTCGATATTGATCCCATGCGTAAAGCGGAAGAAATTGCCGAGTTTCTCAATGGCGGTCCCGCGTTCGAGGCCTTGAACCGCGAATTTGGAGGATGGGCGTTTCGTCGGATCCCGATGGAGTCTTCGCACAATGTCGCACCTTGATCATAGCGAAATTCCCGGCGCCTACAGGGCCTACATCGGCCGCAAAATCGGGCTGATCTTTCTTTTGAGCGCTTTGTGCGGACTTCTATTGGTCGCCGCCGTTTCACTGGGGGCGGTGCCGGTGCCCCTGGCGGACGCGTTGCGGGCGTTGTGCGGCGGGGAAACCACCGCGCAGTGGCGCACCATCGTGCGCGACATTCGCCTGCCGCACGCCTTGGCGGCGTTGCTGGCGGGGGCGGGACTGGCCGTCGCGGGAGCGGCCATGCAATCGGTTCTGCGCAATCCGCTCGGGTCGCCCTTTACGCTGGGCTTGAGTCAGGCGGCGGCTTTCGGCGCGGCGTTCGCCGTCATGCGGATGGGTGCGGGAACGATGCAATCGACAGCGGCGAACGCCGTCACGATTCTTCAGCCCGGCCTGACAACCGGCGCCGCGTTTCTGGCCAGCATGGCCGCCGCCTTGATCATTGTGGCGATTGCGCGTACGCGGGGCGCGACTCCCGAGGTGATGGTGTTGTGCGGCGTGGCGCTGGGCTCGCTTTTCGCGGCCGCCACCATGTTTCTGCAGTATTTCGCCGACGACACGCAGTTGGCCGCGATGGTCTTCTGGACCTTCGGGGATGTCGGACGGGCCGGATGGCGCGAAGTCTGGATCATGGCGGCGACGGTTTGCGCGGGTGCGCTGTTCTTTGTCCTCAACCGCTGGAACTACAACGCGATCGATGCCGGCGACGAAACGGCGTCCAGCCTGGGCGTGCGCGTGGAGCGCGTCCGTATGTCGGGCATGCTCGTGTCCTCGGCCATG
The DNA here is from genome assembly GCA_964646045.1 of uncultured Victivallales bacterium. Lineage (GTDB taxonomy): Bacteria > Verrucomicrobiota > Kiritimatiellia > UBA8416 > SLMC01 > CAZYAW01. Next base: position 5,327 of record CAZYAW010000297.1, on the reverse strand, counting down.
GCGGCGGTGGTGGTTTCCTTTCTGGGCATCATCGGCTTTGTCGGATTGATCGGCCCGCATATTGTGCGTCGCATGATCGGCAACGACCATCGCTTTCTGCTGCCGGCCGCCGGTCTGACAGGCGGCGCATTGCTGTTGGCCGCCGATACGGCCGCGCGGCTCGTGCTGGCGCCGCATGTTTTGCCGGTATCCGTGCTGACCGCGTTTTTGGGCGCGCCCGCTTTCCTTTATCTCCTGTTGCGCAAAAGGAAAACCGGATGTTGACCGTCGAGCACATACAAACGGGATACGTGCCGGGACTGCCGGTGCTGACCGATGCGGGATTGGCTCTCGATGCCGGAAAAATTCTGGCGATTCTGGGTCCGAACGGCTCCGGGAAAAGCACGCTGCTGCGCTGTATCAACGGCCTGATCAAGCCTTGGCAGGGCGCCGTTCGCATTGCGGGCGAAGATGTGTTTCGCATGCGGCCAAACGAGATCGCCCGGCGGATAGGCTATGTGGCGCAGCACGGCGCAACGGCCCGCACGACGGTTTTCGACGCCGTGCTGCTGGGCCGCAAGCCGCACCTGGGCTGGAGTGTGAACCGAACGGATCTGGCCAAGGTCGGCGGCGCGCTAGACCGCCTGGGTTTGCACGAACTGGCGTTGCGTCATCTGGACGAACTGAGCGGCGGCGAATTGCAGAAGGTGAGCATCGCGCGCGCGCTGGTGCAGGAACCGTCGGTCTTGCTGTTGGACGAGCCGACCAGCAGCCTGGATCTGAAAAACCGCCTGGACATTCTGCGGATCCTGCGATCCATTGTGCGGGAACACAAAATGGCCGCCGTCATAACGTTGCACGATCTCGACCTCGGTTTTCGTTTTGCGGACCGCATGCTCTTTCTCAAGGACCGTAAAGTTTTCGCCGAAGGCGCACCCCATACCATCGATGCGGACATGATCGAGGCGGTGTACGGGGTCAAAGTGCATATCGTCAGGCACGAAGGCCGACTCGTCGTGGTTCCTTTGGATTGCGGCGAAGAGACACGGTAGTACCGGGAGGTTTGTTATGAGCGCAAGCCAATGCCAGAAAGCGGCGGCAACCCTCGCTTTCGAGGATTGCGTCCGTTTTCACGGGCACGCCTGTCCGGGCCTGGCGCTCGGCTATCGTGTTGCCGTTGCGGCCATGAACTGGCTGGCGGCCCACCGGTCCGGCGACGAGGATCTGGTCGCCGTGGTCGAAAACGACGCCTGCGGGGTCGATGCCGTTCAGTGCGTATGCGGCTGTACCTTCGGCAAGGGCAACCTGATATTTCACGACCGCGGCAAACACGTGTACACTTTTTACGATCGGGCGTCGGGCAAAGGGGTGCGTATCTACGCCGAACCGCCCGAGCAGGTTGCGCCTGCGGGCGCGGATCCGAGGAAGGCAAGGCGGGACTGGCTTCTGACGCTGCCGGACGACGCATGGCTGCGTATGTCGGCGCCGACGGAGCCGCTTCCGGACAAGGCTCGCATCCGTCAGTCCGCCCGTTGCGTGCGTTGCGGCGAGCGCATGATGGAGACGCGTCTGCGGCAGCTTGACGGACAATCCATGTGCATGGACTGCGCCGAACGGCATGTCGCCGCGTTTTGAGCTTCGCTTCTCCTCAGAGGTTCACAGTGGATCCGTTCTTGCTGGGGGCGAAGCGCAGCAGGGCGGTTTTGGGCAGGCCGGCGAGGATTTCCGCCGAGCGGGTGGTCAGGAACATTTGCGTGGCCGGCAAGGCGGTCAGCGCGCGGCGTACGGCGACGACGGCGCTGGAGTCGAGCCCCGTTTCGGCGTACGGGATGTGGCAAGGTCCGTCGAAATCGTCGAGAAAGGCGGGCAGACAAAGCGCGGCCAGGCGCAGTCGGCCGTCGGACACCCGCGTGGCGGGCCAGAGACGGCCGTCCGCGCATTCGAACAGCGGAGCGTACGTGCCTGCGACGGCGGATATATGCGATATTTCAGGCGCGGCGGAGCGGAGGTGTTCGATCCAGTCGCGGTAGCGTTCGGCGCGCGTTCGGCGCAAACGGTCGGCCACGGGCGCCAGATTGGCCGCGTCGGGCAGCAACGTCTCCGCTGTCGCCGCGGAAAGATCGCGCGGTCGGCGCATGACGGCGGGATCGGGCGCGAACGGGATCAGACCCCTGTGCAGGAAGGCGCGAAACCAGTTGGCGACGGGCAGAGCGCTTTCATCGGCGGGCAGATGACGCAGCGCCGAACGCGCGGGCCCGAGGCGGTAGGAGGGCGCCCAGCCCTTGCCGGCGCGCCCGTAGGTTTCGCTGTAGTAGTTGTCGTTGCCGCCCGGCACCTTGCTGACAATGGTTTTGGTGTCGCGCCGATGGCCGGGGGTCATCAGCGTGGCCGGCACGGCGGCGGGAAACAGATCGGGTTGCGGCGGCGCCGGATCCGCGCTCTTCTTAAGCAGGAACTTCTCCGACCGGAACTCGAATCTCGAACGGACGCGGTCGAGCGCGAGGGCCGCCTCGTAGCGGGCGGTATCGAGTTCCGGCTTGGCGGAAGCGCGGCGCAGCGCTTCCGGAATGCGGGTTTCCAGCGCCAGCTCCACGACCGAACCCCGGTTCTGGAAAAGAATGTTTTCAGGCTGCGCCGACCGTTCCGCTACCGCCGTTTGCAAGCCTTGCGCCACGATATCGCGCAGCAGGCCCACGATGTCCAGGAAGGTTTTCTTGCCGGACGCGTTGGGCCCGGTGAGCGCCTGAAAGGCGCCCAGCGACACGGAAACATGGCGAAAGCATCCGAAATTCAGCGCCTCGATCTTTGTAATCATCGGACTCTCTCCTGTCATGCCGTCGTTCTCTCAAGAGTGATCTGTTGCCGCAAAACCCGGATGGAACGGAACAGTGGAACAGGCTTTCGCCTGTTTATGCCTATCAGCAAGCTGGAAGCTTACACTACGTCGATCCATCCTCCTGCACACCCCCCCCTTTTCGTGTCTCGCTTGATAGTGGAGGAACGGCCCCGATAATCAAGAAAAATCTCGATACCGCGAAAACAGGGCCATCATCAAAAACGCAGTTGACGAGGCGCCTCGAATCTGGGATTAAGCGGCACACGGAACAGACGGTTGAGGCGCCCCGCCGCTCGGCGGGCCGGCCGTCAATAGTTTTTCGCGAACCCTAAGGAGGAGCCCATGTCCGACAGCCCGACGAAGAGCGAGCCGGCCGAAACCCTGCAGGTTTTTCAGCATACCCGTTATCTTGTGCGCAGAAAGATATTGAAGCTGTTGGGCGCCGCCTTCCACATTTACGATTCCGACGGCAACCTGGCGTTCTATTCCAAACAAAAAGCGTTCAAGTTGAAAGAGGACATTCGCGTCTATACCGATGAAAACATGCGTATCGAGGTATTGACGATACAGGCCCGCAGTGTCATCGATTTCTCGGCCGTCTACGACGTCTTCGATCCCATCAACAAGGTCAAAGTCGGTTCGTTGAAACGCAAGGGCATGAAGTCCATCTTGAAAGACGAATGGATTGTCATGGATGTGGACGACCGGGAAATCGGCTTGATTCAGGAGGACAGCACGCTGCTGGCGCTGGTGCGCCGTTTCCTGACCAACCTCATACCGCAGAAATACTACGGGCGGGTCAACGGCAATACCGTCTGTCTCTTCAAGCAGAACTTCAATCCGTTCGTCATCAAAATCGATCTTGATTTTTCCATGGACGCGCAGGGCCTGCTCGACCGGCGACTGGGCATCGCGGGCGCCATACTTCTGTGCGCGATTGAAGGGAAGCAGAGTTAGGGCCCGCGCAAAAACAACGTCAGACTTCCTGATCTCGACAGAGGATTGGGACTGTTCTTCGGAAAATGAGTTGGCACATTCTTAGTGGCATGGGCGTCCCGCCCATGAAATATTTAGAGATATCACGGGCAAGATGCCCGTGCCACAATTTGAAAGTGTGCCAAAGCATTTTCCTGCGAGGTCGGGAAGTCTGAACGTCACATTTTGGACGCAGATGCATCCCGCCCGGCTGCGTTGCGAAAACTCGAAATATCGGGAATATTCCCGCGTTTTCGCGCCTGGCCGGGCGGGCGCCTACACGCCCGAATCTGTGAATGTATTTTTGCGTGAACCCTTAGGGCCCGGCAGGGCCGCAAAAAGATTCGACGATCGCCACCGCGTTTTCGATCGGGATGTCCGATGGCAAAGGTTTGGCCGGGGCGAGAATGAAGCCGCCGCCCGCGCTCATCTCGCGTTTAAGCTTGGCCACTTCGGCGCGAATCGTTTCGGGCGTGCCGAAAGGAATCGTGCTCTGGCTGCCGAGACAGCCCCAGAACGCGATTTTGTCGCCCCAGCGCCGTTTGAGTTCATAGGGATTCATGCCGGCCGCTTCGGGTTGCACGCTCTCGAGAACGTCAAGTCCGATTTCAATGAGGTCGGGGATGATGGCGGCCACCGAACCGCAGGAGTGCGACATAACGATTTTGCCGTGTCGGTGGACGGCTTCGTATAGGGCCGCCCAGCGCGGCTTAAGGAATGTCCGCCAACGCTCCGGACCGAGGATGACCCCCCTCTGGTCGCCCCAGTCGTCGCCGAACAGGATGCCGTCGATCGGCAGGTCCGCCGTGTACTCGACGAATGCCAGGTACAGGTTCATCAGGCGGTCCAGAACTTCCTCGAAGAATTCCGGCTCCGTTACGGCGTCCATGAGAATGTTCTCGAATCCGCGCAGATTCCAGCTTCGCTCGAACAGGCCCCAGCCGAGATGGCCCACAACAAAACTGTCCGCGCAGTCGCGGCAGGTTTTGGCGGCGGCCTCCTTCCATGCGGGGCGGAAAAAGGATTCCGGCTGCGGAAACGTATAGCCGTCGAAAGACGGTTGCGACAGCGGCGGTTTCTCGAGATGCCAGGGCTGGATGTCCTGGCGCCATATGCCGCCGTACCCGTCTCGGACATACTTCTCGTCAATGGGTTGCTTGGGATCCGTATCGACGGCGCCCACGCCGACCATGTAGGGCGCGATGCGACGGCGCCAGTCCGGACCGCCATAGCGCTCGTCAAGGCGCCGTCCGACCGGCTCCTCGAACGGGAGTGTATAGGGCGTTTCCGGACAATCCCGATGTCCGATTTGCGCAAGCACGACCTCTCGCGGCTTCATTCCGGTCCGGTTTTCCGTCATTTCAATAATCCTTCCTTTTGCATGGCTGAAAAAGAGACTCTTGCCAAACCTCCGCGGCTCGGCGGGGACGTCTCGCTCTGCCGCGCTGCTTATGGACATTGTTGGTAGGGCGAACCGTCCCCCCGGTGAGCCGCGACCTATCTCTCGTCTCTGAGCGGGGGTTTGCAACCGCCCCTC
>CAZYAW010000296.1:0-5923 GCA_964646045.1 uncultured Victivallales bacterium | reverse complement strand
TTGACCTTGTGCTCCAGTTTGCGCGGTTCGTAGCGCCGCGCGGGCGGCGGCGTACGGAAAATCACGACCTCCTCGTTGCGCTGTTGCATAATGGTCCAGCCCCAGACCGCCATCAGCGCAATGCTCTGCACGACCAGCGCCCCGCCGAAGATGTACATCAGCATTTTGCGACGCTTACGAGAAAGCTTGTAGTAGCCCAGCCCCGACAGCAGGGTGGAACGCCCCTTGCCCAGCTCGATCTGCAACGCCGCATCCGTCATATCCATCTCGGACATCTGTTCGATTCCAGCGTTCATGACGATCCTCCGATATTATTGCCGCGCAGGCTACTCCATGGAACCGGCAAACGTCACGTTCTCGATACCGGCTCCGGCGCAGGCGTTCATCACGTCGATCACCCGCTGATGCTTGGCCTGGTCGTTGGCGAAAATCGTGACCAGCGCCTTGTTGCCCGACGCTTCGGACGCCTGCCGATAGCGCAAAAGCGTATTCTCCAGATCCGGCAGTTCCTGACGGTCGTGATAGCCGAAACGGCTGCCGTTCAGGAAAACCTCGCTGGTTTCCCGCACTTCGATAATCTGCTCGTCCGGCATATTGACCGTGGTCGCCTGCTGCACAATACCGGGCAGCTTGATGCCCAAATCGCCCTCCGACTTCACCAGACTGGCCGACACCATGAAGTAGATCAGCAACAGGAACACCATGTCGATCAGCGACGACACGTTCAATGTCGGATTGTCCACATCCGTCGTGTACACTTTCATGGCGCCCCCTCCGGAATGAAGGCTCCAAAAATGAAATCGTCCACGCCGGCTTCGGCCATCACCCCCATAACACGCTTCACATGCACGTGATCGGTGGCCTGATCGGCCCGCAGATACACCCGCAGATCGGGGAACAGTTCGCGCTGCTCCTTGATCCTGTCCCGCACTTGCGTCAGCACGGCCGGATCTTTCGATTCGCCCAGCGCTTCGGCTCCGGCGTGCACAAGACCATGGGCCGTTATGTTAACAACGAATCGCTGGGGTCTTTCCTTAGGCACAACGGCCTTGGTCGCCGTGGGAATGGCGAGTTCAACGTTCTGCAGGACGCTCATGCGCGAGGCGATCATGAAGAAAACCAGCAGCAGGAACACCATGTCGATCATGGGCGCCATCTCGAACTGGACCTCCGACTCGTTCTTTATGGGGATTTTCATATCATAACCCCTTATCAGGCCATTTCTTCGGAAGACTCGTCCGCGCCCCCGTCCGCCGCGCGCCGCGACGCGGCCACCAGACTGTGCGACAGATTGCCCAAAACGCGGCCCAGCCGGGTGACGTTCGCGTTGTAGGCGCCTTTCAGATGAAAATAGAGGAACATGGCCGGGATGCCGATGATGAGACCGGCCGCCGTGGTCACCATGGCCTGACCAATATCGTCCGCCAGCAGTTCCGGCCGCCCCATACCGCCCTGACCGATCTTGTCGAATGCGCCGATCATGCCCCAAACGGTTCCCAGCAGCCCGATCATGGGCGCGATCTGGGCGATAATCGAAAGATAGTTGATGATTTTCAGGCCGGCCGACGTTTCCTCGACCGACGCCTCTTCCATGGCTTTCTCCATGGCGGGCACGTCGAGGACTCCGTCGCTGATGCGCTGCAAACCGGCATTGAGAATGTTGGTCAGCAGACTGGGATTGGCATTGCAGATGCCGGTCGCATCGTCCATGTGCAGTTTATTGAGCGCGTCCTGAAGCTGCGGCACCAGTTCGGGCGTCAGCATCTTCTTTTCCGGCACAATCATGAAACCGTACACCGCTAGCGCAATGGTGCCGACCGAAAGCAGGCCCAGCGGAAACATGAACCATCCGCCTTGCTTCAGCAATTCGCCGAATGTGGTCCTCTCCGCCGGTGGTGCCGCCCCGCCTTCCACGGCGGAGGCCGGCGCCGCTACGGGAGCCGGCGCGGCGGCGGGAGCCTGCGCCATCACGGCGGAAACCGCCCCGCCCAACACCATCGCCAACATGGCCGCCAACAGAATTCTCTTTGCATCTCTCATGAACTCGCCTCCTCTTTCTACTCGTCGAACACCTTGAGATCCGCGTCTTCCACAGGCTCATCCTCCGTTTCGGGGAGAGACTCCGCAACGGGCTCGTCGTCTTCGGGCTTTTCCAGCAGTTCCTGCACCAACTTGTTGACATCTTCCTTGCGTCCGAAAAAAACGTTCTGAAATTCGGATTTTTCCTCTTCCTTCGTGTGTTCTTGCGCCACGATAAAGCGCAGCCGCCGCCGCGCCGTCCGCGCCCAGTCGGTTTTCGGGAAAATGCGGGCGATTTCGTAATAGACGTCGCGCGCGCGATACCAGCTCTGAAACTCCTCGTAGCAGCGCGCGGTAACCATCAGAGCGTCGGGAAACGTGTCGATGTCCTTGTTTTCGAAGGCCACCGACTTGACGGCGGCGTCCATGGCGGCGCGAAAATCCTCGCGATCCACGTCCAAATGCGCCTTGATTAGCCAGTACAAACCGTACACGCGGTCGCCCGGCACGGGTTCATTGGCTTCCTCGAAAAGTTTACGGGCCGTCTTTTTACGATCCAGGGCCATCAGACATTGCAGACTCTTCAACTCCGCCACCTGACCGGCCGACGACCATTCGGCCCGGCCGACATAACGCAATACGGTATAGGCCTTCTTGTATTGCTCGGCGGCGGCGGCCCGCGCCTTTTCCGTTTGGGCCGCGGCCCAATTCTGTTTGGCCGCCCGCATCATGGCGTCGCCCATCATCAGGGCGGGCTCGACGGCGTTATTGTTGGCCAAATCCAGATACGGCAAGGTGGGACCGAGAACCGGCGACAGCAGGCGCACCACCTGCACCCACTGTTGTCCGCGCACCGCCTGATGCAGCTCGCCGGGCGGAATCTTGCTCAGGTCGAAGTAAACGCTTTCAATCTGGGACAAACCCACGGTTTGCCGCGTTCCGTGCGGCGACGACCCCAACACCAGAACCACGCCCTCGCGCGTGCGATCGACGAACGTCACGGTATGCTGCTGCTCCTTGATGCCGACGTAGGCGGAGACCGGACGCAAGGTCTGCGACGATGAAGGTCGCCGGCCGCGCGGCGGCGCGTTCTGGGCATGAATCGGCACGGGCGCCAGTCCGGCGCCCAGCGCCGTCAGCAGCGTCAATCCCGTTCGTATGGCGAAGGTAGCGTTCATGGCTCGGACACTCATTTTCTGGCGGCCTGCAGCATTTTTTTGGCTTCGCGACCGGCTTCCGTATCGGCCAGATCGGACTGTGCCAGCATTTCGCGCAGGACTTCCTCCATCTTTTCGTACTGGAACAGTCGGCGCAGACATTCCGCGCGGCGCACATAGGCCTTGGCCGTCCAGTCCCGGTAGTGCGAGTACAGCACGTAGATGCGTTCGTAATACGCGGTCGCCTCGAGGAACAGGCGCTGCGCGAAAAGGGCCTCGCCGCGCCCGTACAGCGCCTCGGGACGCAGATTGCGCCAGGCCGACGGTCCCAGCACGGCGGAAAAGGCTTCGTCGGCCGCCTTGTAGTCCCGCTTTTCGATATGCAGCCAGCCCAGCGCGACGAGGGCTTCGCCCGCCTCGGGCGTGTTCGCATGCACGGAACGGACCACGTCGAAATGGCGAATGGCCTCGTCGAACAACGCGTCGCGCTCGGTTAGAGAGGTCAGCGCCTTGGCGTCCTCAATGGCGAAACGGGCCAGCGTCATGCGGGCGGCCAGCGCGTAGTCGGTTTCCGTAAAATCTTCGATGATACGCGCGGCGATTTTTCGAGCCATGTCGCGCTGCTTACGTTCAATGGCGAAGTCCAGCATGCTCTGCATGACAGCCGGGCTGGCATGTTCGATATTCTCTTCGTTCAGCAATCCGCTGACGATGCGATGCCGTTCGGCCGGCGGTATGCCGGGATCGTACAGCAGCACGCGCGTAAGCCGCAAGACCAGCGCGCGCTGGCCTTTGCCGGCGGCTTTGCCCAGATTCAAACGCAGATTGTTCCAGGCCTTTCTTTCGACCTCGGGTCCGCCCTGCTTCGAATTGGCGACCCATTCGTCCAGGATCAGGTCGATGCCGACCTCTTTCGGATCGCGGCCGTATTCCTGCACGGCCTCCTGATAATATTGCAGGGCTTCCAGTTGCTCGCCGCTGTTCCACATGGCGCGGCCGATCCAGTAGATGGCCTGCGGCTTGTTCGCCCCCTCGCGATTGCGCTGCAGATACGCCAGAAAATGCTCGCGCATCTGGGCGTAATCCCCCATGTCTTTCAGCAATTCGGCGGTTTTGAAGGCGCAATGGTTGTAATGCTCGATGTTCAGGTGTTCCTCGTCCGCCGTCATGGCGCGCCGGAAGAAGGCGACCGCCTCCTTGATGTTGCCCAGCGCCGCCGCCAGATCGCCCCGCATCATGGTCGCCTCGGCCACCAGCTTGCTTTCCGGGAAACGCGTCGTGAATTCCGCCATGCGCCGGTCGGAATCCTCGTAAAGGCCCTGTCCGTAGTCGCACACGGCGCGGCGGAACATGGAATCCTCGACGTAGCGGCTTTCGGTGAAGCGTTGCAGGATTTTGTCGAACTCGGGCGCGGCCTCGTCGTATTTGGCGTCGAACATCAGGGCCATGGCCGTCCAGTAGGTGGCGTCGGGCAGCATGTCGTGCTGCGGGAAAAGCTCGTTCAGTTGTCGAAAAGTCCCCACCGCCTTGGCGAACAGCTCCTCCATAAAGGAGGCGTAGCCGATCAGAAACATGCACTCGGCCGCCGCCGGATGGCCCGGACTCATCTCGAGCGTCTTGGTCAAATGCTCGATGACCTTCGGCCAGTTCTGTTCCTTGGCGTACATCTGCCCCATGGCCAGCGTCACCATGGCGAACCAGTCGCCGGACGGATAGAGTTCCATGTACTGCCGTCCGATTTCGTAGGCCCGTTCCCAGGGCAGCAGGGCCGTCGAACAGCGAAAGGACAGGAAAAGCGCCTCCTCCGCCATTTCCTTGTCGCCCCTGCGATGCAAATGCAGGAACACTTCCCGCGCCTCCCAGAAACGATACGACTCCATGTAGCCGCGCCCCACGCGGAAAAGCAGCTCGATGTCGTAATTGTCGATCTGGGCAATGGCCTTGATTTCCTCTTCCAGTTCGCCGATGCTCTCCTGCAAACGCATCAGGGTACGGGCGTCGCCCCCGGTTTCGCGCAGATGTTCGGCCCGCTGGCGCAACGTCTGCAAATACTCGTCGCTGCGCACGGCCACCATGTCGTGCGGATACACCAGCCGATGCACCCACAGGGCCTCGCGATAGCGTTCCGTGGCAAAGAGTTCGTCGCCCGCCTCCAACGCCGCCATATTGAAGGCCACCGAACGCGAAGCCAGCGAATCGCGCTGCAAGAGCAGCGGCACGAGCGGATAGATCTTTTCCAGTTCCAAGTTCTTCAGATAGGCCGTTACCAGCAGCGTGGCCGCCCAGTTGTACTGAATGAAATCGGAGGGTTGCATAATCACCTGCATCAGCGGATCCATGGCGGCCGCCCAGTCGCCCTCCGCCAAATGGCAGCGGGCAATGGAACTGTGGATGTCCGCCAGCAGGATAGAATTGTACTTGTGCGTGCGCAAGGCGGTCTCATAGGCCTTAATCGCCTCCTTGAAACGGCTCCGGAAGCGCAGACAGTCGGCGATGAACAGATCGGCCGTCGCCAGAGATTCGGCCGAGGCCCTGGGATAGCGCCGCTTGTAGTCCTCGAAGGCCTTCTGGGCGGGATCGAATTCGCCCAGAAAGAAATGCGCCACACCCAAATTGAAGAAGATGCCCCGCATGCGCATGCGGGTATCGGGTTTTTTGCTGTCGCCCAGCCACTCGACCAACTGTTGGATGTCCGGGATGACCTCGGCGAAGGCGCCTTTGGCCATATTCATGTTGACGGCCTTGAA
>CAZYAW010000295.1:0-14622 GCA_964646045.1 uncultured Victivallales bacterium | reverse complement strand
CCGAACACTTCCAGGCTGGTCTGCTTGTCGGTCTTGAGCAGAGGCGTGCCCGCGAGTCCGTGACATTCTCGCGAACCCATAACCGCGAAATCGTTCTTGAGTGGTTCCTTCCAGTTGATCAGCCAGACGGTTCTGGGTTTTCTTCTTCCGTCCGGCTTGACCTTAACCCCGTACCGCAGCATCTCGTACGCGGCCTTGTTCGCATCGTACAGACTGCGACCTTCGCCGATGGCCTGCGCCTTGTACAACTGGACCAGCGCTCGCTGAATCTCCTTGTCGCTATAGCCCGTCTTGGTCAGGTAGTCGCACAGCAGACCATCCTCAACCGGCATGGCTCGCTCTTCCTCCTCCCAGTTGCCGAGATAGCGGTAACCGAGGCGCTCCTGAAACAGCCGAATCACCCGGTTCTGGGTGGCCCGTTCTTTTTGGCCTACGGTGGTCATGTTGGGCACTCCTTCTTGAGATCGGTCGGATCGGTCGGATCGGTCGGATCGGACCGATCGGACCGATCTTTGCGCGGCGGCGCCCCGTCCAGCGGCAGGCTGCCGCGGCAGTCGGGATAGCCCGTGCAGCCCCAGAACTGCGAGCCGGGGTTCTTGCCCGCCTTGGCGGTGCGCAGCGCCATCGGCTTGCCGCACTGCGGACAGTCGGGAATCAGATCCGACGGATCGGTCCGATCGGACTGATCTCTTTCCCGCTTGCGTCGTCCGCGTTGCACAAGGCGGGCGGCGGCGAGCTGTTCGCTGTAGCCGCCGCCTTCCACGAAGTCGCGTTCGAGGCCCTCGATCTGCTGGTCGAGCAGGAAGTTCGCCTGGTGGATCAGGCAGAGGACCGCATTCGCTCGCACGGCCGGGTCGTCGTGCTCCAGCCACCGCGCATACAGCGCCCAGCGTTCTTGGTCGGTGAGGGCTTTCAGATCCGTCCGATCGGACGGATCCGACCGATCTTCTCTGAACCGCTGCGGGATCGCGCGTACGGCGGAGGCTTCGGGCGAATCCGGCTCCCATTGCGGCAGCCGCCGGTGGCGCAGGTAGTCCTCGTAGTCGAGCAGCAGCTCCTCCAGGCTGGAGCGGGCCACGTTGACCAAACGCAGCTCGGTCTGCGACGAGGTGGCCGCCGCGCGACTGCCCTCGGCGATGTTCTGCCGCCCGGAGCGCGCCGCCTGCACCATCTGGTCCACCGTGCGGGAGCGCGGATCGAGGAACTTCTCGCAGAAAAAGAACGTCGCGTCATAGATTAGCGTCGTCGTCTGGAAACTCGCCAACTGGCGATACCCGCCGCTGGGCCGCAGCCGCTTGCTCATGATTCCCTCCTCCCTATCAGATCCGCCCGATCCGTCCGATCCGACGGACCCGTTCGCTCCGTCCGCTCACCAACCCCCGCCAATCGCACCCTCCCCGTCAGCAACTCCTGCATCATGCCCTGCTTGATCGCCCGCGTCTTTCCCAGCCGCGCCTCCAACGCCCCGATCTCCGCGTCCATGTCGGAGAGGATGGCGGCGATGGCGGTTTGTTCGTGATGCGTCGGCATTGCCAACTCCAGAGCTTGGTACTCTGAGATGTAGTGCCGTTTGTGATCACGCACCTGAAACGGCATCATTTGCATTCGACTAAACACGTAACTTAGGTCGACCTCAGTGTGCCTCGCGCGGAGCAGCTTGATTGCAGATGACTTGACCTTGAAAGGGAATGTTGCGTATTTGCTATCAGTCGTAAAATTACCGATCACGATCACGGGCGTCTCTTGACAAACGCCAAAGGTTTCGTTTGTGTAGTCTAGCCCGAGTTTCCTGCTGCAAGCACGCCATCGCCAGCGCCTGCGCGACTTGCGGCCGGTCACCCGCTTCACCCATATTTCAATCACGGACAGTCATCTCTCGTTCATATCCGGCAAGCCTCTTTCATGCGCAGGTGTGCATCATACGCTTCGAGAATGTCTATCGGAAGGAGACGAAAATGTCAAACGAGTTGATCCGTTCCGATGGGGTGTTGTGAGTATTGGAGAGAAAAAATGAGTCCGTAGGACCGAAGCAAACGGGAATGTGCTGAGTCCATTCGTGGCCGGAAGTCTCTTTCTTAGGGCGGCGGGCGGGCTCTGGTCGAAAGCGGCGAAAGGCCGAAACCGTTTCCGCTTGCTTTCCCCGGTCGCTCCATGTACATTTGCGGACTTTTGGGGTTGCCTGATCCTCCAACCAGCGATGAAGGAGAGAACGAAATGGCCATGACGGCAAATCCGAGCACGAACGATCTGCGGCGGCCTTTGGGCCGCATGACGAAACGTCCGGTCCGCGGGGGGATACGTCGGGCCGGGGTGATGGTATGGTGCGCGCTCGCGTTCGCGACAGCGGGCCTGGCGCAGTTGCCGACGTCCGCGACGGGAGCGCCTCGCACGGACGAGGCCGCCGCGCAAGTCGAGAAAGCGCCGCGCGATGCGGCCGCTCAATCGTGGCTGCAAACGCTCAATATCGGCGAGTTGCGCTCGCAGAATACGCCGTTCAACTGGCTCGTCCTGCTGGGCGCCATTGTCGTCGGCGTTGTGCTGGGCAAGGCGCTTTCCGTCGTTCTGACGCGCGTCGGCAAGCGCATCACGCAAGGGCGGCGCTTCCCGGGCTCCATTTTGACCTATGCGGCCGGACCCGCCTATCTGCTGGTCGAGGCGCTGGGACTGCAGGCCGGTCTGGCGCAGATCGCCATGTCCGATCCGCTGGCCAAATTCTGCGCGAACGTCATCGTGCTGCTGATCCATATCGCGTTTTTCTGGTACGTCTTCAATCTGGTGGGACTGGTCGAGGCGGCTCTGCACAATCTTACCCGGCGCACCGCCTCGGACATGGACGACATGCTGGTGCCGCTCGTGCGCAAGAGCTTGCGCATCTTCGTGGTCGTGCTCGGTTTTCTGTTGGTTTCCGAGAATGTGTTCGGGCAGGACATCGGCGCCTGGCTGGCGGGATTCGGCATTGCCGGTCTGGCCGTCTCTCTGGCCGCGCAGGATACGCTGAAAAACATCTTCGGTTCCATTACCATCCTGTTCGACCGTCCCTTTAAAGTGGGAGATCGCGTCATTTACGGCGGCTACGACGGGCCGGTGGAGGAAATCGGCTTTCGCTCGACCAAAATCCGCACGCTGACCGGTCATCTCGTCACGGTTCCCAACTCCCGCATCGTCAGCGATCCGGTGGAAAACGTGGGGGCTCGCCCTTCCATTCGGCGCATCTTGAATGTGACCGTCACCTACGACACGCCGCCGGAGAAGCTGCGACAGGCCGTGAAGATTATTCGCGACATCCTGGAGGAGCCCGGGATCGCCGAGCCCGTTCACGGCAAGATCGGGAAGGACGAGTACCCGCCCCGTATCGCCTTCAACGACTTCAATGCGGCCAGTCTGAATATTCTCGTCATCTACTGGTATTTTCCGCCGGATTACTGGGACTACCTGGAACACTCGCAACGCGTCAACATGCGGCTGCTCGAAGAATTCAACGCCGCCGGCATCGAGTTCGCGTTCCCGACCCAGACGCTGTATCTGGCGGGCGACGCAAAACGTGAACTGGCCGTGCGTATGCTCGGTCCGGAGAAGGCGGACGGTGGGGGCGCCGCGCAAGGTTGAAGACGGGGGGCCGGATGGTTTCCCGCCCGTGTACGGGAGACTCCTGTGGAGCCAGCTGTCGGGGTCGAACCGACGACCTGCTGATTACAAATCAGCTGCTCTGCCAACTGAGCTAAGCTGGCCCTCAGACCGTGCGTCTTGGCCAAACGCAAAGGAGCAAGGTGGCATAGTGCGAGGCGTTTGTCAACAGTTCCGTGCTCTCCACAGTCATTCTAATTGTGAACGATTTCAAAAGGGGGACGCGACGGAGCGCGTCCCTCCATGTCGGAAAACAACGGCGATTCAACTTTTTGGAGGGTCGTGCTTCGTCGCGACCGCACACCATGCGGCCAAAATGAGAATGGCCGGCATCTCCACGAATCCATCGGCTCGGCCGGTGAGAGCAGAGAGGAGTTGAGTTATGCTCTACAAAAAATACGGATCTACGGGTATCGACGTGTCGGCCATCGGCTTCGGCGGAATGCGCTTTCCGGACCAGGAGGACTGGGAGAAAGGCGCCGCGCTTCTGAAGGCCGCCTACGATGGCGGCGTCAACTATTTCGACACGGCGCCCGGCTACGGCAAGTCGGAGGACATTTTCGGCGTCGCGTTGCGGGAAATGCGCAAAACGCGGGATGCGCGGCCGTTCTACATTTCCTCCAAGAGCATGGGCGGCACGCCCGAGGCCGTGCGCAGGGATTTGGAAAATTCGTTGCGGCGCATGGGATTGGACGCCATTGATTTCTACCACGTCTGGTGCATCGTTCAGCCCGACGCCTATCGCGGCCGCAAGGCCCGGGGCGTACTGGACGAGTTTGCCCGGATCAAGGAGGAGGGGCTGGCCAAACACATTTGCGTTTCCTCGCACATGACGGGCTCGCAGATTGGCGAAATGTTGCGCGACTATCCCTTCGAAGGCGTTCTGCTGGGCTATTGCGCCATGAATTTCGCCTATCGCGACGAGGGGGTGCAGGCCGCGCACGACCTGGGCCGGGGGGTCGTAGTTATGAATCCGCTGGGCGGCGGGCTCGTGCCGCGGCATCCCGACCGCTTCGATTTCGTCCGATCCCGCCCCGACGAATCCGTCGTGGAAGGCGCCTTGCGTTTCATAGTCAACGATCCGCGCATCGCGGTCGCTTTGGTGGGTCTCGACAGTGAAGAGCATCTCCGGGAGGCCCTGGACGCCGTCGACGGCTTTCGGCCCATTCCCGAGCGCGAGATCCGTCGTATACGTGAAGCGCAGACCGAGGCGTTCAACGAGTTGTGCACGGGTTGCCGCTATTGCGACGAATGTCCGGTCGGCATTCCGGTTCCCAAATACATGGAAGCCTATAATCATTACGCCCTGAGCGGCGACCGGCGCGCCATCGTCAATCGTTTGCGCGCTCACTGGGGCGTCAGGCTCGAAGACGACTACCTGGACCGTTGTACCGCATGCGGGTTGTGCGAGGATCGATGTACCCAGAAACTGCCCGTCCGCCGGCGTCTCAAGGAGATTCGCGACGAAGTCGCGCGGGCCCGGCGGGAAGCGTGACCGGCGACGTTTGACGGAATATGAATCTGCGGCGAGGTCGGCATGCCGCTAAACTCAGACTTCCTGACCTCGACAGAGGATTGGGACTGTTCTTCGGAAAATGAGCTGGCACATTCTTAGTGGCATGGGCGTCCAGCCCATGACTGGAGTTTGGACATTCTGCGGGCACACCGGGGGCGGGTCAAGCGCGAGCCGCAGCGAGCATGGGCGTCCCGCCCATGAAATATTTCGATAACACGGGCAAGATGCCCGTGCCACAATTTAAAAGTGTGCCAAAGCATTTTCCTGCGAGGTCAGGAAGTCTGAAACAGGGCAGGCGACGATGTTCGGACTACTGAAAGAGCATCAGGAGCTTCTGTACTGGATGGCCGGTGTTTCGCTGGTCCTCTTTGCGGGGACCCTGGCGCTTGTGCCGTGGATGGTGGTCAGAATTCCCGCGGACTACTTCGCGGGTCGCAAACGCGACGAGCGGCGCTCGCTGCGCCATCGTTCATTCCCGCTGTGGTTGGCGCTGATGATCGTCAAGAACCTTGTAGGCGCCGTGTTCGTCGTGGCCGGGATCGTCATGCTGGCTCTGCCGGGACAGGGTGTGCTGACCATGCTGTTCGGGCTCGCGCTTATGAACTATCCGGGCAAGTACAGGCTGGAGCGCTGGATCCTCTCGCGCGGTCCCGCGCTACGGCTCGTCAACCGGCTGCGCCGGCGGCGGGGGCGGCCCGCGCTGATCTTGGACCCTCCATAGAGAACAGCGGGTAACGAAAGATCAAGGCGAAAGATTATGGGTTTCGCGCCTTGATCCCTAAAGCGGGCGTAGTCCGCAACCGCACAAAATGACTGCGCCCGTTTTGGTAATGCGGCGGCAGTCATTTTGTACGGGTGGCGGGTCACTCGATCAGTTCGCAGCTTCTTCGGTCGCGGGCGCCTCTTCGGTCATGGGCGCCTCGGCGACCGGTTCCTCGGTCACGGGCGCTTCAACCGCAGGTTCTTCGGCGACCGGCGCTGTGACGGCCGGCTTTTCCATCGCCGGTTTCTCGGCTTCCTGCCGACAACCGGTCGCCGCAAAAGCGATTAGGCCGATGGTTAGGATGCTCGTCCACAGGTATTGTTTCATCAGGTACCTCCTTGGTAGTGTTACAACAAAGCGACGGACTCTCGTTCGCGACAGCCACCTACACCTTGTTTAGCGACCAAACTACGGATTGAAATGGGCGAAAGCAAGAATTAATTTCACGGTCGTCTCGTTTCTGCTTGCGTCGCGCACAAGGATTGGCAAGAGTTGCCGATCGGATAGGGGAGCTTGCGGGCATGCGCTATGATCGGGAGGGGGACGCCATGAAGACGGACGATCTTGGTTCCATGGTCGATTTTCTGAATGGCGAATTGAAGGTGTCCGATTTCAGCGACGATTCCCACAACGGCCTGCAGGTGCAGAACGCGGGCCGGATACGTCGCGTCTGCTGCGGGGTGGACGCGTCGCTGGACTTCTTCGAACAGGCCGCCGCGCGCGGCGCGAATCTGCTGGTCTGTCACCACGGTCTGAGCTGGGGCGATTCCCTCAAGCGCATTACCGATCTCAACTACCGTCGTCTCAAGTTTCTGATCGAGCGCGACATGGCGTTGTACGCCTGTCATCTGCCTTTGGACGCGCATCCCGAGCTGGGCAACAACGCGCGCATTTGCCAGGCGCTCGGTCTGGCGGAACGCCGGCCTTTCGGGCTGTATCGCGGCATCCAGATCGGCTTTCGCGGCACGTTGCCGCGCGCGGTCTCCTTCCGAACGTTTCGGCGGCGGGCCGCCGCTCTTTTTCAGAACGAGATCCGCGCGTTGGATTTCGGCCGCTCCGCCGTACGGACGGTAGCCGTCGTATCCGGCGGCGCCGCTGCCGAAATCGAAGAGGCCGGCCGTCTGGGGGTGGACGTCTATGTGACCGGCGAATCAACTCTGGCGGCCTATCATCTGGCGCGGGAATACGGAATCAACGCCGTGTTCGCAGGCCATTACGCCACGGAAGTCTTCGGCGTCCAGGCGCTGGCCGCGCTCCTCGCGCAGCGGTTTTCCGTGCCGGCGGAGTTTCTGCGCCTGCCGACGCCTTATTGACGCGCGTTTTCTTGCGGGGGGATACACGGAGAACGGCTATGGATATCCAGCAGGTTGCGGAACGGGTCGAAGCCGCCCGGCAGGGCGACGAAGAAGCGTTTGCCGCTTTGGTCGAGGCCATGCTGCGCGCCGTCGCCCGCCTTCCCGCAAAATACCGTCTCCCGTTGACGCTTCATTATCTGGAGGGCTTCGACTATGCCCGCGTGGCACGGCAGTTGGGCCTGGCGGAGTCCGCCGCCAAAGTGCGCGTCTTTCGGGCCAAAGAGAAATTGCGGCGAATTTTGGCCTCATCCTGTAACTTTGGCTCTGGTTTTGTCACTGCTTAATAAACGGGAGAGAGGCATCGGACTATGAACTGTCGCGATTTCAAGGGAATCATGGTCGAATACTGCGAGGAATCGTTGCCCGTCGCGACTCGGGAGTCGGTCGAGACGCATCTGGCGAGTTGCGTCCGCTGCCGTGGCCGCCTGGCGGAATGGACGCGCATCGAGCGAACTCTCGGGCAGGCCATGACGGCGCCGTATCCGTCTCCGGGTTTTTCGCGGCGTTTGCGGGCGGCGCTGGCGGCGACGGAATCGGCGCGGAGGCCCGGCGCCGCGGCGCCTGTTTTTTGCGGCGCTGCCCAGGGTGGCGGCCGCTGCGGCCGTCATCGGGCTGGGGTTGGCTGTTTCGGTTGCGCTACGAACGAAAGACGGCCGCCGCGGCGCGGCGCCGCCGGCGGGCGACGCGGTGGCGGCCGACCCGACTCCGCGTCCGTTCGCCTCCGGGCCGCCGGCGATGCTGCAGACTTATGTGGCGGGACGAGACGGTCTGGTCCGCTATGAGGGGCGAACCTCCGTCCGCATTCGGACGGTTGCGCACGATGTGTTGGAGTTGACGGTGGACGCTTTCCCTGCCGAGCCTCGGGACGCTTCGCAGGGGGATGCGTAAAAATGGAAAGGAATACGATGAAACGCATGACGGTGTCCAATAACGCGCGCTGGGTATCGGCTTGGCTGTGTTTTGTGGCGAGCGGCCTGAGTACGGTCGGATCTCCGGACGGGGAGAATGCGGCCCCGAAATTCCATAAGGGGCTGGTCGCCCACTATTTTTCCGACCCCGAATATTGGGACGGACAATGGCCCAGAGACCTGACCGAGCCCAAGGACGATCCGATGCGCTGGACTTTCACCCAGTACCGCTACAGTCGCGTCGAGCCGCTGATCAACCATCTCTTTGTCAATCGCGGATGGTTTAGCATACGATGGGTCGGCTGGATCGATCCGCAGCCCGGCGCGCAGGCGCAAGGGGACCATGAATACATTTTTGAAATCTGGGCCGACGACGGAGCCCGGCTGATACTCGACGGAGAGGTTCTGATCGACGACTGGGAGGCCCGCTGGGAAGAGTCCCCGCAGTCCTGGCGTCGTACGCGCAAGGTGCGTTTGGCGCCCGGCAAACACCGTTTGGTCGTCGAATATTTCCAGGGCATTAACGAGATCGGCGAAGATCGGGATCCGATGAAACTGTATTGGTCGTCCGTCTCGCGCGGGCTCAAGCGCCAAATCGTGCCCGCCGCGCACTTTTCCCATACCGAAGAAGATTTGGAGCAGGTGGAGCGTCCGCCCGCCAATGCCGCAGCCGCAGACGGATCGACCTCTTGAAAACCGCTGCATTCGTCCTGCAAGGGCGATGCAGTTGGCGCCCCTGTGTTGGATTCGGGGATGAAGCGACCCTGGCTCCAAGCATCCGGCCAATCTCCGCGCACTCGGCGGTCGCCTGAACGGCTACGCTTGCGGGGCGGTCAGGCGCAGGATTCCCGAACAGGAGAAAGGACTGGGCATGTGTCCGAATTCCCCCGCGGCCTCGCGTTCCTCGTCCATAATGTCGCCTTGCAGAAAGCCGTGGACGTGGCCCGCCACCAGAACCCGGCCGGGCAGCGTTTTCTCCCAGGCTTGCGCGTGGGCCGGCGCCACGTTGCCGGACAGACCCGCCAGCGTCGTGTCGCCCAGTCGAACCTGGCGCGCGGTCGCCACGCTGTAGATCGGCGCCATGCGCTCGAGAAGGCCCTGTTCCCGCTGTTGCGCCAGATGCGCGACGCCCTGCGCGTGGATCCGGCGCTCTGTCCGTTCCGTCAGGTCGGTGGCGGACGGATCGTCCGCCGCCGCCACATCCGGGACAGGCCGCAGCGCGAGTGTTTCGCTTTTCTCGAAAAAGGAGATCTCCGTGCAGTTGTCGAAGCGCGTCCAGCGCATACGGTCAAGAGCCTGCGCCGCGGCGTCCGCCAGCGCATAGCCGAATCTGCGGGCCAGGGCGAACGGATCGTCTTGCGCGGCATGCGGGCACGGAATTCCCGCCGACGGTTTCGTGTAGAACAGGAGCGGAACGGATGTTGCGCGTCGCTCGGCGAGGCGTTCTCGCACAAAGGCCGGATAGTCGGCGGAAACCCGGTCGCATCCGGGCCAGATCAGAGCCGGCGGAATCGCGCCCAGCACCAGCAGCGCCACGCCTTGGCCGGTCTCGTCGCGGAACGCCAGCAGCGGGGTTTCCAGATCGGTTCTTTCCAGGGGATCGGCATGGTGGGCCGTCGCCGTTCCCGTTTCGACCGGACGCGTGGTGGCGCAGGCCTCCGCCGCCGCCGCCACGGCGGCTTGCGCGACGGCATCCAGAAAAAAGGAGTCCGGCGCGGGCACGCAGCGGTCGTCCTTCCAGGCGAACGACCACACCGGAGTCGGACCCGAATGCGTGTGGGTGCAGCCCAGGAACATTCTTGGCGCGGGGATACCGGTCGCCTGCGCGATCTCATGGGCAATACGATCCCACAGATAGGTCTCGAGTCCGTACAGATCCACCGCCAGAAACAGCGCGCCGTGAACGCCCGTGCGCAGATGCAAAGCCGTAACGCGCAGCGGATCGGCCGTTCCCGAACAAACCCGCCGCAAGCCCGGATGTCCGAACAGAAGACTGTTTTCCGGAACGGCAATCAAGCGTTCTCCCACGCCCGCTCTAATGCTCATGGCGAACTCCCGTTATTCCGGCTGGAAAAGCGCCGGCGCTTTTCCAGACGCATCACCTTGCATTCATCTTGCATACCTCCCGGCCGCTGCGCTGTCAACATGAAACACGTCGGGAACGGCAATCCAAATTGTATCCCGGCCTTCGGTTGTTCCGTTTGGCCGCTGCCGGGGCGCGGCGGAGCCGCAGGGTCGCGGAGGACGGTTTCAAACGAGAAGCACTGATATAATTCTCTTGTCCAAAGCGCCCGGATCGGCTATGGATTTCGAATTGCGGCGGGATTCGGCCTGGGTGGTGGAATGGCAGACACAAAGGACTTAAAATCCTTTGACCGTAAGGTCGTGCGGGTTCGACTCCCGCCCCAGGCACGCCCGCAGAACGGCGTTCTTACTAAGCCCTAAAATAAGCGAGTTTTTCTGCTGCGGGCACGCCAACGACAACGCCTGCGGCACTGGAGGCGGTACGCGCATTTCACTCATATTTCAATATGCGAGAATCGCGCGCCCCGTCTCCAGTGCCGCATCCACAGACGTTTGCGCACTTTCGCGACGAAAACCTCGCTTACTTTAGGACTCGGCGGACAATTTCGTTGACGACCTCGGCGACGGAGCGGCCGGTGGTATCGATTTTCAACGCGTCGGGCGCGATTTTCAGCGGGTCGGCCCGGCGCGCGGCGTCCATGGCGTCGCGCCGCCGCAGGGCGCGATCCACCTCGGCGGCGGTAACGGCGGCCTGGCGGTCGGCCAGTTCGCCGTAGCGGCGTCGCGCCCGCTCCTCGGGACTGGCATCCAGATAGAACTTGTGGCGCGCGTCCGGGAAGACGGCGGTACCGATGTCGCGGCCTTCGGCGACCAGCGGACCCAGTTGCGTCGCGTCTCTCAGCCAGCCGCGTACCAGACGGCGGATGCGCGCTACGGCCGCGACCCGGCTGACGGCGGCGTCCACGGCCGGAGTGCGGATTTGCGCGCCCATCACGGCGCCGTTCAGAGAGTAGCGTACGGCGTCGTCGTCCAGCGCGCACTCGACGTTCAGGTCTTCGGCCAGGCGGGTCAGGGCCGCCGCATCGTCGCAGTCCGCGCCACGTTCCAGCGCGTGCCACGTCAAGCCGCGATACAACGCGCCCGAGTCGAGATACAGTCGCCGCAGCCTGTGCGCGACTTGACGGGCCACCGTCGATTTCCCCGACGCCGCCGGCCCGTCGATGGCTACCACCGCGTGATCTTTCATAGCGGGGTTAACCTCGCGATTTACCGCCGGAAACATTGATCGTGGTGCCGTGAATGTAGGCGGCCCGGTCGGACGCCAAAAAGCCGACGACATCGGCGACTTCGCTCAGCTTGCCGGCGCGGCCCAGCGGGATGGAAACGTTTTCGTAGGTTTTGCGCAGCGTTTCCACGGTGATGCCCCGCGTATAGGCCAGAGCGCGTTCGTATTCCTCCGAACGCAAGGCCGTCGCCTCCATGATGCCCGGCGCGACGCCGACCACGCGAATGCCCAGCGGGCCCAGCTCCTTGGCCCAGGAGCGCGTCATGGCGAACATGGCGCCCTTGGTCGCGGCATAGACGCTTTGTCCCGCCGAACCTTCCTGGCCCGATTCCGAGGTCATGTTGACGATGACGCCCTTGCGTCGATCCTGCAGCATGGCGCGCGCGACCGCCTGGGTGCAGAGAAAGACGCCCTTCTGATTGATGGCCGTCACTTTGTCCCAGATGGCTTCCGTCAGCTCCTCGCGTCCCTGCGGGTCCACCAGCAGGCGCGGAATCAGAATGCCGGCGTTGTTGACCAGAATGTCGATACCGCCCAGCGCTGCGCGCACGCTACGCACCGCCTCGTCCACGCTGGCCTTGTCGGAAACGTCGCAGGCCACGAAAAGCGCCTCCGTGCCGTACTTCTCCCGGATCATTTGCGCGGTCTCTTCGCCCGTCCGCGCATTGACATCCGCCAGCGCCACGCGGGCTCCGGCCTGCGCCAGGCCCTCGGCGCAGGCGCGCCCGATGCCCAGCGCCCCGCCCGTTACAAAGGCGACGCGGCCGTCGAGTTCTTTCCCGATCTGCGTCATAACAGCGCTTCCTTTCGTTGGGAATTCGTGAATCCGAGTCCGTTACGGGTTCGGCTTTGTATCGTCGTCCGGCGCCGCCTGCCGGTCGCGAGCGACCCAAAAATCCTTGGCCGGTTTCCTGTTGATCAGTCGCAGGGTGGGGATGTCCCGCAGAACCGCGACGCCCCGCAGCGTCTCGGTTTCCGTGAAACCGATGTTTATGAGCGGCAGGCCCGCCAGCGGCGCGAGATCTTCCAGGGGGCAGTCGCGCGCATCCAGATATTCCAGAGGCATGCCGCGCAGCGGCTCCAGATTCCGCACCTGGGTGTTGCGTATCAGCAGACAGCGAATCGGCATGCCGCGCAGCGGCTCGAGGTCCGCCGCCTCCGGATGTTCGAGCCGGAGTCCGTTAAGCGGCAAGTCGCGCAGCGGTTCCAGATCGGTGGTGCGGACCGAATAGACGATCATGCGGACACCGTCGTCCACCAGCATATGACTGGTGCTGTAGGGGACTTGGGCCTCGCGCAGCCGATCCGCCACCGTCAAGATGTCGGGCTTCGTTTTGGGCCAAAAGACCAGCATGGCGATCAGCGTCAGCAGGGCCGCGCTCCCGGACAGGAGATAGATCCGCAGGCGCGGATTTTTTTCGTCCTCCGCAGTCAGGCGGCGCTCGCGACTGGAGCGGGCGGTTTGACGATAGCGCGCGCGGTCGTGAATGGCGACGGGCTTGCGCTCTTTGCGGCGGCGGCCGATGCGCGGCCGGCGTTTTTTGCGCGCGCCATCGCTATCCGGCGCCTTGACGTCGTCCGATCCTGCGGCCGCATGGGTCGCGTCCGACTGGGCGGGGCGGGCCGGTTCCGGGCTCCGCGCCGCGGACGGCATTGGTTGTTGGCGTTCTTCTTCCATGGTCGGACTCTTATAGGGCGCCGCGACCGTATCCGTCAACATCAGTTTGGTGAAAATTGGGTTGCTTCATGCCGCGAACCATGCACAATGCGATCGTCCATGTCAAGAAGGGAAAGGTCGGTTTACATGAAAGACGATCGAAAATCGAGCGACAGACCTCCGCGACGTCTGAAGAGAGCGCTGCTCTACAGCGGGTTGGCGGCTTTTCTGCTGGCGGGCGCGACGGCGGGTTATGTCCATTACGGAATGAACTACCGGATCGCAACCGTGCTGCCGGGTCGGCTGTATCGGTCGTCCGCGATGACGCCGGAACGGATCGCCCGTGCCGCGGCCCGACTCGGCATCGCCACGGTGATCGATGTGAGGCATCCGGAACTCGACGACGGGGACCGTCGGGCCGCCGGAACAACGCGGAGAAGGATCGAGCAGGAGCGGGCCTCGCTGGCGGCGGTCGGCATAAGGCATGTTTCCATCCCGTCGCTGCAGCGGCCCGACGACGCAATGGTGGAAACGTTTCTGGCCGCTGTTGCGGATACGAACGCGCATCCGGTTCTGATCCACTGCGATCACGGCATCGGACGCACCGGCGTGTACGTGGCGATATTTCTTATGGAACATGCCGGGTTTTCGAACGAGGCGGCCCGCGCCGTCGTGTCGCGCTACTACTCCGCCCGCCCGCGGGGACGAAAGCATTTTCGACCGCGCTTCAACAAGGGCGAGTGGATCATACGGTACGTGCCGCGGCGCGGGAAACGACAACAACGACCGGCCGCCGGTTCGTCTCGGGCGAGGAACCGGCCAGCCGGAACCGGTGAAGATATTGCGGTGGTTCCGATGTTGCAAAACCGTGAACCGTTTCGCCTATTTCCCGGCTGATCCTGGCGATCTCCTCGTCACCTTCACCGAGATCTCGCCGACGGGCGCGGCGCTGAACTTCTCCGTATTGAGCGGATACACGTATTCGAGAAGCTCGGAGTCGCCGGCGAGAAGCTGGGTATAGGAGAGGCTCACCCGCTTCTTCGATCGCGGTTCCAAGGGATAGATTCGCACTTTGAAAGCGCCGCGGCCGACATATTCGAGCAGGGCCGGATCTTTCATCTGGCGCACGATGTCTTCGTAGATCTGCCGCGCCTTGTCGGCCGGGAGCAGTTCGGCCGCGGTGGCGCGGCCGTCTATGTCCATGGCGAACTTGTCGATATGCGCCCCGTGCGGGAGCGGGAAGAGGTAGGAGCCTTCCAGGCGCTGGCGGTTGGGGTTGAAGAATTCCTGCGCGCTGTTAAGCGTCGCCTGGAACGCTTTGGGGTTCCTTATTGTCTCCATCCAAATCGAAATCGCTATCGCGATCGGGATCGATTGACTCGCGCCCAGCCGACTGAGCATTGCCGCCATATCGATAGCCGATAAACGTCAAGCCTCTCGTGTCCCAGCGTCATGATGCTTCGATCCCGATAGCGATCCCGATTTCGAT
>CAZYAW010000294.1:0-5355 GCA_964646045.1 uncultured Victivallales bacterium | reverse complement strand
GCCGCAGAACACGCGTTGGAGGGCGTCCAAGGCGTTGACGCCGTTCTTGCGCGCGGTGGAGACGTAGCCGCGGATGCGGCAGAAGTTCACGAGGGCGTCGAAGCTGCGGAAGGGGCCCGATATTTTCTGGTCCAGGCGCAACCAGTTGGCCGCCCGGTAGCATGTGCCCTTGAAACACGAGATTACGGTGGCCAAGGTAGTGGCGCTGCGCCAGCAGGCTCTGGAACAGTCCTGCATCCGGCGATCCCGGGGCGTCGATGCTTACGCACAAAGGTCGCAAATCGGCCAGACTGCCGCGAATCGGCCTGATCGCATGATCCAACAGCGGCACACGGCGATTGCGAAACGCGTTGGAAGAGGGGCGCCGGCGCGCAGGCAACTTGACAAAACCACGCCGCTCCAGCTTCAGCAGCAATCTACGCGCCGCCATATCCTTGAGCCGACCCTGGCCGTTGCGCCAGTTCCAACATCGGCACAGTTCCTCGCTCAGTCGGGTACGCCCCCATCCGGAATGCTCCGCCATCAGATTGTGAATCAACCCGATCTCGACAGCCGTGATGTTTCGGCCCTGAATAACCATGTCCTGTGTCATGGTCGGCACAGTAGACGATCACGTTGTCCGAGTCCATCTAAAAAAAGTTTTTTTCAGTTGCGTTCAGAAGGGGGGAGAGTATACGTTTACTCAGATTGTGGTTTGTGCTGGGGCTACCTGAGTAGTTACACGGCAAGTACAAGTTGTCGGCAGACGGAGATTCAAAATGACGGAAGCAGCACAGGATATGGATGTCGAAATCCGGCGGACGAAGCCGGACTTTGTGGTGTATCGCCCCGGGAGCTTGGATGGCGCCACCGGCGACACGGGAAACGAGCACTTCCTCGTGTTTGACGGCCCGGACGGTTCGCTGATGGCCGTTTGGACGCAAAGCACATCGGAAGGATACGGCGATCATCGTATCGTGTTCTCCCGATCGGACGATGAGGGCATGAGTTGGTCCGCGCCCGTGCGGCTGGCCGGCCCGCTTCGTAAGGGTGACGGTCTGCAGGCAAGCTGGGGCTTTCCGTTGGTGTCGCGCTCGGGCCGCATTTACGTGCTCTGGAATCAGCATCAGGGCCTGGTGGATTTCCACCATCAGTTCACGGGCACCATGGACGGTCGCTACAGCGACGATGCCGGGAAGACGTGGTCGGAGCCGGAAACCGTCCCGATGCCCAGGAGCATCTACGACAACCCCGACCCGAAGATGCAGGGCAACTGGATCGTGTGGCAGAAGCCGGAGCGCCTGTCCGGCGACAAGTACCTGGTGGGGTACACGCGCTGGGTGAGCCCGAAAGTGCGGCGACCGCTCGATTGCTTCCCCGACGGAAAGCTGCGGGGTTGGTCGGCGGATTCGCTGGTAGAATTTATGCGGTTCGACAATCTCGACGACGACCCGCGCGTGAAAGACATCGACATCAGCTACCACGCCTGGGGGGAGCGGGGGCTGCGCGTGCCTTACTTCCGCGACCCGCTGAATACGGTCGCACAGGAGCCGAGCATTGTGCGACTGCCGGACGCGCGGCTGTTCTGCGTGATGCGCACGATGACGGGCTACATTTGGTACAGCGTGTCGGCCGACCGGGGCGAGACCTGGTGCAATCCCCGCCCCCTGCTGCGCCATGATCACGGCCAGGTGATCGAAGAGCCGATCTGTTGCTGTCCCATTTACCCGCTGGTCGAAGAGGGACGCTACTTCCTGCTGCACCACCTGCGCCGCGACGGGCTCGCATATGATGACTCGAACAACAACCGCTGGCCGGCCTATATCGCCGTGGGCGAGTTCCGGTCCGAGGCGGATCAGCCGGTATGGTTCAGCGAATCGCGCGAGCTGATGACGCACGATGGGGTAGGCATCGGACCGCGGCCCCGAACGGACCTCGGCGTGTATCCCAGCGTCACCAACCGCAACGGCCAGACCGTGCTATGGCACCCGGACCGCAAATTCTTTCTGCTCGGGAAAAAGATAACCCCCGCGCTTGTCGCCGGGTTGAGCGCACCGCCTTACCGATGCTGAACCGCTCATCGCATCAGCGATGAAGGGCAATGGCCTCGGACACGCGCAGGGGGCGGAAGTCATCCTTCGCGTCCGGGGGTCGCGGTTTGCGCCTGTTCGAGCAGATCGCATTCCTGCCAGCCGCGCCCGGAATTCGCTTGCTCCAAGCGTAGCGTCTTGATCTCGTACGGCCCGAATCGCAACGATGCCTTCGGCGTGCCGGCAACCCGAAACACGGTCCGGGCCGGGGCGCCGCGCGTCTCCACCAAGCGGGCGATCAGTGCCGCGCCGTCCTCGCTGGGCTTCATCGCCGCCAACTGAATCGCGGCATGGCCGATTGTGACCATATCGGCGCCCGCCTTGATCCCGTCGCCGGGATCCGGCCCGAGCGGCAGATGGACATGCGCCGTGGTGGGCATGCTCAACTCGTCCGCCAAGGCCGTCAGGCTGTGGGCGACCGCCTCGGCATTGCCGAAGCGCAGCGCAAAGGCGTACTGGTGCTCGCCGATGTCCATGAACTCGGCCATCCGGTCGTTGCGCACTTTCTCCCCCATCCGGCAAAACTCGGGGCTACGCACGAGCGTCTGGCGCAAGCGGCCCCCGCCCACATCGCAGCCGCCCACTCCATTGTTGACCAGGGCGAAGGCCCGGTTTCCATCCTGGGACAGGAGGCAGACCCATCGCCCGCAGGGATTCTCGTCCCCATCCACCAGGCGTGTCAGCGCGCCGTGTGGAATTTCGACGCGGTAGGCATTCGCCTTCAAAGCGGTCGGGAACTCATACTGAAGCGCCCGGCACCGTTCGGACCAGTCCAACAGCAACTCGATGCCGATTTCCGGCGTTTCCGCCGCCAGCGTGTAGCGGATGCGCGCGACGGAGCGGTTGTATGTCTGAATCACCTCGATCCGGGTGCAGACCGGGCCTTCCTCGATGATGCGCACCGCCGGTCCGGCGTCGCGACCGGCTTCGATGCCCAGCAAGTTCCGAAGGGATTTCCGGCTGGGACAGGCGAAGCGCCCCCGCGTGTTGCCATAGGGGCGCTGATGTCGGCCCCAGGCGTCGGCAACATCCTGCCGCACCAGCAGCCCGCCGCCCGGGTGTGCGAGAAGGTTCTTTCTTCCCTTTCCGTCGTGCAAGGCTTCCATCAGCCCGGTCCGGGTGTTGAAAACCACCGTGTAATGGCGCGTGGCGAATCGCAGCCGGTTTCCATCCTGCCGACGGCCCACCGCCCGCACCGGGCGTGGCGGTTTCGCCTCGTCCACAACAATCCGGTACTCGTTCATTCCAAGCGCCGGCAACTCCGCCATCAGCACGGCGCGCTGGCGCCAGTTGGCTTCGTGAAGCTTGGCCTGCGGCGCGAGCATCTGGACCGGCACATCGCGTCCCCGGCGATCCTGTATCCGCACCGTCTTTCCCTGCATAACCTGCGACGACGTGGCTCCCATGAACTCGAACTCCACCAGTTGCCGGCGCGCATGGCCCTGGTGGTTGAAGATACAGAGCGGCAACGGGGCGCGTTTTTTCCGGCGGCGCAACAGCCGCATCTGCGCCTGCGCGAGCGTTTCGCGCGCCAGCGTCATGGCTTCGCCGTAAAGCTCGAACGCATCCCGGTATCCCAGGCGGACCGACGAGCCAGGCAGAATGTCATGAAACTGATTGAAAAGAACCCGTTTCCAAGCGCGCGTCATCGCCTCGCGGGGATACGGGCTGCCCATCAACCACCAGTCGAGAGTCGCAACGCGTTCGGCCATCAGCAGCAGGCCCTCGCCCCGGCGATTCCGCAGCTTGGTTTCGATCACGGACGTGTAGCAGCCGGTGAATTCCTTCTGAAGTTCGCCCTCATGCACCGGCGCGGTCTTCGCCTCAGGCCGGATCGCGTCCCAGTAGGCTTCAAGCGAACTGTGCAGGATCTCGGGATTCTCCGTTCTCATCCGGCGCAGCAACTCGAGATTGTCTCGGGTCGCGCCGCCGCCATGGTCGCCGGCGCCCCAGAAGACGGTCAGGCTGCGCCCAAGTGCGCGGGCCTGCGCGACAATCCGGGTCACTTTCTGCCGCAGATGTTCAAGAGTATTCGAATTGTACCAGCCGCAAGGCGGTCGGACGGCCGGGATCTCGCTGCCGTCAATCCCCCGCCATCGATACAGATGATCCCGGACCCCCGGCGCCGGAACCTTCGGGCGAAAATGGACGTAACAGACATACCCGCACTTCCTCAGGATCTGGGGCATGTTCCCGTGATGGCCGAATGAATCCAGGTTGTAGGCCACCTTGGGCGTGACGCCGAATTCGTCGCGAAAGAACCGCCGTCCGATCAGCGCGTGCCGCACGAAAGATTCGCCGCCCGAGAGGTTGCAGTCCGGCTGAAGGTACCACCCCCCGGCAATGATCCAGCGTCCGGCCTTCACCCACTTGCGTATCCGCTTGAACAGGGCCGGGCGATACTGCTTCACCCACTCGTATAGAGCCGCCTCATTGTGGTTGAAGACGAACTCCGGATACTCCTCCATCAGGTCCGCCGCCACCTCGAAGGTGGCCAACGCCTCGCTCATCCCTTCTTCCCAGCCCCACTGCCAGATCGGATCCAGATGCGCGTTGCAGATCAGATGGACTTTCGGGTTTTCGTTCATGATTCTCCTGTGACAGGATTGGCGCGACGCCTGTTTACGGAAGATACAGGGCCGGGGCCTTGTCGTGGCCGGCGCCATAGCAGAGCCGGAAATCGCCCCGGATGGCGTACAGCTCCCCGCAGGCGACCTGCACTTCAATGTGATACTCGGTCTTCTTGTCCAGATCGGCGATGCGCCGGCCGGACGTCCACCGCGGGTTCCAGAAGATCTCGTCGCCGACCAGCGGCCGGCAATCGGCGAAATCGTAGCCGGGAACCGATTCCCCCCGGGTGGTCAGAATCCGCGCGCGGACTTCGCCGTGCGGGGCGCGGGCGTTGATGCGCAGATCGCCATTGCCGGTGAAAACCACTCGCCGCGTCATCACGCGGCCTTGCAGACAGTAGGATTCGTACCGGAAGAACCCGTCCAGCCGGAGCGTGTGCATCATCAGCGCCGCGTCGTTCAGCGTCTGGTCAATGAAATGCTCGGCCTTGGATCCGCCCGAGTAGAAGCGGATCTCGCCGGCCGCCTCATCCACGACGAAACAGCCGGTATAGAGACACCCGCCACCGTGTTCGCCCAACTCCGGTCTGGGGATGAACGCGTCGTAGGTGGCGCGCTGAAAATGCTTGCCGTCCAGGCTGTAGGCCAGCGAACAGTCAATGGGGCCGCCCCGGCCCTTGACCGCCGAATAGTCTCCTTCGGAGCGGCAGTACAAA
>CAZYAW010000293.1:0-4064 GCA_964646045.1 uncultured Victivallales bacterium | reverse complement strand
GCCTGGATCGGTTGAGCGCTATCAGGCGTTGCCGAACCGGCTCGATGGTGACTGCCCGATGGGGTTCTATCGGAGTGGGCGGTATTGCGTGAGGACGCGTTAGTCTGCTGATATGCAGATCACGTTTGACGTCAACCCAATGGTGCGGCGCCTGGATGCCATCAAGGCTGTCCAGGTGCCTTTTGCTGCATCGTTGGCTCTTAATAGGGTTGCGCGTGATGCTCGTAAGGAGCTGCGTGAGCAGATGAAGGCGAAGTTTAGGAATCCTGTACCGTTTACGTTGAATAGTGTTTACGTAAAGAGCAGCACGAAGTCGAATCTTGCTGCAGAAGTTGGCTTAAAGGAGTTTGCCACCAAGGGCAACCCTGCGAGCAAGTATTTGCTACCTCAGATTACTGGCGGGCCCGCATATGCGACGAGGTTCCAGAAGTCGTTGCGGATTAAGGGAATCCTTGCGCCGAATGAGTATGCGATCCCAACACAGTCTGATGAGCTGAAGCTAAATCAATACGGAAATATCAGGCCGAGCCAGTACACCGAAATTCTTTATAGCTTACAAGCTTTCAGGGATTCGTCTGCATTTGTGTACGCGAAGAACGTGAAGAAGCGCAACGCGAAGAATAAGTACATCGCTCGAACCACTGCTGCCTATAACAGCGGCAAGGGTCCGCAGCGGTTCTATCCCGGCATCTATACCACCAAGAAAAGTGCGATCGAGAATGGTGAATCCGCACTGTTCTGGATCACGCGCACGCCTCAGTTTCAGGGCAAGTTTCCGTTCACTGGTATTGCGGGTGATTACGTGCGGAAGAACTGGGATAAAGAATTTGGCCGCGCACTTGCGGAGGCGATTGCGAGTGCGCGGTAGGATGTCAGCCGAGGTTGGCGAATTCGCCGTGAAGCTTTAATGCGGCTTCGCAATAGGCGAAGTAAGCGTCCTCTTGGCGGTCGTAAGTTCCCAGATAAATCGATTTGTTGTCACTTCTTATTTGAGCCTGCCATTTTTGCGATTTCTTGTGCCATGACACACCCTTCAGTGGTGAGTTCCAGCTCCGCCGGGGCTTCAGCATTTTAAGCTGCTTGCCGGCAAATAGCTTAAAATTTTTAGGACTTGCAAAGAGTCGGTTTAGAGGGCTTTTAGAAATTCGTTGAATTTTTCAATCGAGGCTAAAAAATTTTAGGACTTGCGGCTTGATGGTTTATAGGGCATATAAGGATTCGCTCTATTTTGCACACACAGTGCGATACCGTTATATGCGTGGCGACGCATATGCGCATAGGCGCATGTCACCGATCGCTGACAGTACATCCGTACTATGCGTGTATGCGCATAGCCGCATAGTGGTTCAAGCGTACTACTATGCGTGAATGCGCATATGCGTCTAGCCGCATAGTAGTACAGTCGTACTATGCGCCTATGCGTTGAGACGCATATCTCGCGACCGTTGTATGCGTCAATGCGCATAGCAGCATACGTATGCGTCTATGCGTCCGCACGCATAATCTGGCATCCTGTCATAACGATGCCGTTGACCGATCACCCGACATGCGTCTATGCGTCCGCACGCATAGGAGCAACCGTGCTGGCCGCGCGGCGCTGGGTCGAATCGCGCCGACTTTATATATGGGGGCGCATGCGGCGCCGTTTTCTAGGTGCTCTCAGACGGTCGCAACGGCGCAAGCGTTGATGTCAACGGGTCCAATTTGGGAAGCGCACACCGTCGGCAGGCTATGCGGCAATTCTGCAGCTATTGTCCGGAGGCGATCGCAACCGGTCGCGCTTGCTCTTTATCTGCTGCCCCATGAATTGCTCCACCTATCGCAACCGCCGCCGCGCCGCTGTCGCGCGCGTTGTCCTCTTCTCTTCTTCCTGGGCCGCCTGCTGTTTGTCTGTGTTCCCGTTGTCCGGGATTGCCCGCGACAATGTCGGCAACCGCGCGGGCGCCATGGCCGCCGCTGCCATGGCCGGATCACTTGCCATGGCCGGCGCCTCGATCGTATGCGCGGCCGCCGCCGCTCAGGACGTTTAAACAGTCTTCCGGCACCGCGTCCGCCTTGCCCTTGCCCCTTAACTTGCCCCTGTCATGCTCTGCTACTTCACGACTTCTAATGATCGCAACGGGAACCCGCGTCGAGGGTTCGCCTGGCTTGCTAACGGTGCGCCCGTCTGCTTCTGGCCGGAAGGTTATTTAGGCCATCACGCCGTGCCGTCTGCGTTGCGTTCCGTTGCCGCTGACTGTATGGGTCACGGGATCCCTGTATCTGCTGCCACGTATGCGCGTCTGTGTCGCCTGGAGTCGCCCGATTCGCTCACTGCTAATGCGATCGATTCCGGCCGGTTCCGCTGGGCCGGTGGCCGCTAATTCTGTCCCTTAGTCTTCATTCTCTCCTGCCATGCCTTCTCTTTCTGTTTCCATCGCGTGCGCGTCCGGCGCGCGCGTCATTCCGGCCGCCTGGATCGGCCGCGCACTAGCAGTTCACAGACCGCCGACCCGTGGCGGCGGCATCAGCCGAGCGCCGCGTCTGTGG
This sequence comes from uncultured Victivallales bacterium, assembly GCA_964646045.1. GTDB lineage: Bacteria > Verrucomicrobiota > Kiritimatiellia > UBA8416 > SLMC01 > CAZYAW01. Next base: position 1,535 of record CAZYAW010000293.1, on the reverse strand, counting down.
ATTGTGTCTCATGCTGCATCCGGGCTCAGCGCTGGCCTGGTTCGCGCGCGCAAGTCTGACGCTATCGCGTTGGCGCGCGTTTGGGATGATGCATTCGCCGACCCGGAGATTATGCGCAGTGGCAGTCGCTGGCCGCTTGCTTCTCAATGGGGCGCCGCGATCACGGCGGCCGGTCAGACCGGCGTGATCTTCCCGCCCAATCCTGACGCCGTCGACCCGATCCCGGCCGCTGATGATGACGGCGACGCGTTGCCGCTGTCGTTTGGATTCGCGCGGTCTGCTGGCATGCGTTGCCGCGTCGCCGGCCATGCTGACGCGCGGCGGTCTGAAATTATGTGGCGCGGCGACTGGTTCCCGGCGCCGACTGACGCCGACATTGATCGGTGGACTATTGATAGCGTCTGCGAATCTCCGGACGGCCGGACGGTCGAACCGGACTCGCCGGATTCATGGCTGCGACTGCTGCGCATAGTCTGACGCGCGCATATTGCCCCTTACTGCTGCACCTTGCCTGCCATGCTTTCTACACTCAACCGCCGCGTCGCCGCGCCGTCGGACGTCGCCGCGTTGCTCTCAATTTATGCGTTGACGCCGGGTTCGCTTCTCACGACGGCGAACCCTAAGACTGCGCGCGATGGCCGCCAACGCATCGCGATTCATCACGCATTGCCGTCTCGCGGTCTTGCGCGCGCATGCGACCCGGCGACGGTCGCGCCGACCGCGCCGCGCGGATACCTGCCCGGCGTCGCCCGCCTGGCTGAACGATCCGGCATGCTGGCCAGCGTTGCGCGTCACAATGGCTGCCCTTATGCGACGGCCGGCTGCGCTTCCGTTTGCCTTGCGCATAGCGGCCATGGCGGCCTGTCGGTCGACGTCGCCGAATGCCGGGGCCGCCGGACGCTGGCCCGTCTCGCCGACCCTGTTACCTATGCGCGCGCGATCCTATGGGCAGCATGCGGCGAGCTCGCCGCCGCGCGCGCGGCCGGCCTGCCGTTCGCGTTGAGATTGAACGGAACGGATGAGTTTCCCTGGTTCGCGCAGCGGTTCCCTGTCTCAGTCGCTGACGCGGTCGCGATCCGTCGACGTTTTGGCGTCGACATTGAGACTGGCGACGGTCTGACAATCTCTGACGCATTCGCCGCGCCGAATGCTGACGCGCGACTTTATGAGTACCTGAAAGCGCCGGTCGACGCGCCGGACGGTCTGCGCGCATGGCACTCGGCCGGATTCGATGTGACCGCGTCATTCGCCGCCGATCGGCCGACTGCATGCCGGGATGCGATCGCTGCCGCGCGCGCCGGGTTCCGCGTTGCCGTTCCGGTCGCGATCGGGAAGGGGCGGCCGTTGCCGTCCGGCGTGATCGTTGGCGATGGCGCGGACGCGGTCGCGCTGCGGACGGTCGACGGCGACGCATCAGACGCGCGCTATCGCGACCCGTCCGACCGTTGCGCAGTGCTGCTACGTGCCAAGCGATCACGCGGCGCGGATCCGTCGACGGCGTCCCGGTTCATCCTGCCGGACGCCGACCGGGTGGT
>CAZYAW010000292.1:0-9154 GCA_964646045.1 uncultured Victivallales bacterium | reverse complement strand
CCTGAGCCCGGACCCCCGAACCGAAAAGGGCGCAGCCGAGCAGGACGGTCGCGCCCCGGCGGATATTAATGGCGGTCATACGCATGGTTTTCCTCCCTTAAGCGACATGATCTTCTTCCCTTCAGCGAGGCTCTGGCAGAACCCCTGTTTACCAATAGCGTCCCGCAGCCTGCATTGTCAAGACCCTATGCCAATGAACCAGCCATTCTCAGTATGGCCGCATTGTGTGCGGTCGCGACGAAGTACGACCCTCCAAAACGTTGAATCGTCGTAACCACTCAGGTATTCAGGAGTCAGTTCACCGAGAAACGGTTGTCCGCGAATCGAACGTGCGCCTCCGGATGATCATCCGGCCAGGGTTCCGCGCTGGTCTTCGACCCTACCCAGACGGTCTTATGCGTGCCGGATATCTTGAGGATCACGGGCCAGCCCTCTTCCTCTGAACTCTCTTGAACAACCTTGACGGCGTTCACGCCTGCGGTCCCTTCGCCGAACGGTTCGTACACCGCGATAAATGTGCTCGCCAGGTTCGTGCCGGTCCGTCGCGCGAGCAGCCACGGCAGTCGCCGGCCCTCCTGTTCTTTTGTCCGCTGACCAGGCGCCGTCGCCTTGAAAACCGTTGTCGCCTCCGCTTCCGTCATCCAGACACGGAGCCCCGCCTTGTCCGGCCATCGGAACTCTGCCTGCCAGGCGGTATCGGCGGCGCCCTGGTGAACATCCCGCAACAATCCATAGGGGACGCGCGTCCAAGGCCGCTCGATGGGCTTAACATCCACGCCCGACACCTTGAGCGCCGGGGCTTCCGTGTGAAAAGACCAATCGTGCGTGGAACCGCCGCGGACACGGAATATATCCAGCACCACGGGCTGGTTGCTCAGCCCGCTCAGCAGGGCTACCGTGCGCCGGTATTCCGTGGTTCGGCCTTGATACGCGGATGGCGAACGCATTTCGAGTACCGGCGTAGAGCTGTTCAGCCGGCTGAAGACCACGGTCGGCCGACCCTGTTTGTCCTGATTCCGTTCGTCCACCACAACCAGATTATGCGCCAGCGACTGTGTAAGCCAGTCCGCCGTCAGGCGGTGTCCCCAGTAGATATATCCGAGGTCGCTGGCCATTTCACGGTTCTTTGCCCAGATCACCATGTTGAGCTGATCAAAATGGCTGTGACTTCCGTAGGAATTGTGATCCAGCAGCACAATGGTCTGCCGGTCATTCTTCCCGGCCGCAAGCCGCGTCACCCCGAGATTGCTCCATGACCGGTTGTGGTCGGTCTCCGGAGCGTCCGCGAGATGTTTGAGTTTGTCCGCGATGTGCGGATCCCTGTTCCACAGGGCGAACTCGTTGCCGTCTTCCATGGCTTTTCCGTCATAGGCGCGGGAAAGGCGCCCCAGCGCTTCCGGTGTCCCGGCCCAGGCGTACGCGATGTCGGCAAACACTGCGGGCGTTCTTGCATCGACGTGCGAATCGTTGATCGCGGGCAAATGCCCGTCAGGCCAAGCCAAGTCGAAGAGCGCGGTATGCATCCGGGCAAACACGGGATCGGTCCGCCACCGTACCGGTTGGGCTGTCGAAGAATCCCGGTACCCGTCCATGACCCAGGGTGTGATGTAGACGTCTCCGAGCGCCATAATGGCATACGACGGCGAACGTTCGCACCAATGCCCGTCGTCCATCCATTTTTCACTGACAAACCGCATGAATCCATTGCGCCCATTGGTCACCCAGCGCATCATGGATTTGTTCCCGAGTACGCGCGCGATGCTGGCCACACCGGCGTAGCGCTGTGCACGGTCATTGACGTTGCCGGTCTCCGGGGAGACGCCGGCGAGCAGTTTGCCGGCCTCGAGGAATAGTCCCTTTTCAATCAGGGCCGCATTTTCGGGGCCGATTCTACCGGCGTATTTGAGCGCGTCATAGGCCCGGGCCATGGCCCCGACGCAGATGGCGTCCTGATAGTGCCAGCCGCTGATCTTACCGGCCAGGCCTTGGGGTTGTTTGCAGAAATGAACGTTGGATTTGTTGTCCCAGTACTTGAGCACATAACCGGGGTAGACCTCGGCTGTTTTCCTCAGCAGAAGAATCGCTTTGTCGGCATAGTCTTGCTTTCGGGTAAGCAGGAAACATTCTGTCAGGTTGACGACGGCTTCGGCGGCAAAAAAGAACTGATGCACCGCGACGAGCGACTCCACGAAAAAGCGCTTTTTGCCCTTCGCGTGGTACGGGATGTCCCGCATGGTCCCGTTGGGATCGGGAAACGTGAAGACGCCGCTCTGCGGAAAAAGCTTGGCGGACATGGGCTTCTTGCAGAATCGGCAGACTACCTGGTCCGGTTTGTCTTCGTCCCACTGCCAGATATATTCTCTCCAGCTCTTGCCGCAGTTGGGACAATCGCAGGTCCGTGTCGGCGTGACCGCGGGCACGTACGACAACAAGCGGGCTGTGTCCCAGGAACAGACTTTCTCCGCCTGCGCACTTTTCTCGTCCGCCAGCTTTTGCGCCCAAGCATGACGCTCGATGTTTTCCCGGGCGCGCGCCACCAGTGCGGGGCGATAGTAGAACGGCGTATCGGACCGGTCTTCCGCGTACAGCGCACCCCGCCCCAGAACCAACAGACCGACGATTATATGCAGCGTTCGTTTCATCGTCTCGCCTCCAAGAATCGCCGCCGTATTCCTGCTGTTCGAATACGACGGTCGGTTGTTTGCCCTATCTGCCGCAGCCGCCCATCGACAAGCGATCCCCTGGCACACAGCCATATGGCAACATCGTTCCTCTTGTCTCTGAGAACAGGCCGACCGACCCGGTTATCTTCGTCATCCTTAATGCCTTTCCCAGGGAATAGGGGACAAGGACAGATCAAGGCGAGAGATTAGGGAGAAAGATTATGGGTTTCGCGCCTTGATCCCTAATCTTTCACCCTAATCTTTACCCCTGGCTTGAGCCTCTTGCCCCCCCCCCCGGAACGCGGCGCCTGACGGCTTGCGTCCCGGGCGTTTTGTAAGGTGAAGAGCCCCGCCGCCCGCCGTGGGCACGCCTGACTCCCCAGCCTACGCCCCATCGTCTTCTGCGCGGCACCCGAGCCCAAGCGTGGCAGGCGCGGACGCCATCGCAAAGACGAGCCGCCGTCTCCGCCACGGGACCCCGCCCGGCTGCAATGCCAACTGCAACGCGATTTGAAGGCCAATCTGGCCGATTTGCCTGCGGCCTGCGACGGGGGCTGCAAGAAGAACAGCCAGAGCAAAGTGGAATGCTGGCGCGGCTACAAACTGCATCTGGACGTCATCGACGGGGATATTCCCGTCAGCGCGATCCTGACCTCGGCCAGCCTCTAGATCGCCTCCTCCTGCTTCTTCTTCTTCCAGCGCGCTTTCAACCTTTTCATCTCGGCATTCGGAACAACCGTTTTGCCGGGACACTGCCGCTTCTTGTCGTTCAGCCAGTTGCCCCGGTTGTCCCGCGGGACCGGCAAACGCTTCTCCACCGGCGGAGGTTTCACCGCCGCCGCCGGTTTCTCGGCATACCAGTATGCCGTGGAGGCCATCTCGTTCGCCAGATGATTGGCATGCCCGTGTTCGATCGTGACCTTGATGCTCTTGCGGAACGGCACCGGATTCTCCAGGTGAAAGACATAGCTCGTCTGATACCCGCCGGTGCGCTGCTCGTAAATGGACGATCCGTTGCGCAGGAACGCATTGTCCTGCATGCCAAAGGCCTGACCCAGATAATCCTCGCTCCCCGTGCCGTGCAGGTCGGGCGGCCACTTGTAGCCGTCCACCCAGATCATATCGTCCCCTTCGCCCCACCAGCGTCCATTGAAATTGGTCACCGACAGATTGCAGCCCAGGTAATGCCCCCGGCCCTTCGTCTCGAGGATCACGTAGTTGTTCTCCCAGGCGGTCCTTCCTTGGTTGGCCGCAAACGTCTCGGGCCGGTTGACACGGATCTCGTGTCCCCACCCCCCGAAAGGATTGGTGCGGCGGAACTCGGCGTGAAAATAGCCCGCGCCGTCGCGCGGTTTATCGTAGCGTTCGTAATCCACGTAAAACCACAACCGGTGGACCTCCTGGCTCTCGTTGATCAGTTCCACCCGCGCGCGTTCCCGGAACGGCATGGGCGCATAGGCGTTCAGCGCGCATCCGCCGCCGAACCGGTTTTCGAGGTCCTTCCCCGCGGAAGCCGTAAACAACTGCGACTGAAAACTGTTCACGATGCCGTGCCCGAGGCAGAAGAAGTCCCCCAGGGGCACGAGCACGCTGGGGCGCGCGGCATTGTCCCAAGTGAACTTCAGCAGGCATTCGCGGTAATGTTCCTCCTGTGTCATCCAGATGTGTGTAATGGCCCCCGGCCCCTCGATATCCGCGAGCGCCCGCGTCTCGCCGGGTTCGATATACCAGGAATCCTCATTGCGTCCCGTCTTGTCCCACGATGAACACCGTCCCGCCTTGGCGTCCCGCAATGTGCTGATGTCTTCGATCCGCATTTCCTTCTCCTCCGTTAGGCATTCACTGAGTTTCCGCGATCTGCCGGCGGGGCGTCAAAGCGGCCCGTCCGCCCAACCCTCGCCATTAGACCGGCTCGCAGAGGGCGAGCAGGTCGTCGACATGCGCGCTGGCCAGGCACTCCACCGTATCGGCCGCGCCGTAGTAGATTTTAACTTCGCCGCTATCTTCCAGAATCGCGCCGCCCGGAAAGATCACGTTGTCCCGGTATCCTTTCGATTCATATGCGTATTGCGCTTCCGGTACCAGGACCGGGCTGCGCGAGTAGCCGATGAGCTTATATGGATCGTCCAGGTCCAGCAGCATCAGGCCCGCCGAGTAGCGTTCCTGCCAGTCGCCCTCCCAGCCCCAGCCCTGGCGGGTGGCGTCGGTATCCACGATGTGGACGAGGCACAGCCAGCCCCTCGCGGTGCGGATCGGCGGCGCCCCCGGTCCGATCTTGTTGTTCAACCCCGGGAAAAGCTCGTCCGAATTCCTGAGCGCCACCGCGCTGTCGCCCCAATAGCGTCCGTCCGGCGAGGCGGATATCCAGATGTGGCTGCGGTCGTTCAGTCCCTTGAACGGCCGTTCGAGGCGCAGGATTCTGCCGCCGATGCGCTCCGGGAAAAGAGCGATGTTGCGGTTGCGCGGGAGCGTGACGTGCACCGTCTCCCACGTCTCGAAGTCCTCGGTTCGGGCGATTCCGGTGACCACGCCGTCAATGTTGAACCAGCCCGTCAGGTAGACATAGCCGTCCAGTACGGTCAGACGCGCGTCCCGAGCCTGGTACATGGGATGATCTGGATCGTCGTGAAACAGCGGATGAGGGGTCACATCCCAATGCACACCGTCGGCGCTGAAGGCCAGCCCCTGATTCTGACCGTCCAGCCGTTTGGCCTTTGCATCGCCGTAGTCGTTCCGGAAAACCATGACGTAACGGCCCTGGTACTTGCACACGCCCGCGTTGAATACCAGCGTGGCATGGTAGGGCACATTCGCGGCGCTCAGCACCGGATTGGCCGAATGCCGCCGGATCGCCGGCGCCGTGCGCCATTCCCGCGGTCTGCTGTTGTTCATGACCATTCCCGTTCCTCCCATTCGCTTCTGTCAAATCGGACAGTGCTGTTTCGTGCCTGATCCTCTGTGTCGAATCGGTCGACGCGAACGGTCGACGCATGGGACACACTCTACTGTAAGCCGTTCGCGTCGCCGTTCTCGTTGACCGTCTCCCCGTTTTCATACTGTAACTGCTCAGGTAGACTCACGGTGCACGCTGAATTCGCAGCGAGAAGTAGGTCGGGCATTCCTGCCTGACCCCGAGGCGTTGGAGAGTCAGCCAGGAATGGCCGACTTACCGAGGCTTCCTGAGCCGTTGCCTCAGAGACAGGGATCCCTCGAAGAATCACGCTACTACCTGATTCTTTCCCGGGACCTCGACTATGGCGATGTTTCCGCGTCCATGGCTGTGTTGGTGGAGGTCATAAACGGCTGGAGGCCATTCTTGAATTCTGAATACCTGAGGCTCTTGCAAAACCCCTCGTGGCATGGGCGTCCCGCCCATGAAACACGGGCAAGATGCCCGTGCCACAGTGGCAGGCAGAGGGTTTTGCAAGAGCCTCACCTGAGTAGTTACTTCATACTTTTGCCATACAACTTTTGACAGTACCTGACGGATCGGCAGCCGATTCGCATGGCTGCGCGGAGAAGGGCATAGCCGTCCCGGACACCGGCGTGCATTCACCGTGGCAACGTCTCCGCGTTCAGCTTCAGGGCTTTCAGCGTGAACGGGCCGCAGAAGCCGTGCGCGTCGATCCAGAGAACCGTTTCGGTCTCGGGATCCATGGTCACCGCGTGCTCGCTGTTGCCCTTGCTGGAGCCCTTGAAATTCCCCGCCGGGCCGTTCACGATCTTTTCGTCGGCGCAGAGCAGCACCTTGAACGTGCCGCTGCCGACATGCGCCAGTACCGCGTCCTGGCTTGGCACGTAAACCGCGTCGCGGCTGCGAATGCCGCCCACTTTCGCTTTTTCCCACTTGGCGGTCTTCAGCGGGAAGTAGTGAATGTTGCCGGCCAGATAGATCAGGCGCTCGCGCTTCGAGTCGTAGACCATGGTATCGTACTCGCCGCCGCCCATCTTCTGGCGGGGGCCGACCTTCTTCCACTTGCGGGCGGCCGCATCCAGCTTCCACATCTGGCCTTCATCCAGCAGCATCACCCCCGCGGGCGTGGTCACCGCCGCGCCGTTGTAGCCGCACTTGAAGGGCGTGTCGATGCGGTCGGCCCATGCGCCGCTGCGCGGATCGTACATCCAGGTATAACGGCCGCTTTTTCCGTCGCGCAGCCGGTAATAGCCTCCGCCGCCGACGAAGGCCATGGCCACCAGGCCGCTGACCGGATCGTAGGCGTAGGTCTTGCGCGCGTGCATGGTCCACGGCTCGTCATAATACGTGCGCCCGTTGGGGCACGCCGTCATCGATCCGTAGGGCCAGGGCTTAAAGGTGGAGTCCAGGTTGCGGCTCCAGCGACCCGTGCGCATCGAGAAATGATCCACATTGCCGTTGACGTTGCCGGAGTGTCCGCCGCCCCAGTAGATGAGCTCGCGCCGCCGGCTGTCGTAAATGCAGCTCGACCAGGTGCGCGCGCGGATTTCCTTCTCCCCGGGAAGCGGCGTCCACTTGTTCTCGGGCAGCGCTGCGATTTTCGCGGCGAAGGCCGCCGGATCGGGCGCGGGAAGGTTGTCGTACCACTTGCGGGAAAGATGAGCCGTTTTGGGCAGCGGCGGCCGCGGGCTTCCCTGGGCCGATGCGTGCTTCGCGGAGGCCGAAGCGGGGTCCAGGCGGTAGGCATGCACCGAAACCGAATGCCCCCACTTTCTGGTGGCCAGGCCGACGACGATGTCCGTTCCGGGCACACCGGCGACGCGGAACGCGTGCGACGACCGGGGCGTCTTATCGGGAACCGGCTGCCATACGTCGGCCTTCGCGTCGTAGGTCCAGTTGCCTTCGGCGCCCGCCAGGAAGACCCGTCCGGATGGCTCGAGATAGGCCATCGAATGGGCGCTCTGCGGCGGAGGCATGATCTTCGGCCTGCGCTGGGTCCAAACGTTCCTGGCGGTGTCCAGAACCCAGGTGTCGCAGAGTTTCATGTCCAGATGGTCGCCGCCGAAGAGAACCACCAGCTTGTTCTTCGCGTCGTAGACCATATCGGTGTTGCAGCGCGGCGGCGGCTCGACGCGCAGCGCATCGACGGCGCGGTAGAACAGCAGATCCTCGGCCTGCTCCAGGGCCGCGATACGTTGCAAACCATCGAGATTCACAGCCTTCTTGACGGCATCCGCCGCGGCCTGGATGTGTCGGGTTCCGGTCTCGGCGCGAGCTTCGTCTTCCTTGTGCCACGCTTCTTCCCGACGCGCCAGCGGTTCCAGCGTTTTCTGAATCTCCGGGGCCAGAGCCGTCAGGTCGACCGCGATCGTCTTCTCGGCCTGGGCCTTCTCCTCGCCGCTCAGCCCCATCAGATACTGCGCGTCGCGCCGCAACGTTCGCGCCCGGACTCCCAGCCTGCGGGCTGCATCCAGAGCCGCTCGGAGCGGCGCATTGAAGACCGGCTGCGACCATTCGTTCTTGGCGCAGTCGAAGTACCAGGTGCCGACCTCGCCGTAGGGAACCTCGACGCCAAAGCCCCCGAAAAGCACGACGCGCCTGTTTTCGGCATCGTAGCACATCGTCGCCCCCTGTACGGCGAGCGGCGGACCGTTCTTCGGCCTCAGGTCCTGCCACTGACGCGTGACCGGATCGTAGCTGAAGGTGTTTCCGCCCACGTAATACACGACGCGCCCGCCGCCGGCGTCCCAGGCCAGTTGCTCGTAGCTCAGGACGCGCACGGGGAGCGTCAGGCCGTCGCGCGTCACAAAGCCTCCCCCCGTGCCGAAGTTCCAGTTGCCGATACCCTTGGGTTCCCAGTTCTCTTTGCCGGGCGGCAGAGCCTCCACGATTCCGGCTTTGCCGATGTCGATGTGGCAAACCTCATGGCGGGTAAACTTGGCGGAGTGTATCCGGGTGCCCCAACTGATCAGGGCGTTGACCGGCGGCATGTAGACCGTGCCGCTGGCGAAGCAGCCGGCGCCGCCGTCGGCGGCGATTTGCGTCCACCGATTGGATGGCGCATTCAGGATCGCATCCGCCAGCGCGGGCGGCTCGGCGGCCAACGCCGCGCGACCGGCCCATGCGACAAGTACGACGACGATACTCAAGCCGGACAACCGGCGCAGTCTCGCGAACGGTATAACGTTACTCATCTTGCCTCTCCTTATTTTGGGCTCCTTACTGTCAAACCTTACAGCGCGTTTGCCGTACTGATCCCCGCTTACCGGCCACTGGCTACTGGCCACTGGTCTCTGAGAACAATGACCAACAGCCAACCAGCCGTCGCCTGCGGCTATGGCGCGGCATGGCAAGAAATATCCAATATCCAAGGCAAATACACAAGAAAATTTGATCGGTTGGAAATTCCTTGTTGGATATTGGATATTCAATCCCCACGACAAACCCGATGGAACCTGCGACACTAACCCCTAGCCCCTAGCCCAGGTTTCGCACTTTGCTTCATAAGGTGTTGAGAATCAACGCCTCGGTTTTTCGGGCACTACAAAGTCGTGTGCCGGGCGTGATTCTCGGTCGT
>CAZYAW010000291.1:0-6259 GCA_964646045.1 uncultured Victivallales bacterium | reverse complement strand
CAGCACCATCAGTTTTTCGCGAATCACGTCGGCCACGCTCAGTTTGCGGGGAAAATCGGTGAGCAGGTCTTCCGGAAAGAGCGGCGGCCCTTCCGGCATGCGTTCGAAGAGGGCCGTTACCAGATCGTCGAGGCCCGCGTCCGTGCGGGCGGAAACTTCCAGCCATGCGGGAACGGGGGCGGGAACGGGGACGGCTTGCGGCTCGTTTCCGCCCGGCGGCGGCGCGGGCGCGTCGGTCGGAGCGCCTTCGGCGACGGACGGGGCGCAGGCTCGCTGCCACAGGGTTTCGTAGTCCCGGCGTCGCAACGGGTTCAGGTCGCATTTGTTGAGGGCGATCACCAGCGGCATGCCTTCGCGCGCCAGGCGGCGCATCCAGCCTTCGTCTTCCGGCCAGGGCCTTTCGGATTCGTCCACTACCAGCAGTGCGGCATCGGCCCCGCGCACGGCCTGGCGGGCCGCCTGGTTCATGATTTTGCCCAGATCGTTTCGGGCGCGATGAACGCCGGGCGTATCCAGCAGCGCCATTTGTCCGCGCGTCTCGTTCAGCACGGCGCGCACGACATTGCGCGTGGTCTGGACCACCGGCGAAACAATGCTGACCTTTTCAGCCAGCAAGCGGTTCAGGAGCGAGGACTTGCCCACGTTCGTGCGTCCGACAATCGTAACGATTCCGCTTTTCATGGCGCGGGCAGGGCCGCGAAATCGGCCGCGATGTTCAGGGCCTCGCGCAACACGATATCGTCGCGGGCCGAGTCGTTCTTGCGATCTTCGCCCAGGGCGCCGGCCATCAGCTCGCTTTGGAGCTTGGCGAATTCGCGATCGCCTGCCATGGTCTTTTTGCGGTCCCGCAAGTTCAGCGAGATATGGGTTTTACGGTTCTGTTCGCGCATGCGGTTCAGCAGTTTAAGATAGGCCCGGTACGATTCGCTGGCGGCGCGCCGTTCCGCCGAGCGCTCCGCCAGGCGGGCGATGACCGGACGAAGGTCCTTTACCGGCTGAAAACGGGTCTTTTCGATGGTCGACCACGCAATGGCATAGGGATGGTGGTCTTCGCCCATCTCCATGAAGTCGAAGGCGGAGGGCAGTACGATGTCCGGTGTCACCCCTTTAAGCTGAACGGACTCTCCCGTGACCCGGTAGTACTTCCAGGCCGTGACTTTGAGCTTGCCCAGCTTGGCGTCGAGCCCCAGGCGGGCCACCGTCTGCACGGTGCCTTTGCCGTGCGTTTTGGAATCGCCGACCACGATGGCGCGCCCGTAGTCCTGCAAGGCTCCGGCCACGATTTCCGAAGCCGATGCGCTGACGCGCGAGACCAGCACGACCAACGGGCCCGGGTAGAGCGGATTCGGCATGTCCTGCACCGCCATGACATTGACCCCGTCCAGACCGCCCACCTGCACGACCGGTCCGTTGCCGACAAAAAGGCCGGTCACGGCGATCGCCTCGGGCAGCGCGCCGCCGCCATTGTTGCGCAAGTCCAGGATCAGACCCTCCACCTTCTGTTCCATGGCTTCACCGATCAGCTTGCGCATATCGGCCGCCGCACTGCGGGCGTCCGATCGGTTGCGAGAGCTTTGCGCCATATCGGCATAGAAAGACGGCAGACGCAAGACGCCGATTTTACGCTCCCGTCCGTCGGATCCGGTGGCCGCGGAGATGTCGAGACGGGCGGCCTGCTCTTCGAGCTGCACCTCGTCGCGCACCAGATCCACACGCTTGATCGTGGAACCGGTCGGATCGGCCGCCGCAATGCAGACCAGCATCACGCGCGTACCCTTTTTGCCGCGAATCAGTCGCACCACCTTATTGAGCGGCCAGTGCAGCACATCGATCGGCGGCTCGGAGCCTTGCCCCACGGCAATGATTTTGTCGCCGGGCTGCAGGCGCAGGTCGCGTTCGTCCCGGCTGGCCGGACCGCCCGGCAGAAGGCGGATCACCTGCGCGGCGCCCTCCTCCGAGCGCAGGAGCGCGCCAATGCCCACCAGCGACAGTTTCATCTGGATCTCGAAATCCTCGACACTGGCCTGCGACATGTACTCCGAATGCGGGTCGAAGGCGCCGGTGAAGGCGGACAAATAGCGTTCCAGCACCCATTCGCCGTCGCTGTCCTGCAACATGTCGAGGTAGCGCCGATAGGGCCGAACCACAAACTCGGCCGGGGACAGATTGGCGTCCTCGTCCAATTCAGCGGCCGGAACGGCGTCGGGCGCAGGCGTTTGCGGGGGCGTTTGCGGGGGCGGCGCGGGAGCGTCTCGGTCTGCGGAGGGTCCGGGCGGCTCCTCCGCCGTTTCGGGCTCGGGATCGTCCGCCGTCTCCGCCATGAGCAGGCGCCGCAAATAGTCGTTTTTGACGCGTTGGCGCCAAAGTTCGTCCCATTCGGCGCGGTCGCGAACCCAGGGAGCGTCCTTGCGTTGCCATGCCAGCGATTCGTCCCGTTCGAAGTCGAAACCCTTCTCTACCTGTCGGGCGACAAACTCCTTGCGGTCGCGTACGCGCGCCAGAAACGTCTCGAAAACGTCGTAGGCAAACTGGGTTTCGCCGCGACTCAGCGCCTCGCCCAGCGAACGCTTGACGGTCTCGAAGCGATCAATGTCGGAACGCAGAAAATACACGCGGCCCGCATCGAGAGTTTCCAGATAGTTGGTCCAGGCGCGCGCTGAAACGGTTTCGTCCAGAGCCATGCGCGTCACATGGTAGCGCGGCATGAAATCGGCCACGCGGCGCGCGATGCGCGCATGATACGGGCTGGGACCGCGAACGATGGAGGCCGAAAGCGCCAGCGTCGCCAGCAGAGCGACCAAGCCGAAACCGAATCCCTTGCGCATCGTTTTCACTTCGCCGCCATTCCGTGCCACAGACATTCCCGACTAAACGGCCAGGACCGAATCCTTGCACACCTTGGCGACCCGGAACTTGACCACGGTCTTGGCCGGGATCTCGATGCTTTCGCCCGTCGCGGGGTTGCGCCCTATGCGCGGCTGACGATGCACCAGCACCAGCTTGCCAAGCCCGGGCAGCACAAAACCGTCCTTGGCTTCGGCATAGGCCAACTTGGCCAGTTCGTCCAGCAGATCGCCGACCTGTACCTTGGCCAGTCCGGTTCGTTCCGCCAATATACCCACCGTTTGCGATTTTGACAGGCTCATAGTCATCCCCCCTTTTTGTTGTGACGGCAGTTCGCCTTGACACGACCGCGCCAAGCCGATTACTGTTACGGAAATGAAAATAGTGGAGCCAACGCGTTTTGTAAAGAGTTTTTTTGCGTAATGAACGACACTTTGTCCCATCCGCTGCGCGCCGCCTCCCGTTTGGAGCTATGGGCCTGGCGTTTTTTCCTCGCGAGCGTATTCTGTCTGCCCTTCTCGATTTCCGCCGCCCAGGCCTGCATGGGCCTGGCCATTCTCCTGCAAATGATACGGGCGCGCCCGGCGCCAGGCCGCTGGAACTGGCTGCCCGTGCTGTGGGGCGCAACCGCCCTCTCGCTGCATTGGACGCTCAAGGGACCGTTCATGGCGGCGGCCATCGTTCTGCTGACACTGTATCTGTGGCGCTATCGCCGCGCGTGGCGCCTGACTCCGGCCTTCCTGGGTTTTGCCCTCTTCCTGGCGACCGCCCTCTTCGCCACGTTCTACCAAACCCAACTGTTGCGCGACTGGAGCCGCCTCTCCAGTTTCGCCTGGATCATCGCGATTCCGCTGACGGCGACCCTGGCCGACAGCGCGCCGCGCCGCCGCCTGACGCTGCAGACGCTGGCCGCCGGCTGCGCCGCCCTGGCGCTCTACGCCCTGATTCGCAATCCGCTGGCCGCCCGGCAAGGCGTGCGCGCCGGCGAGATCTGGGCGCCCGATTTCACGGCGGCCCTAATTCACAAGGGCTCCATTACCGAAGGCCAGTTCTTTCTGCTGGGTCTGCTGGCGACGCTGGCGGCGATCGATTTCTGCCGAACGGCGTCGCGCGCGCGCCGCCTGTGGACGGCGGCGCTGATTTTGCAGGTCGTGGCGTTCCTTGTCAATTTCAAGCGCGGCTCCTGGTTCTGCGCGCTGCCGCTGATCGCCGCCTTTTTCGTGCTGCTCGCATCGCGCGCCCGGCGCCGGGTCGCCTGGGCCGTCCTGGCGGGCGTCACGCTGCTGGCGCTGGCGACTCCCGCCGTGCGTACGCGGCTGGGCGATCTCGGGCGCGAACTGAACACGCGACATGGCGGCCGGCTTTCCATGTGGACCGAAGTCGCTCCGGCTCTCATTCGCGAACATCCGTTCGGCATCGGATACGGACAGTTGACCAACGCCAAGATGCGCCAGTACGCGCCGCATATCGAGCGCGGTCGCACGCATCTGCACTCCAATATCCCCCAGATTCTCGTTTCCACCGGCTGGATCGGACTGGCGGCCTATCTTCTGTGGATGGGCGCGGTCGGCGTGACCGCCGTTCGTCGCGCCTGGCGCGCGCGCCGGGGCGCGCGCCGTGATCTCACGCTCGCCACTACACTGCTGCTGATGTTTCTGGGTCTGATGGGCAACGGACTGGTGGAGTACAACTTTGGCGACACGGAACTGATGATGACCCTGTGCGTCATCCTGGGGCTTATGGACGGCGGCGACGCATCCGTGACGGAAGGACCCGCGTAAAGGCGCAATTCGCGCTTGCAATCGGCGGCCGATTGCGCTACGGCTTGAGTATAGGCAGGGAATACACTATTTTCAGGAGGTCGCATGAAAAGAAACGTATGGCTGGGGACGCTGGCGCTGACAACGGCATGGTGGCTGGGAGCGGGCGCGAAAGCGCTGGCGCAGGACGACGAACCGCCCGCTTTCGAGGAAGAGGCTTTTCCGCTGCTCGTCTATTTCTCGCCGAATCTGGGTTTCATGCATTTCGAGGGCAAGCAGGAATTCAAGCCCGGCATGATGTTGTCCTTTCTCCTCGGCAAAGACCTGAACGACCGCTGGGCGCTGGAAGGCGGACTGGTTCTGGCTCCGTCGCTGAGCGCCAACTCCGTTAACGGCCGTTACACGCACGACTGGAGCAGCACCCATGCGCTGGGCGTATTCTCCGATGCGGTTTTTCATTTCACTCGCTGGGATCGATTCGACCCCTATATGGTCGCCGGACTCGGCCTGACCCGCTACGGCGAAGCCCCCGAACGCGGCAACCAGGTCGACTGGACCATTCGCGGAGGGTTCGGAGCCATGTACCATTTCAACGACGAGTGGGCCATGCGCGCCGATTTCCGTACCATGTTGACCGGGTTCGGCAGCTTCCCCAACGCCAACTCGCATCTGACCGTCGGCGCGGTCTGGCGCTGGGGCGCACGCGTCTCGCGCAAGCTTATGGCCGTTCCCGGCGATCCGCGCAACATGGACTCCGACGGCGACGGCATTTCCGACTACGACGAGCTGCATGTGTACGGCACCGATCCGCTCAACCCCGACACCGACGGCGACGGCCTAACCGATTACGAGGAAATTTTCAAGTACGGCACGAATCCGCTCCATCCCGATAGCGACGGCGACGGCCTGACCGATTACGAGGAAATTTACATCTACGGCACCGACCCGCTCAATCCCGACACCGACAGCGGCGGCGTCAGCGACGGCCATGAAGTGCTCGAGGACGCCACCGACCCGCTGGACGGCCGCGACGACCTTTTCCTGATTCGGCTGCATATCGAGTTCGATACCGATAAAGCCGCGGTCATGCCGCAACATCACCGCGACATCGAGGTGGTGGCCCTGACGATGCGACGTCATCCGGGTTCCACCGCCGTGATCGAGGGCCATGCGGATCGGCGCAAAAATTCCGAGAAACGCCACAATCAGGATCTTTCCGAACGGCGCGCGCGCGCCGTGCGGGATCACCTGATTGGCAAGGGCATTGCGGCCGACCGCCTGCAGGCGGTCGGATTCGGGTTCTCGCGGCCCATTGCGCCCAACGACCCGCACAGCGGCAACCGCGAAAATCGCCGCGTGGACGTCTACCTGCGCGGGGTGGATCGCGAAAAGGAAGGACTGCCGCCCGGCCGCGTGGTGGACGACATCCCCGCCGCGACGCCGACCGCGAAACCCCCGGCGCAAGCGCGGCCGGCGCCGATCATGGATCTGCCGGGCGACGACAAGTAGATTGTTCCGTTGCAAAATGCGATGCATCCTTTGAAATTTTAAATGGGGTAAGCGTTCACGGTTCACGGTTCACGGTTGACGGTTGAAAAAAAGGAATCTGACATGAAAATTGAGCGTTTTGAAGATATAGAAGCGTGGCGGCTTGG
>CAZYAW010000290.1:0-6069 GCA_964646045.1 uncultured Victivallales bacterium | reverse complement strand
CCAGGCCAGCATGGGCGGCTCGTTCTGCCACGCAATGGGGTCTTCCTTGTTCCAAACGGTGGCGCCGGTCTCCGGGTTCACCAGTATGACGCCGCGCTGGTCCCTGGTTGCCTCGTGTCCTCGATGGCCGTGCCGAAAGCTGTAGGCTTCGATCAGATGCCCGGTCGGCGCCAAGCCGGCGAAGAAAGCCTGCATCTGGCGGCTGCGGGCGATCGCCGTGTCGCTGCGCCGACGCGTCCAGAGCACCCGCCCCGTGCGCCGGTCCAGCTTGAAGAGGGCCTCTGCGTTGACCGGAACCACGTAGAGGCCGTCCCCGATCACCAGCGGCCGCTGATTGTGCCACAGCGTGCCGCCACCCCATCCGCGGGTGGCGTCGTGCAGGGCGATGTGGTAGGGATAGCGCATGATCCACTTGATCTGGCCCGACAACGCGTCCAGGGCCGCCATGGCCCCGGCGTTGGTGGTGTAGTACACCGTGCCCTCGTGGTACAAGGGCGGGGAGGTGTAGCTGCGAATCAGGTTGCGGCCCCCGCCGCGTCCCATCATCGCGAACGAGTCCCGGCCCGGCCGCAGACGGCACAGCGGCGTACGCCAGCGGATGCGTCCTGTTTCAGCGTCGAACGCCATCAGCCCGTATTCGCTGTCCACATGCGTGACGCCGCGGATATTGTTGAGCACGTAACCGGCAAAAACATTGGCGCCGCCCAGCGCCGGCGTCGCCGCCAGACTCATCATGCGCTCTTCGTCCGTCGTCGCGCCCATCGGTCCGTAGCTCCAGCGCAGCGCCCCGGTCACCTCGTCAATGGCCGCCAGGTTAATGCCCATGCGAAACAGCGGCGCATACACTATGCCGTTGCCCACCACGACATCGTCCAGGCCCGGCATATTGCGGCGCCCGCCGTCGTCGAACTGCCAGCGCAATTCGCCGTTCAGCAGGGAACGACTGTAAACGATGTTGCGATGCCGGTAAATCAGGCTGTCCCGGGTCGCCACCGGCTGCACCGTGGCTAGCCACGAGCCGCCCAGCGCTTGCGCCCACACCGGATTTTTCAGCCCCAGCGGATCGTCCGTGGGCGGGAACCAGGCGTAATCGTCCATGGACTCGTGCGGGGCGCTGGCCCGCTGCGGCACGAATTCAGCCGTTGCCAGCGGCGTCTCCTTGACCACCTGCGTAAATATCTTGCGGTGTTCCGGCGTCAGGCGACTTTCCCCCTCGAATTTCACCGCCCGATCCGCCGGGGCGTCCTTTTCTCCCAGACGGCGACGGCACAACGCGATTTTCAGCTTCAGTTCCGGCGTACGCACCCAGGGGTCGGGAAAATAGTCGCGCACGGTGGTGTAGTATTCCAGCGCCTCCAGGTAGCGGCCTCCGTCCAGGGCCGCATCGCCCAGCAACAGCATGGCCCGCGCCCCGTAAGACGTACACAGCATCGTGTCCCGGATATAGGCCAGACCTTCCAGCGAATGGCGGCGCTGCGCCAGCTCGAACGCCTCGCGCGCCGCCGCATCGTACTTGGTACGGTACAGATCCAGATACGCTTTCGGGAAACGCAGCATGCGCAACTGGCAATAGCGCACCGCCGGCAGGAAGATTCCGAACGGACTCACCCGAAACAGCGCGTCCGGATAATGATCGATCACTTGCTGATACATCTCCATCGCCAGCCGGAAATCGCCTTTCCTCTCGTTTTCAACGGCCGCTTTCACCAGCGCGTACACGCGGTCCGACTCGCTCATCAAAGTCAACGTAAAAAACGTCGATTCGGCGCTGATATCCCGTTCCGCCTCCGACACCCCGCGGTGAATGCCGACTTGCAGGAACGAGGGCCGATAATCGCGATAGACATCCTCCACCGACGCCAGCGCCGTTTCTTCCGCTTCTTTCTTGACCCCGTGGTCGCCCTGCGCCGTCGCCGTCGCGACGATGGCCACAAACCAGACAAGCCCCTGCGCACACCACGCCTTTGTTCGCCTCACATCGTCCCCCTTTCGCGCAAGAATGCGCCAACACCGAATGCTACACGATAAATAGTCTTGATATCTAAAATTGTCAAGACTAAATCTCCTGTTCCTATGAAAGAGTTGCGAGGAAAAATGACAAGGTTCGAGGCGGCCGGGCTTTATGTCGTACTGACCGGCGCCTTTTGCGGCGGACGCCGAACGCTGGACGTTCTGCGCGCGGTCCTCGACGGCGGAGCGACGCTGGTGCAGCTCCGTGAAAAGGACGTGCCCGTACGCGAGTACCTGCGCATGGCGCGGGAAGCTCGTCGACTGACCGAGCGGGCCGACGCCCTGCTGATCGTCAACGACCGGCTGGACGTGGCGCTGGCGGCGGGAGCGGACGGCGTGCATCTGGGACAGGACGACTTGCCGGTCGAGGCGGCCCGCGCGGCGGCGCCGAACCTGATTGTCGGAGCTTCCACCCACTCGGTCGAGGAGGCGCAAACCGCCCGGAACGCCGGCGCCTCCTACATCAACATCGGACCGTTGTTCGCGACCGCCACCAAGACGCTTTCCACGCCCCCGCTGGGACTGGACGGCTTGCGTCGCATCGCCGGCGCCATCGACCTGCCGTTCACCGTCATGGGCGGCATCAAACGGCGCCATGTGCCCGACCTGGTCGCCGCCGGCGCCCGCACCCTGGCCATGGTGACGGCCATCACGGCCGACCCCCGCCCCGCCCAGGCCGCCGCCCATATGCTGACGGCCATTCGTCAAGCCGTCAGACCTCGTTCTGCGGCCGCCCTGTCCGAGAGCCGAAAAGATGCGTTTGCCGGTTGACAGGCCGGGCCGCGTCCGCTAGCTTGTCCCGTATATGCAAGGATTCGCGGACGAGTAGCATACGCTTGGCGAACGGTCGAGAGAAATCAACGGGAACTGGCCTATGAAACTGCATGTTGAAGGACGAACCATTCAGGTGCCCGTGTGGCCCATTACGCTGATCGGCGCGTTTGCGCTGGTCGCGCTGGCGATTCTCTCGGCCCTGTATCAGGTGGCGCCCGAAGAAGAGGCGCTGGTACTGCGCTTTGGACGCCATATCAAAACGGTGGGACCGGGCCTCAAAACGCGGCTCCCGTTGGGCATCGACCGCGTGGTCAAGGTGCCGACCCGCATTGTGGATGTCGAATCTTTCGGCAATCGCCCCGCGCCGCGGACAACTCGCGCCGGCGAGCGCAGCGAATACACGCCCGAAAGCTCGATGCTGACCGGCGATCTCAATATGGTGCGCGTCGGCTGGGACGTGCAGTTCAGTCGCGAGAACCCCACGGACTTCGTTTTCAACGTGCAGGAGCCGATCAATACGTTGCGCGACATCTCCCAGTCCGTCATGCGCGAAGTCATGGGCGACCGCGCCAGCATTCTGATTCTGACGGTGGGTCGTTCCGAGATCCAGCGGCGGGTGCGCGAACTGATTCAGGAGCAAAGCAGTCGCTTCGGCATGGGCATTCGCATCAACGAGGTCAACCTGCTCTTCGTGGATCCGCCCCCCGCCGTACTGGGCGCCTTCAACGACCTCAACAAAGCCGAACAGGACGCGACGCGCTTTTTCGAGGAAGCGGCCCGCGAATATCAGGAGCGTGTGCCGCGCACGCGCGGCGAGGCGCGACGCATGATTCTGGAGGCGGAAGGCTACCGCGAGCGGCGCGTCAACCTGGCACGGGGCGAAGCCCAGCGTTTCGTGGACACGCTCAAGGCCTATCGTCTGGCCCCGCAAGTGACGCGGCGCCGATTCTTTCTGGAAACCATGGAGAAAGGTCTGCCGAACGCGCGCGAAATCGTGGTGGTCGATCCGGCGGTCCAGTCGCTGCTGCCCCACTTCGACCTGAACAAAACGGCCAAGGAGAAATGACACATCATGCAATTCCCCAACGAACAAGGCAGATCGGGTCGGCGCGGCATGGCGGCGCTGATAACCGTCGTCGTGGCGGGCTTCATCGCCTCCAACGCTTTCTTTTCGGTACAGGAATGGGAACAGGTCCTCATCCTGCAGTTCGGCGACATCGTCGGCGACCCCGTTACGCGGGCCGGACTGCATGTCAAAATCCCCTTCATTCACAAGGTGGAACGTTTCGAGAAGCGTCTTCTGCGCTGGGACGGCCAGGAAACCTCCACCATTACGCGCGACCGCAAAACCGTGGTCGTCGACATCACCGCGCGCTGGCGCATCGCGGACGCGCGCCGCTTCCGCGAAGCGGTGCGCGAACAGCGCTACGCCGGCAGCCGCCTGAACGGCATCATTGAAGGCGCGGTCAAGGACGAAATCGCCAAGTACGACCTGTACGAAGTCGTGCGCAGCAGCAACCTCATCCTGCGCGATTTCGAGGATCAGCGCGCGGCGGGCTCTACCAACGGCACGGCCCTGCCGCCGGTCGCGGAACTGGTCTCCGCCTTAAGCGGCGGCGAAACCCCGGCCCTGCAAAAAGACGAAAGCGGGCGCCTGCTGGCCGGACGGCCGGCCGTCCTGGCCGGGATTCTGGCGGAAGCCCGCAAACGGCTGGAACAGGTGGATCTCGGCATTCAACTGGAGGATCTGCTGATCAAGCAACTGAACTACAGCGCCGAGATCGAAGCCAACGTCTATGCCCAGATGAACGCCGAGCTGCAGAAAATCTCCGCCGGCTTCCGTTCCGCCGGCCGTCAACGGGCCGAAGAACGACTCGGCGAAATGGAAAAGGAAATCGCCACGATTCTCAGTCGCGCCCAGGAACAGTCGGAACGCGTCCGCGGCGAGGCCGAAGCCGTTTCCATCGGAATTTACGCCGAAGCCTTCAATCAGGACCCGGAATTCTACACCTTCCTACGTACGTTGCAGGCCTACAGCCAAACGATCCGGGACAATACCACGCTCATTCTGGGCGCCGACAGTCCGCTCTATCAGGGCTTGGTCGTGCCGCTCGCGACAACACTGGATCGATAGCAACGCTCTTGTATAACCGACGACGGCAAGTAACCGAACGGTGGAACGCGTCCGGCTTGCGTAGTATGATCCGGCCATATCACAAGCAGGATGCTTGCGCCACGGCATGATATCCGCAAAGAGTCCCCCGCTTACGGGGAATCCGTCCGGCTGAGAGACCGCGCAACTATGAGACGCAGTGGACCAAGATGATTTCACCCCGAGTCACCATGCGGCCCAGGCCCATCCGCTCTGTCATCAAGCGGCCGCTGGCGCCGCCCTTGTCTCGTCTCGTCTTCGGCGCCATCACGGCGAGACAGCGGTTGCGTTCCGTTGCAGTTTCGTGAACAGGTCGCGGAAGACGGGATCGCGGTGAACGCTGTGCGCCACGCGGATCCAGTGTCGCCCCGCATCCCGGCTCCAGGTGACTTGATCGGTTAAAATGGGACTGTGGACCAGGTCGGCGGGAACCCAGTCGCTGTTTAGCAGCCAGGCCACAGCCGCCAGATCCCAGACGGGCTTCGACCAGGCGACACTCGCCTCGTCCGGGCTTCGGTACTCGGCGAAGATTCGGGCCAGATAGTCGCCGATCGCCCCCCGCCCCTTTACGTAGCTCTCGATTTCGGGCACGGTGGTCTGCAGGTGGGACGCCACGCTGGAACAGGGAATGAGGACCAGCGGCACGCCGCTGTCCAGCACGGTGCGCGTCGCAGGCACGTCCTGTTCCAGATTGAATTCACGGGCGGTCGGCCAATGCAGAGGCTGCCCGCCCAGCCAGACGACGACGATACGCTGAACGATGCGGGGCTCGATCCGCAACGCGGCCGCCACGTTGGTGATGGCTCCCACGGCGGCCACATAGAGCGGTTCGTCCCCGCCCGCCATCGCCCGTTCCACCAGATCCAAGGCCGCCGCACTGCGTTCGGGCGCGACGGCGTCGTCGGCATAGCGCGTCGATCCGCGATAGACGAAGCCGTCCTGCGCGCGGCCCAGGCGCTGCAGCAAGCGTAAAATTTCCTCGTAGCTTTTTTCCATGCCGTCGCCGGGACCCTGCGACCGCCGATTGTGAAAGGGCGCCGCGTAAATGGCCTGCAAGTCGATGCGTTCGGGCGACAGAAGCGCATGCGTCACGGCAAATTGGTCGTCGATCTCGTTGTAGGTGTCCGTATCCA
>CAZYAW010000289.1:0-3985 GCA_964646045.1 uncultured Victivallales bacterium | reverse complement strand
CGTCGCGCGGTCGGCCATGGTGTCCATGCGGTCGAGCGCGCCTTCGATGCGCGACATGTCGTCGGAGATATCCTCCGGCGGCGGGTCCCAGACCACGCGGTCCTGGAACAGGCGCGCCAGCGCGTCGCCGATCTCTGCCGGCGCGGGATACATCACCGGCACCACCTCGACCGCTTCGTCGGCATAGAGGTTCAGGCCCTGTCGGTACTCCTCCATAGTCACGATCTGAACGATATCCGATCGCGGAGAACGGCGATACCAGAGCCCGTACGTCGCGCAGATCGACCGGAGCGTCTCCTCGATTCCGGTGTCGGACAGATAGAAACTGATACGCTTGTCGCCCGCCTGCTCGCTGACCAACACCTTCCAGTCCGCCTCGCAGCCGCGCGTCATCAACTCGGCGAAGTCCCGCAAGGCCATGTCGCGCACGAATACGGATTGAATCCTGGCCGGTTCGGCTTCTTGCTGCGCCAGGGTCGCGCACGCGGACGCCCCCGCCAGAAGCGCCGCGACACGCACCGCCGCCATCCAGCCGCGGAGCGGGCGGGCCGTCCGGTATGCGGGTGCGGGCGCACTGTGGCAGCGTGCGGGCGAAACACTCGCGAACTTCCGCGCTCTCGTACGCGCGTACTCCCATACCCTCTGTCCCGATGAACCATGAGCAATCATCTGTAAATCCTCACATCCTGCGGCCGGGTGCGCGGCGCGATTTCGATCTGCGCGCGGGTGATCGTCTTCACGAGCAGATACAGTTGCGAATCCGTTGTCCCGCCTGTCTTCCCTGCGCTTCGGTCGATCTGAATCACATCGCCTTCGCGAACGAAATGCAGGCTTTTCGAGCCCGGAATAGACAGGGCACCGACCGGCGAACGGCCGGCAACCGCGAGAATCGCGACCACCTGAATTCCCGGCGGGATCGCCGCCGGAGCCGCGCTGACGAAGCCGTCGCCATCCGCGAGTCCTCGCATGGCGAACGGGTCGCCGACGGGAAAGCGAGGTCCCGACGGCCGGACCCTCTCCGCCGCATTCGTCGCCACGCCGTCGGACACGCCGTCCTCCGTCATTGCCGGGATCGCCACCGCGCCGCAAAGGTATGCAAAAAGTAAAACTCGTATCGTCATATTCTCCTCCATTCTCCAACAACCAACTGCCCAGCGCCAAGGCGGGATGCGCCCGCAATCCAGGCGTCAGGGGGTTCCGCCTGATCTCCGACCTCCGACCTCCGATCTCCTACCCGATTTGTCCATGCCCGAATCATCTTCTCGTATTATTGCCGTAACAGACCGGCAAGGCGCCGATGACCGCTCTCCTATCTCGCCGACCGTGTTGCCGTGAGCACGGCCAGGAAAAATCCGAAATACACAAGGCCTACGAATCCGCCGACCACGACAAACACGGCGGGCTCGAGCAGCTTGCCGAGCAGCGCCACGCGGCGGTTGAGTTGATCCTCCGAAAACCGCGCGACCTCGAGCAGACTTTCGTCCATGTGGCCGCCTTCTTCGCTGACGTTGACCAGCGTGTAGGCCATGGGCGTCAGGCGTTGTAGTTCTGTGGACTCGATACTCTTGCTCAGACTCGCTCCGTCGCGCAGCATGGCGCGCATGCGTTCGAACTGGGCGGCGTAGAGCCAGTTGCTCGTCGCGCCCCGCACCAGATCCACGGCGGCCAGTACGTCCAGTCCGCTGGCCAGCAGCGAGCCGAGCGTGGAACACCACATGGCGTTGGCGTGGAACTTGAATGCCCCGCCGAGCAAGGGCAGGCGCAAAGCGAGTGCGTCCACCCGCTCTCCGGAACGCGCCGAGCGGCGCAGGGCCATCACGAGAACGGCTGCGACGACGGGCGCGAGCAGCACGTAGAGTCCGTACGTCGTCAGGAAACCGTCGAGCGCGATGACCATTCGGGTCGGCAGCGGCAGCTCGGCGGCGTGCCGGGTGGATTCGATGAACTTCATCACCACCGGAAAAACCTTGCGCACCATGTAGGCGCCCACGCCCATGGCCGCCAGCATGACGACGACCGGATAGCTGAAGGCCTGCAGAATTTGTTCGCGCGTCTTGCGCGCGCGTTCCTTCAGGCCCGCCGCATGCAGCGCCATGGCATCGAGCGTGCCGTTCGCTTCGCCCACGCCGAGCAAACCGACGGTGATCCGGTCGACGCCCGGCAGATGCGCGGCCAGGGCGGCGCTTAGCGCCTTGCCTTCACGGATGACGGCGGCGGCGCGCGTCAGCGCTTTGCGCAACGGGGGCGGGGCCGTGCGCGCCAGCGCATGGAGCGCGGTCAGAATCGGCACGCCGGAACGCAGCAGCGAGCCAAGCTGTCGCAGGGTCAATTCCACGCTCTGGGATCGGATCATGATCCGGTCCGCCAGCCGCTCCAGGCGCTGCGGCCGGTCGGATGCCGCATGTTTGGCGGGCGCCGGGGACAGCGAGAGAATCCGGGCGCCGTCGGCGCGCAGGCGTTCGACGGCTTCGCCTTCCGAGCCGGCCTCAAGCGTTCCATCGCGGCGCATTCCGTCCTGTAGAACTCTGTAACGAAACACCGGCATCAGACAGCGCCCTCCCCGAGGAATGTGACCCGCCGAATCTCTTCCGGCGTGGTGCGCCCGGCGGCGGCCTTATCCGCGCCGTCGTGCGCCAGCGTCGGCAGACCGCGCTGCTTGAACGCGAAGTCCGCCATTTTGTCTTCGGGCGCGCCCGCGACGATCAGGTCGCGCAAGGCCCGATCCACCGCAACCATTTCGTAGAGCCCCAGGCGGCCCGCGTAGCCGAGTCGACCGCAGAACGCGCAGCCCTGTGCGCGGGGAACCGATGGCGGCGCCGCGGGGTCCCAGCCGAACTCGGCGCACATGGCCTCCGTCGCCGGGGCCGCGACGACGCAATGCGGACAGGGCCGGCGCACCAGTCGCTGGGCCGCGACCAGGCGCAGTGTCGAAGCCGCCAGTTCGCGTGAAACGCCCAGGTTGAGCAGGCGCGTGATCACGGAGACGGACGTGTTGGCGTGCAGCGTTGCCAGAACGATATGCCCGGTCAGCGCGCTCTTGACGGCGATGTCCGCGGTCTCGGCGTCGCGGATTTCGCCGACCATGACGATGTCCGGATCGTGGCGCAACACGCTGCGCAGGGCCTTTGCGAAGGTCACGCGCTCGCCGTCGATCTGAATCTGGTTCACGCCCTTGAGCGGGATCTCGACCGGGTTCTCGATGGTCAGGATGTGCTTTGTTCCCGGTTCGCGCAACTGGCGCAGGGCGGCATAGAGCGTTGTGGTTTTCCCGCTGCCCGTCGGGCCGGACAGCAGGATCACCCCGTAGGCGTGCTCCAGCGCCGACCGCATCATGCCGTAATGCCGCTCGCTCATCCCTAGCGCGTCCAGCCGATCCAGATCTTCCGATACGGCCGCCGTGGCCAGAATGCGCAGTGTGACCTTCTCGCCATGCGTGGTCGGGATGACGGCCACCCGCATGGCAATGGACTCGCCCAGGCTGTCCATCACGATCTGACCGTCCTGCGGTGCGCGCCGTTCCGAAATATCGAGCCTGGCGGCGACCTTGACCGCCGAAACCAGGTCCGTCATGAACGCGGGCGCGTATTCGCTGACCGCGCGCATCATGCCGTCCACGCGCATGCGCGCCACGCCCATGCCGTCCTCGGGATCGAGATGGATGTCCGAGCAGTGAATCTGGATGGCGCGGTTGACCAGCCGTTCCAGCGCGACCAGCGCCGTGGGCGCTTCATCGCCCGCCGCGCCCGCATAGTACCGTTCGATCGCGCGCGGAACGGCGTCCGGACGCGCCGCCGTCAACGTGCGGACGCGCATACCCAGGCGGCTTTCAAGTTCCATCACGCCCATCGGGTCGTCCGGATTCGCCTGCACGACCGTTATCGTATCGTCCTCCAAGGCAACCGGCAGGAGTCCATAACGCCGGGCCAGACGGGCAGGCACCCGCGAAAGGGCGGCCTCGCTGATGGCAACCTTGGACAGATCGATG
>CAZYAW010000288.1:0-3324 GCA_964646045.1 uncultured Victivallales bacterium | reverse complement strand
CGTGGAGTATATCGGGGCATTGCCGGCGGCCGGGACGGCGAACGTGATCTTCTACTCTCCGCTGTTCTCGCGTGAGTGGACCGGAAACGTTGTCGAGTGAGAACGGGAGGAGGAATGCGCCGACCGGTACGCCGCGGGAATCGGGGCACCCGTGAACAAGAAGGGGAGAGAAAGATTGAAACAGGGAGTCAACGCCATGGCGAACGCGACCGACACGCAGGGGGACGGACCGGTCTCGCGCGAGACATGCGCCGCCATTTCAACCCGGGTTCTGGAATCGCAGAGCAAGCTGCACGAGAAACTCGACTTGATCGAGCGGCGTTTGTTCAAGGACAACGGGACGCTTTCGATTCAGACGCGGGTGGACCGGCACGAGCAGGTGATCCGCGCCGTGCTCTGGGCGCTGTCCGGGATCGGCGGAGTCTTCCTCGCCGCATTGGCAACCGGCGTGGTGTTTATTCTGAAGACCGTCTTCGGGGGAACAGCGTGAACGCCATCAACAGACATTCGGAACGGCGACGCATCGAGAAATCTTTCGAAGTCTTCGGTCTCTTGCAACGGCATCGTGAGCTGATCGTCGAGGCTTTGGACTCCGACGTCTGGGACTGGTTCCGTGACTGCGATGGATGCACGGGGGTTCCGGATATGTACTGGCCGACAAAATACTTTCCGCCCTGTCTGCGCCACGACTTCGACTGGACCATCGGCAACGGCGGACTGGACGGGAGCCGGACATTTTATGATCTTCAACGCGCCTACGGCATGCCCCGATGGCGAGCCGGACTGCGAGCCGCCGCCGTGACGGTTGTCTGGTACGGCTGGAGCCAGATGTGGCGAGAACCACAAAGATAGGGGCCGACCGCCCAGCGTGTATGGGCGTGTATGGGAATGTGTATGGAAACGCCCAAAGAATTTCACGCCATTTCGGAGTGGCACACAAAATCTTGAAAACCCCGCGAAACCTGAAAAAGGCGAAAACCCCAATAAAAAAGGGTCTGAAATTGCTTTCAGACCCTTTCAAAGTGGTAGCGGGGGTAGGATTCGAACCTACGACCTTCAGGTTATGGGCCTGACGAGCTACCAGGCTGCTCCACCCCGCAATCGTTTTTTCAACGTGAATGAAGACACTGTAACAGAATCCTTGCGGTTGTCAACCCGGAATATCATTTTTTTTCGGAAATCGCTAGAGATCGAAGGCCATCTGCCGCGTATCCACCCGCGCCGGTCGTTTTTTGGGGAGCGCTCGCTCGCGCATCGGCTTCGTCATCACCTGACGGTCGCGCACCCTGCGCCATAGCGCCAGATCGGATCGAACACGGTGCAGCTCGCGACGAAATTCGCGCAGATGGGCATCCCGCTCTTTATTCTGGCGGGTCTCGCTCCAAGCCAGGAACCCCCATTCAGGTTCCTTCTTTAACTGACGAATCTTGCGGCGCAGGCGGGTGCAGGCGTCTTTGAAAAAGACTATGCCGGCCCGAATCGAAGAAACCGGCGCCGTGCGGGCCGCATCATCGTCCAGTAGATCGCAATGGGCCAGAATCCGTTCCAGGGTCTCCAAATCGTGATCGGCATAGGCCTGTTGCGCCTCGTACCACAGTTCCATCTGTCGCTGTTCGCCACTGCCGCCCTGGTCGGGATGCAACCGCCGGGCGATTTTGCGATAGACCTCTTTCAAGGACTGCCGCTGGTCCACTTGGCGCGGAGGCGACGGAGACAGCGGCGGCAGACCCAGAAAATCGCGCATCATCTCCTCCACCGCGCGATATTCCTCCGCATCGGAGGCGTCTTCGTCGCCGAAAATATCCGCGAAGTCGTCTTCGCTTGCGCTCTCCTCGCCATAAGCGAACGGGTCCTCTTCTCGGGACGGAGAAGGCTCCGGCGCAAAGAACGACTCGAAGCCGGGAGGCGGCCGGCCTTCCGCGAAGTAGCGCTCGGCCGCCAGTATGCACTCTCTTGAGGTTTTCAGGCGGTAGAAGGTCTTGAAGTCGTTCGCCAGTTGCATCGTTTGGACCAACATCTGGCATTGTTCGCTGGTATTGCGAATATCCTCCATCACCGAGCCGCAGTGCAGGCGCACCCATTGCACATAGGCGCGCCGTTCGGTTTTCTCGAAACGGTCGTGCTGGGCTTCCAGTTCCGCAAAGGTCCTCTTGCTCCGCTCGAATTTCTTGAGATCGGCCTGGCGAATGCGATCGGTTTTCAGGAGAATCAGAGCGCAACAGGCGCTCGACGGCGCCGGGGGTGCGGTTTTCCCGAGACGCTTGGCGGTCTTGCGGGATCTTTTCGTTCTTTTCATGCGGGAACGACTACCAAGAGCGGACCGCTTTGTCAACCCCGTTGCGCATCGGAAACGGCAATTCTAATATTCCTGCCGCGCCGCCACATCAGCCAGAGGGCGATGGTCTTGCCGTCCGTCAGCAATCCGGAATCCAGCGCCTCGTCAATCTGTGCGGCCGTCAGCAGGACCGGTTCAAGGTTTTCGTCGACATCCGGACGTTGTCCCTGCGCCGTCGCGGGCAGCGTGGCGTAGAACAGGTGCAGCCGTTCTTCCGAATAGCCCGGACAGGGCACGACCACCCCGATTTTTTGCAACGTGAGCACGCGATACCCGCTTTCCTCCTCCATCTCGCGTCGCGCGCACGTTTCGGCGGACTCGCCCGGCTCCAGTCCGCCGGCCACCGCTTCCAGTAGAATTTGGTCGATGGCCCGGCGGTACTGACGCACAAACACGAAACGGCCGTCGGGACACTGCCCGAGAATCACCGCCGCCCCGCGATGGCGTACGATCTCGCGCACGGTCCGACGCCCGTCCGGCAACTCCACGTCCATCACATCCACCACCACGGCCCGCCCCTCGAACGCGCGCCGTGTCGCGAGCGTCTTTTCCGTCAAATTCATGGTTCACTCCTCGTCAAAACGGCCGTTCCGCTTGCGCAACAAAACGAGGTTCTCACAAAACCCATGGAGAATCGGAAGTCTCGTCCAATAAACACGGGCAAGATGCCCGTGCCACGTCCGACAGGCATGGGTTTTGCAAGAGCCTCGCAAAAAGGACAACGAAGACACTCCCGCGGACGGCGCCGCAAAAGACCGCATTTTTTTCTGGCGCTTTCGCCATCCTTCTGCTAGCTTGCGATTTCCTTCTAATGCGGGAGTAATTCAGTGGCAGAATGTCAGCTTCCCAAGCTGAACGTCGGGGGTTCGACTCCCCTCTCCCGCTCCATCTTAGGGCCCGCGCAAAAACAACTTCACATTTTGGACGCAGATGCATCCCGCCCGGCTGCGTTGCGAAAACTCGAAATATCGCGAATATTCCTGCGTTTT
>CAZYAW010000287.1:0-36111 GCA_964646045.1 uncultured Victivallales bacterium | reverse complement strand
CGCAAGCGCTGGATCTCCCGCACCATGGCGGCGGCCTGGGCCGACGCGTCCGGCGTCTCGACCACTGCCACGCGGCCACGCGTCAAGGCGTCCTTGCTTGCGGCCGCAGTGCGACACGCCAGCTCGCTCAACAGGGCGACCAGCAAAGCGCGCGCCTCGTCCTGTGTCGTCGGCGTTTCCCCGTCGGCCGCCGCGCAAAAAACCTGTTGCATGCCCATGGCAAGGCACGGGTTCGCAGGGGCGTCAGCGCACAACAGGGCCCGCAGACAGCGGAACACATCGGGGGCCGCTTCCGACATCCCGCGCAGCGACTGTATTTCATCCTTGTCCAGCAAGACGCATTCTGAAAGTAGACGCCGGTTTTCTGTGTTCATCGCCCAATGTATCGCAGATTTGCGGGCGATATAGAAGAAAGAAATGTCAGGCGGCGGGGAGAAGCTTGCATTTGCGGCGCGAGGCGATAGCATGTCCGGAAATGAAAGAACTCCGTCAAAAAATGACGACCGGGCATCCGGCTCTTGCCATATTGCATTTGACGCTGCCGATGCTGGTCAGTTCCCTGTTGCAGAATGCCCAGAGTCTCATTGATCTTTTCTGGATTGGCAGTCTTGGGCATACCCATGTCGCCGCATTGGCCATCAGCGGGACCGTGATGATGATGCTTTTCCCGCTGATCATCGGGATGTCTGTCGGAACGGTCGCGGTCGTGTCCAGGCGAGTGGGCGAGATGGACCTGCCGGGGGCTTCCCACGCCGCGGGGCAGGCGCTCGGGCTCGCGCTTTTGCTGGGACTTGTCGCCGGCGGCGCGGGGATCCCTTTTGCGGAATCACTTTCGTCGACCCTGGGGGCCGATGCTGAAACGGCCGCGCTGGCCGCATCGTATCTGCGCATCCAGTTTGCCGGAAGTTTTACGCTTTTTTTCATGTTTGTGGGCGGACATGCGGTTTTCCGGGCCTGCGGGAACAGCGTCATACCCATGGCGTTGATGCTCATGGCGAATCTTGTCAACATGCTGCTCGATCCGGTCCTGATCTTCGGGCTGTTCGGGTTTCCCGCCATGGGAATCAAAGGGGCTGCGCTGGCAACGGTCATGGCCCAAACCATGGCGGCCGTCACGGGGCTCGTATTGCTGGTGCGGGGTCATGCCGGCATACGCTTCCATTTGTCTCATATTCTGCCCAGACCGGCTGTCGCGTTACGAATTCTGAAGATTGGATTGCCCGGAACGGGGCAAATGCTGGCGCGGAGCCTCATGGTGCTTGCGCTCATTCGCATTGTCGCCGAAAGCGGCACGGCGGCGGTGGCCGCATTCGGCATCGGGCATCGGTTTCAAATGCTGATTCTTATGCCGGCTTTCGCCTTTGGGAATGCCGCCGCGACGTTGGTGGGACAAAACATGGGGGCCGGCAATCCTGAACGGGCCGCGCGCGGAGCCTGGATCGCCGTCTGGATGGATTTTCTAATCATGGCCTTTGGCGGGCTGTTGTTGGCGCTCTTCGCGCCCGTGATGGTACGTGCGTTTTCCGACGAGCCGGAGGTTGTCGCCATGGGTTCCGCATTCCTGCGCATCACCTGCGGATTCTATGTCTTTGCCGGATTGTCCATTGTGCTTGGCCGCGCATTGCAGGGGGCCGGCGATACGCTTACCCCGATGCTGTTGACCATTGTCAGCTTGTGGGGATTGCAGTTGCCTTTGGCTTATGGATTAAGCCGCATGACCGTGCCGCCGACCCATGGCGTCTGGTGGGCCATCGCTATCGCCGTGACCTTTCACGGGCTGGTCGTGGCGTTCGCCTTTCGGCAGGGGAAGTGGAAGCGACAAAAAGCGTAGATCGATTTCCGAACGCGTTGTCCTCATTATGAAAATCCACTTTTTTCTTTCCAACCTTCACGGGCGGCGCTAGGGTTGTGTTATTAGTGTGGAGGAGGGATTGATGGCAACATATCGAGAGTGCTTGCTTGGCAACAGGCCGGATTGGCAGGAAGAATCTCCGTCTGGTTCGTCTTCTTTTGTTTCGGTTCCGGTCACAGCGCTTCCCTGTCCAGGTACGTCCTTATGGGGTTTTGCCAGAGTCGCCATAGCGGGGGCCATGCTCCTCGTTGCGCCTTGCGCATTCGCCGGAAGTTTCGACCTTCGACTTGAAAGCGGCGCTCTGGCCTTCAGCCGAAACGAAGTGCGAATCCCGGGGGATGGAGGCACGAAATTCGATATGCTGGACTTGACCGGCAAGGGGCCAAGCCCGTTTGTCCGCGTTTACGCCACGTACGATTTCAATCCCGGACATGCTTTGCGGCTTACCTATGCGCCCGTGAGCGTCGATGGAAAAGGGCGTCTTCGTGGCGATGTCGTATTCCGGGACGATGTGTTTGCCGCCGACGTGCCGACGAAGGGGATATACAAGTTCAACACATACCGGTTGACTTACCGTCGGACGTTTCGCGATGGCGAGCGCTGGCCATGGGGTTTCGGTCTGGCCGTGCTGGTCCGCGATGCGGAAATCACGCTGCAACAGGGGGACAAGAGACAATCCAAGAACGATCTCGGGTTCGTCCCTCTGATTCATCTGTATGGCGCCTACCGCTTCGACGAACGCGTTTCGTTTGTTATGGACGCGGAAGGCGCCTGGTCGCCGATGGGGCGCGCCATAGACGCCGCGCTCATGGCCCAATACCGTTTCGACTCGGGATGGTACGCAGCGGCGGGCTACAGATCGCTTGAGGGCGGCGCGGACAATGACGAAGTCTATACCTTCGCGTGGCTGCACTATGTGCAGGCTTCGATAGGCTGCCGTTTCTGAGGTCGGAAACCCAGCCCGGCCATGAGCCAGGTTTTCAAAGTTTACACCGACCGCAGAATTTCAGACTTCCTGACCGCGCAGGAAAATGCTTTGGCACACTTTAAATTGTGGCACGGGCACCGTGCCTGCGCCGAGCCCGGCGCGGCAGGCAGGTCTTGCCCGTGTTATTTCGAAATATTTCATGGGCGGGACGCCCATGCCACTAAACCCCGCTTATTTTAGGCTTAGGAGGGATGCCGTTATGGATGTCAAAGTGCAGTATTGGGCCGACGCCGACGTGGACGAGGGCCTGGATTGCGAAATCCGGGAGTTGCTGACAACGTGTTTCCGCAAGCCCGAGGACGCGGTCTTTCGCGAGCGACGCTATTTCAAGGAGCCCTACCCGCATCGCTGGATGATCCGCGACGCGCAGGGTCGCCTGGTGGCGCATATTGGAGTGCACGAGAAGCGGGCGCTGACGGGAAACGAGTCGCTGCCGATTGCGGGAATGGCGGAGGTCTGTACGCACCCCGCCGTGCGCGGACGGGGCTATGTGCGCGGCATGTTGTGTCGGATCCACGAATGGCTGGAGCAGGCGGGGCCGTTCGCGTTTGCCATGCTGTTCGGCGACCCGCGCGTGTATGGATCGAGCGGCTATACGTCCGTCGCCAATTTGGTGTATGGCGGCGAGCGGGAAGGCTGGACCGCGACCGCGGCCATGGTGCGGCCTCTATCCGCGCGGCCGTGGCCCGACGGTGTTGTTCGTTTGCCCGGACCCAAGTTCTGACGCGACGGGGTTCTCCCGTCCCAAGGCGGCCTGTGGGCGCAGCCCGGTCAAAACACAGAATTTCCTATGGCCGCATAATCCGGTTGGATTTGCCGAAAGCCGCGCAATGTTCCAGCTTGTCTATTGACATAACAGGCGCAACGCCTGTTCCGCATTACGAATCCAACCGGATTTTGCGGTAATAGAGAATGTCGGAATCAGACCTGTTTATTCTCCCTTGTCTTTCAACATGTTTCGAAGATCGCAATCAATTCGGTATCAACGGCTCTGCCCTTCGTGATTCGGACCTCGTCATGCGCTGATCTGCGGTTGCAGATTTCAGGTTGCAAATCTTGAACGATGCTTCGCGCCTTACAACGGAAAATACAAAAGAATCGTTATTCGAAAAAAATTGTCCCTTTTCCCGCGCCGCCAGCGAATTAGCCTATATAGAATGTACCTCTTTTGATCTGTGTTGGGAAACAGGGGGGCGCACTCGTGAAGAAGACTTCTGGCAGGTTGATCTCGCTAATCCAAGCAGCGGCTGTGGCCGCTGGGGCCGTGAGCGTTGGCTGTCTGCATGCCGATCCGGCTGCCGCCAGGTCTGGGGCGGCATTGCAGCGTCCCGACTATGTGGCCTTCGACGAGGCGGAAGCCGTCCGTTTCAATCGAACGGCCAAACGCCGCCGGGTCGTCTATACGCGCTTGGCGGAGTATTTGGCAGGGCGGTTCGATTTGTCGGAGCGATCCGGCATCGGGATTGACATTGGCGGAGGCCCGGGCGATCTGGTGATGGAACTGGCAACTCGTTCCAGGCAATTCTACTGGATCAACGCCGACATCAATACATGGTATGCACGGCCCTTTGCCGATGACGCCTTGAAACGCGGTTTGACGCATCGGACGAGCTTTGTGTTTGCGGACGCTTGCGCGCTGCCGTTCCGCGACCGCTACGCGGATCTCGTCGTTTCCCGCGGTTGCTATCAGTTCTGGGGCGACCTTGAGACGGGGTTACGCGAGGTACTTCGAGTATTGCGCCCCGGCGGGCATGCGTTCATAGGGCGCGGCTTCCCGTCCACGATGCCGGAGGCCGAAGTGCGCGCCCTTCGGAAAAAACGTTTGGTGGGCGGACCAAAGTACGACCCGGACGAGGACGCGGCGCGTTTTCGTGCCGTCATGCGAAGATTGGATGTGACGGACTACGAGATTATTCGGCACAAGACGAGCGATCCGTCGCAAAGTTACGGCGTCTGGGTCCGCTTTCGGCGCGACTGACCGCGCCGCCCCTTGCTTCCCATGAAGATTCGTTGGCGCCGGCCGTATCCGCGGCCGCTCCGACGCCCAAACAGATGGCCGGGCGGATCGGTCGGCCTTGACAGAGCGGGCGGGGCGTGCTAGCTTTTCGATCTTGCGATGCGGTATAGACGCATTGTATCGCTTTCGCGTTAGTGCGCCATGTCGCGCAACAGAACGGGTGCGAACATTGTCGTCCAACGTGCCGTCATTTCGCGGAATGACGGCGGGGATGCGAAGGGGGTTGCTTGAATATGCGCCGGGCTGTTTGGATTTGCGTTGTCGGGAGCTTGTCGTGTTCCCCGTCGCTGCGCGCGCAAGGGCCGGCCGTTTCGTCGGAGGAGGCTTCGCCGGCCGCGCTGGAGGCGCTGGTGGGCGAATATGTGCGCATTCGCGCCGTTCTTTCGCGGGAGAAGCGGGACTGGACGGAGCAAGAACGGCGTTTGCAGGAGGAGATGGCGCTGCTGGAAGCCGAAAAGGGCCAGCTTGAAAAGACGTTGCAGCGTTACGCCGAAGAGGAATCTCGACAGAAGCGGGAGCGCCGCGAACAGACGGAGCGCCGGCAGGTTCTGGCGGCGGCGATCGACGGGCTCTCGCCTCCGCTGGACGAAGCCGAGCGTCGGTTGCGTCTATGGCGCAGGCTGATTCCGCCCGCCCTGTCCGCAGATCTGGATTCGGTCTTCCGCGATTTGGCGGCCGAGGTTCCCGCCGGAGGGCGCGAGGACCGGTTGCGCCGTCTGCAGCGCGTGATGGCGCTGTACGCCCAAATCGAGCAGATGCAAACGCGTATTCACGCGGTGCGCGAGCGTTTGCCGGTGGAACCGAATATTCGGCGCGAAGTGGATGTGCTGTATGTCGGGCTGGCGCGGGCGTTCGCCGTGTCGGGCGACAATCAATGGGCCGCCGTTGGACATCCGGGCGAGGCCGGCTGGATCTGGGTCGCCGATGCGGCTTTGGCGCCTTCGGTGCGACGGGCGTTCGACATGCACGGCCGTCAGACCACCGCCCAATTCGTGTCGCTGCCCATGCAGTTGACCGCTGCGGGCTCGCGCAACGAGAGCGTACCGGACGCGGCGGCAGGCAAGGTGGAAGCTACGGCGCAGGGGGAGACTCCGTCCGCTGCGGAGCCCGCCAAGGGGTCGCCATGAGACGGCGCCGTGTATTGAGGAGGCCCGGCGGGTGCGCCGACGGGGCTGCGGCGTTCTTTGTGGCCTTGTGCTTGGCCGCGCTGGCGACAGGTCGCGCTCCGGCGGCGCCGTCTTCGTCCATGGCGGCCACGCTGGAGCAGGCGCGCATCGATGTCAAGGAGTCGTCCGACGAATTGAACGCCTGGCGCGACCGGGTGGCCGAGCGGCGCCTGCCGCTCGCCGAGCGGGTGCGCGAGCTGGAGCGAGACGTGGCCGGCATGCGCGACCGTCTGAACCGTCTGCAGGCCGATGCCATGCGCGGCGAGCACGAGACGCGCGAGCGGATGGCCGAAATCCGGCAGCGTGAGGATCATGTGGCCTTCGTGCAAACGTTGCTGGCGGAATATCGGCGCGCCATGGAAGCGCGCGCCGGCACGGCGGAAGTTCAGGCGATGGCCGCGAACTTGGCGAAGCTGGACGACGCGTTGCAGGAGCAGGCCGATACGGCGCGGCTGCCGACCGCGGTTCAGCTCGTGCTGTCGATCGCCGAGGAATGGAATCGCCGACGACTGGGCGGATACCGGTTCGACGGCCTGGCGCTGGATACCGACGGACGGGAGCACCGCGGAGTATTTCTGCAATGGGGTCCGTTGGGCTATTTTCTGGCGGAGGACGAGCGGGCGGCCGGCTGGGTGGTTACGCGACTGGGCAGCGCATTGCCGGGGTTCGAGGGTCTGTGGTCGCAGCCTGCGCAAAGCGGGCTCTCCGAGATTCTGGCGGGTCAGTCCCGTCCGTTGCCGTTGGACGCGACCGGTGGCGACGCCGTTCGGCTGCGCGCCGCGCGACGCAGTCTGGTCGAGCATGTGGAGCAGGGGGGCGTGGTCATGATTCCCATTCTGGCGCTGGGTCTGATCGCCTTTGCGCTGATTGCGATCAAAGCCCTGCAAATGCGCAAGTTCCAGGTGGGCGATGCGGCCGGCATCGGCGAGGTGTTGGGACGCTTGCGCGAAGAGGATGTCGAGGGGGCTCGCGAGCGTGCCGCCGCCATGGGCGTGCCGTTCGGCAGTCTGTTGCGCGAAGGCATACAGTATCGGCGCGCGCCGCGCGAGCATATCGAGGAAATTCTGCATGAACGGCTTCTGAGCTATATGCCGGATCTGGAAAAACACCTGGGCACGCTGGCCGCGTTGGGCGGCATTGCGCCCCTGCTGGGACTGCTGGGTACGGTGACCGGCATTATGCGCACCTTCCAGTTGGTCACGGTGTTCGGGACCGGCGACGCCAAAGTGCTCTCGGGCGGCATATCGGAGGCGCTGGTTACCACCGAATTCGGCCTGATCATCGCCATCCCGGCGCTGCTGGCGCATGCGCTCTTTGCCCGGCGCGTACGAACGATGGTCGGCGCCATGGAGCACGGCATGACAGTGTTCGCCAATGCGCTGACGGTTAAAAAGGAGGCGGCATGCGAGACATCCTGATGCAGCCGCTCGTGTACTGGCAGGCGGGCGGATGGCTGATGATTCCGTTGGCCTTCGTCTGTCTGGCTCTATGGACGTTGTTTTTTCGCGCGCGGCGAGAGATCGAGGCGGCTCTCAAGATGCCCGGCGACTGCGACAGGGAGGTGGAGCGGGCCGTTCGTCATGCCGATCCGCGCGCGGCGGCCGAGCGTTTGGCTCGTTTCCCCGAACCGTTGCGAGCCGCGCTGGCGTCCGCCGCAGACGCTTTCCGGAACGGCGACTCGCCCCGCGAGGAGTTTGAGCGACAGGCCGGCTATGCGCATGGGCGCCTGAGTCGCGACTTGGCCGTCTTGCGAGCCCTGACCACGCTGGCTCCGCTCCTGGGTCTTTTGGGCACCGTGGTCGGCATGATCGCCACCTTTCGCGCCGTGGCCGATACGGCGGGCGATACGTCGGCACAGGTGGCGGGCGGCATTAGCCAGGCGCTCATTACGACGCAATTCGGTTTGGCCATTGCCATTCCCGGCGTGTGGGGACTGGCCCGACTGCGCCGCGCCTTGCGTCGGCTGCGCGTGCTTTTCGGCCGTTGTCAGGCGCATTTGACGCTGGCCTGCGATCGGGTCGGTACGGACAACGGAGCGGGGTTCGGAGCGGAGCCGTGAAACCGATTTATCGTTTGGACGAGGACGGCGCCGGTCAGGTGGAAGTCAACATGTCGCCCCTGATCGACTGCGTCTTTCTGCTGCTCATTTTCTTTATCGTTACCACCGTGTTTGTCGAGGAAACCGGCGTGGACGTGAACAAGCCGCAAGCGGCCTCGGCGCGGGATCTGGAGAAGAACAGTCTGATGTTCGCCCTGACGGCGGACGGCAGCATCGTCTATGGCGGCCGTAAAATCGGACTCAACAGCGTGCGCGGCATTGTGGTCCGTCAGACTCGCGAGAAGGCGCTGCCGGTCATTCTGATGGTGGATACGGAAACCCGCACCGGTTCGCTGGTGGAACTGATCGACGAATGCAAAATGGGCGGCGCCACACAGGTGAGCATTGCCGCCCGCAAAGAGACCGGCTCATGAAGGAGAAGGCTGTCTATTCGCTCGCCGGCGCCGGTCGGCCGACGCGCCGCAATGGGAGCGACCGTTTTTCCTTTGCGGCCGCTTGCGGCGTGACAGCCGCCATTTTCTGCGGCTTGCCCTACGTCGAACGGCTCAGTCCCGCTCCAATGGCGAGCCTGGAGTCGAGGGCGGTCGATACCCTAACGCTTGCACCGCCGCCGCCTCCTCCTCCCAAACTACCGGAGCCGCGAGAGGAAACGCCGCCGCCATCGCGCCCGGAACTGTCGCAACCGCGTCAGCCGCTGCCGATCAATGTCGCGCTGGATTTGAACTGGGCGCGCAACGAGTGGGGACCGGGCGACTTCACCCCGGATTTCACGTTTTCGTTCGGCGCGCCGGTCGAACCGCGCGGAGTTTTCGATATGTCGGATCTGGACGCGGCGCCCCGACCGGTCGCGCAGATGCGTCCGCTGTATCCGTCGCGCGCGCGATCGCGACGCGTGGAAGGGGTGGTCAACCTGGTATTTGTGGTGGACGCGGAAGGTCGCGTTCGCGACATCGAAGTGGAGGCCGCACGGCCGTCGGGGTATTTCGAGGAGGCCGCGCGGCGGGCGGCGGCCCGCTGGCGTTTCACGCCCGGAATGCGCAACGGCGTTCCGGTCGCGGTGCGGGTCCGTCAGGCCATCCGCTTTCAACTGGAAGATTTTTAGCTCCTAAGGGTTCGCGCAAAAACAACTTCTTCGTCTGACCGTTCTTGGCGACCGTTTGACGAGAGCGGCGACGAGAACGGACGACGATTGATTCAGAGACAAGACCCATAACCGAGGCAGGATTCCCGCGTAACGGATTCGGAGGCAAGGATTGAAATATGACAACTCGCGCAATACAGCGTCGGAGCGTCGGTGCGCCGCCTTTTATTACAACGAAAAACGTTGAGTGTGCCGAAGACGCGATGTGCGATATTCGTGCGGCGGGTCGGCGGGTGTCGCCGCGCGCGCGTGTAAGTCTCTGCCGGTTGGGCTGTATCGGACTTCTGGCGCTGTGCGCGCCGGGTGCGCGTGCGGCGGCGCAGGACGCTGTTCCGCCCGCCGGTTCGCGCCGTGAAGCGCGTATGCTGGAACAGGCGCAAGCTTTGGCGTCAACCAATGCCGTAGCCGCCTTGACGTTCATGGAGGGGCAGGCTTTGTCGGAGGCGGGCGCGGCCTGGCATTTCATGCTGGGCAATTTGCGGGCGCAAACGGACCGCAGCGCTCTGGCGGTGAAATCCTACGAAAAGGCCCTGGAACTGTTTCCGTCGTTCCGGGCCGCAAAAATCAATTTGGGCCGGGTGCATCTGTTGCGCGAGCAGCCGGAACCGGCTCTGGACATCTACCGTTCCCTGATGCGGGAAGGACCTGTCGACGCCGAAGTGCTGCTCCTGCTGGGGCACGCCTCGCTTATGGCCGAGCACTGGCTTTCCGCCGAGAACGCCTATCGACAGGTTCTGTTGCTCAATCCCGGCGAGCCGGACGCGTTGCGCGGGCTGATTCAGTGTCTGATGCGTCAGGAGCGCTGGCGCGAGGCGGAAGCGCTCCTGCGCGAGTGGTTGAGCGTGGAACCGCAGCGCGGCGAATTGTGGGCCTATCTCGCCAATGTGCGTTTGGCGTTGGATCGGACGGAGTCGGCGCTGGTCGCGCTGGAATCCGCGCGACGCCTGGGGCGGGCCGATGCCGACATGCTGGCTACGCTCGGCGATCTGTACATGAACCGGGAGCAGTACGAGGATGCCATGATTCGCTACACGGAGGCCTTTGCCGGTCGGGAGATTTCGGCGGATCGGCTCATGCGCGCGGCGCGGGCCTATGTGGCGGCCGACCGTGTGACGGAAGCCGAACAGTTGCTGGCGCAATGGGAACGGCGTAAGAGAGTGTCGGGTTCCGCGCCGGAATCGGCCGCGCAGCGGCGCGTCGTGGCGCTGGTTCGCATGGAAATCGCCATGGCGCGCGCTGAATTCGCGTCGGCGCAGCGCATGGGCGAAACGCTGCTGCCGCAAAACCCGCTCGACGGAGATTTACTGTTGCTGCTGGGCGACGCCTATCGTCAGACGGACGATGGCGAGAAAGCGGCTTTATTCTACGAACGGGCGGCGCGACTGCCGGAGTACGAAGCGTCCGCCCGCATTCGTCATGCCCAAATGGAAATCGAGCGGAAGCGCTATCGCGCGGCGGCGCAATTGCTGGAGGACGCTCAGCGTTTCGATCCGCAGCCGCATATTGCCCGCTATTTGAGTCAGGTGCGTCGATTGGCTGAAATGGCGGACACGGAGCCGTGATGGCCGGCGGTTTTCAGCCCAAAGGCGTTAAATTGTCCCGTTTTGCCGAGGTCTGACACTCATGGGCGCAGGCGAGGCCCGCCGCCTGGGAATCCTTCACGGCGCAGGCGTTCGCCGACCTTGCGCAGGACGTCGGCGTCTTCCGGATCCAGCGACCCGTCCGGCAGAGGCCCGCTATTGATCAGCAGATTGAAACCGTTTGCTCCGGCCTCGCGCAATTTGTCCCATACCTGATTTTCGTCGAGGTGTCGTCCGGCCGATTCGCGCAGGTAGCCCCAGCTTCCCGGCGTCATGGTGGTGCACACTTCGACAGGTCGTTCCGCACGACCGATTTGACCGCGCTGGAAGGCGTCTTGTGTCGCGTCCGGCACGGCGTGCTCCGGTGCGAAATAGTCTTCCGTTCCGGTCAGCCCTTGTTTGTAAGATACCAGCGTTTGCGGTTGGAGGCGATGAATCAGGTCGTAAAGATCCTGACAGTGGAACGCGTTGGCGTCGCCGACCAGCGGTACGCGAATGCCGTCGAGCCAAATCGAGGCGACCGGTCCGTAGCGGGTCAGCAGTTCGGTAATTTGCGCGCTCATAAAATCGAGATAAATCTGGAGTCGATGCTCTGCGCCGGTGGCATAGGTCGGTTCGGGAGGATCGTATTCCGGCCGAGCGAAGGTCGTCTGACCGTCGCCCCACGTGTCGTTGTTGGGGGCGTGCGGATGGCGCCAGTCGCGACCGTGCGAATAGTAGAGGCAAAGACCCAGGCCGCAGTCGGCGCAAGCCGCGGCCAATTCCGCGACCAGATCTCTTCCGCAAGCCGAGTTCACGGAGTGAAAGTCGCTTTGATGCGTTTGGAACAAACAAAAGGAATCGTGGTGTCGCGTGGTCAGGTTGACGTATCGCATGCCGCAGTCCAGCGCGAAGCGCGCGATCGCCTGCGCATCGAAACGTTTGGCCGTGAAGCGATCGGCGAGTTTGGCGTATTCCGCGACCGGGATTTTTTCGTTGAGCTGAACCCATTCGTGTCGGCCCAGCAGCGAATAGAGTCCGTAATGCAGGAACAGGCCGTAGCGAGCTTCCCGAAACCATGCGAGGGCGGCCTCCCGCGGACGGCGGGCATAGAGATTTTCGTAGTCTCTGAGGTAGGCCGGAACAGCGGTCATGGATGATGTCTCTCGTGTATTCCCAGGTCTTGTTTTACGACCGTTGGCGACGGGAGGCGGCGGGGGCGGCGATTTTTTCGTGACGCGCGGCGGTCATGATGGTCAACAAGCCGTTGACGCTTCCGTAGCGGGCGATATATTTGCCGCCGGCCGACCGCCAGTAGCGGTGGCCGGGCCTGCCGTCGATTTTTCGCCACTCATCCTCTTGCGCGTGACGGGAGAGAATCGTTTCGATTTCCGTTGGACTCATGGCCGTGAAGGGATCTTTGCGATAGGCGATCATTTCAGCGCGGTCCTGAACGTATTCCACGCGGATGTACATTCCCGCATGGCGGTACAATACGGCGGTTTTGTTTTCGTTGGCCGAGACGGCGTTGCCGTAGCGTTCGCCGATTTGCTCGGGACTTTCGCCCAGTTGGGCATGCGTCACAGGCGCCAGCGCGAGCATTGCGGTCGAGAGGATGGCGAGGGTGCGTACGTTGAATTGCATGGGTTTCTCCTTGGGACAGTGGTTGGCCGCCAGTTCAAGTCACAGCCGCGACACTACGGGAAGAAAGGATGGTTGGCAACAAAAAACCGCATCTTCCCGTCTTCTGTCTACAGCGGAAGAGATCGGCCGACATGGCTCTCGCCGACGCTCGGGAACGGAATCGCCGGCAGCCCTTCGCTATTGACGAGGTTATGTACCGCCTGACCGTGCCATGCGAAACGGACGGCGACTGGCCGCGAAACGCTGTCGGCTTGCAGACGAACTGTTTCAGAATCCGCGATTTCCGCCGCAGCGTCCACGAATCCGCCATCGGCTCCGCCGATTTCGAACCACGTCGGCGCCTGGCCGTCGCGCGTCGCAAGACCTTGGCCGCAATGGACGAACTTGACATAGAGGCCGTCGTCCTGGGCGGCATGAGATGTGTATGCGGGACCGAACACCTCGCGTTCCCGCCTGCCGTATACCTCGGCCAGCGCAATGTCGGCCAGGCGGCGCCCGATCACATGCAGGTTGGGCGGATGCGGATCCGAACTGTCCAGGTAGCGGCCGTCCTTCAAGCGCAACATCAATTCATGGCCCATATAGATGTCGTTGGTCGGAGCCATCCAGGCTCGGGGGTCCTCGGCGGCGAAGCGGGACTGAGATTCCCAGACGCGGTTCATGGCTCCTTTCCCGAAACCGGTGGGCGCAATCTGCACAAAGCACACGGGCAGATCGGGGTCGCCCCACTTGCCCCGCCACTGCGCAATCCAGCGCTTCATGGCCGTCGCGTAGTCGGGGTTGCACTCGTCCGATTCGCCCTGGTACCATGCGATGCCGCGAATGGCGAAGGGCACGATGTCCCGCATCATGCAGCGGTACATCACGCCAGGCTTGTGGTTCCCACCCTCGATCGGCGCGTCCGTCGCCAAGATGGCCTCGGCCTCGGGATGCTCGATCCAGGACTCGATGGTGCTGCCGCCGTAAGCCGACTGGATCACGCCGACGGGGATTCCGAGCCGTTCCTGCAGGCGGCGCCCGAAGCAATAGCCGACCTGCGAGAAGCCGAACGGAAGATCATCCGGTCCTCGCAGCACGGTGTGGAAGTTGTGCAGACCGGAAGCGGCCCATCCTGCCACAAGGTCCAGATCGCGGTTGCGGGGCGTGGTCGTCGGGTCCACGCGGAAGAGACGCAGATCGCCGTGCGCCGCGTCGTCCGGAACGCAGTTCCCGGCGATAGGCTTGCGCATGTTGGACTGTCCGCTGGCCAGCCACACGTCGCCGATCAGGATGTCGCGCAGCAATTTGTCCTCCGTCGCACCGTCCGATCGAATGCGCATACTGCGTCCCTCGCGGCATATTGCCATCGGTTTCAGTGAAACCTTCCAGTGACCGTCGGCTTGCGTGACGGCGGCACGGTTTTGTCCATCGAACTCGACATTGACCCGCGTTCCGGGTTCCGCCCATCCCCATACCGGTATCGGGCGTCCGTGTTGCAGTACCATGTGGTCGGTGAACAGTCTGGCTGTTTGCATGTTTGTTCCTCTTTCTGTTTCGTATCCCGGTGCTTGGCGGTCGCGGGATTGCCTGTTTTATCTGTATTCACTCCGGCGTTCGGCCCTGGACTTCGGAAAAGATGGAAGTCTGCAACGGCGGCCCTTGTTCATCAGTGCCCATTGTCGAGAGATTCGTGATGGCCTCTGGCGGCCAGGGGAAGACTTCAGTGATTCGGAGCGGCAGGCC
Organism: uncultured Victivallales bacterium; assembly: GCA_964646045.1. GTDB lineage: Bacteria > Verrucomicrobiota > Kiritimatiellia > UBA8416 > SLMC01 > CAZYAW01. The sequence continues at coordinate 21,963 of CAZYAW010000287.1, read as the reverse complement.
TGCGCTGGCGTTCGATCTCGTACATGGCCACCGCTCCGGCCGCTCCCACGTTAAGCGAAGAAACACGGCCGCGCATGGGCAAATGGGCCAGCCAGTCGCAACGCTCGCGAATCAGGCGGCTCAGCCCGCCGCCTTCGCTGCCCAGAACCAGACCGGTTGGCATGCGGAAATCAATTTCCGTGTACGGTCGGGCCGTAGCGTCGCGCTCCAGCCCGGTCAGCCAGACCACCGCCTTTTTGAGAGTCTCCATGCCCTGGGCCAGATTGGCCACACGGCAGACCGCCATATGTTCGCAGGCTCCGGCCGAGGCGCGGGCCACGGCGGACGTGATTCCGGCGGCCCGATCCTTGGGCAGGAGGACGCCCTGTACGCCCGCAGCCTCGGCGGAGCGCAGCAGAGAACCAAGGTTCTGCGGATCCTGCACGTGATCGAGCAGCAGCCAGAAAGGCGGTTCCGTGCCGGCCATGGTCTCGTCGAGCAAGGCGCGGAAGTCGCGATACACGTAGGGCCCCGCGCGCAAGGCGACGCCCTGATGCCGGACATCGCCCAGGTTCTTCTCGAACCAGTCGGGACCTTCCTCCAATACGTTGACGCCGCAGTTCGCGGCCAAGGCGAGGTCGTGCTCGTGCGCGTCCGATTTGTGCAGCGTGCCGCGCAGGTGCAATTCGAACAGCTCGCGCCGGGCGGCTTTTAGCGCTTCGCGAACCGCCTGCCGACCGTAGATCCAGTCGTTGGCGGCCAGAACGGATCTTTTAGCGAATCTCTTTCTCATGCGGTGCGGCGTCTCCTCGTTGTGTCTCCGATTCCCGAATTTCACATTCTGTCTGCGCTCCTGTGTATCGACCGGCCCATAGCGAAGGCAGCGCGAGCAGCGGCGCCCACAGGGCCAGTTTGATCCATTCGCGGAGGGGGGCGTTGTCGGAGAGATCGGGCAGCCACTCGTAGAAGCCCTGAATGGCGGCCAGTCCGAAAAAGGGGTGATATTCGCGGAACCACCAGTTGGGGTGGCGGGCCAGCCAGGGCAGTTGCGCGAGAGCCAGTGCGCTCAGCGCCGACAGCGCGAGAGCGAGTGGTCTTCGTTCCTTGTGCGTGCTGCCGGCGCAGGCCAGCAGGACGGGGCAAAGGAAAAGAATTTGCGGGATCGCGTAAAAGCGGCCGCGCGGGTTGGTGCCGCCCTGCCAGTCGTTGAAGGAGGCGATCAACGCCAGCGAAAGGAGCGGCAAAAGAACGGCGACGATGCCTTCCCGGCGGCGGGCGGGATCGCGGACGACTTTCCAGACAATAAACGGCATGAGCAAAGAGACCGGGAAAAGCCAGGCCCAGCCCTGTTTGCGGTCGAAGAAGATTTGCAGGAAACGGATGGGCAGTCGCAGGACGCTGAAACCGTAAGTGGCATCGTGGCTGATCGGGTAGGGTACGCCGAAGCGATGCAGGCAGTACCCTGCGAAAAGGGCGGCGCCGGTCGTCAAAATGGCGGCGAGGGCGACTCTTTGCCGCCAGTTTCGTCCGGTGTAAAGCAGAAAGAAACCGAGCGTGCCGGCGGCGGGCAGGATGCGGTCGGAAAACCAGACGGCGGCGCAGATTAGCAGGGCGGCGCTGTACGGTCCGTAACGGGGACGGGAACGTATGCTTAGCAGAAAAGCTGTGGCAATGAGCGTGGCGGCGGGCACTTCGGGATAGGCCTGATTGGCGTAGAAAAAGACGGGAGGCGCCAGCAGAAAAACGAGGGCGAGCGCGGCGGTGAACGGAGTCGCCAGACCCTCGCGGCGGGACAGCAGGCAGAAGACGACCGCAAAGAGAACAGTCCACATGGAGATCATCGTGTAGGACCACCAGCGCACACGGCAGTCGGTCAGCCGAAAGACCGGAGCCAGAAAAGCCATGGTGCCCGGGCGATGCTGGGAGTAGCGGCTCCCGCCCCATTCCGCTCGCCGGGCTTCGATACGGCCCTCGGCGATGCGGTTGAAATAGTCGAATTTCCAGCCCCGTCCTGGCCGTTTTTGAAAGATAAGGCAGTCCTGGTTGGCGATATTGTTGGCAACGTCGATATCGCCGTCGCGGGCCAGGCTGAGCGCGCCCAGCAGGTAGTCGGGTTCGTCGCCGGTCAGCAGCACGGCCTGGCGGGCGGTATCCGCCTGGAAGGGCACCAGCCGGTGGCGCGCATAGGCGTATGCCAGTGTCAGAATGGCCGCGACGAGCCCGACGACGAGACGGGGATGCTGACGCAGGAGGCGGCTCGAGGACTCGAAGAAGAGAGCGTAAAGGCCCAGTCCCGTTATCAGAACGAAAACCAGGTAAAGCCCAGCCGATGTCATCCCGCCATCCTCTCCTCTGCCATGAACTGACGCGATTCCCTACCATCTTGCGGATGAAGTCGTCAAGCTCCGAAACCCGCTCGACCGCCGTTCTCATAACAGTTCGGGACAGCCTGAACGACTGTTTTCGTGCGGTTTATGCCCGCAAACGAGAATGGTCGGGGGTTTGTCGTTGACTCTGACGCCGTGAAATGATACGTTGCAAAATCGTGTGGGAAGACGAAAGGGCGGAGGAGGCTGGCATGACGGTTTACGAAGACAATGCGCTGTCGATCGGCAGAACGCCGCTGGTGCGGCTGAACAAGGTGGCGCCGACGGCGGGCGGCACGCTGACACTGGCCAAGATCGAGGGGCGTAATCCGGCCTACTCGGTAAAATGCCGCATCGGCGCCGCCATGATCTGGGACGCGGAAAAACGCGGCGAACTCAAGTCGGGCGGAGTGCGCGGCGTGATCGAGCCGACCAGCGGCAACACGGGTATTGCTCTGGCCTATGTGGGCGCCGCGCGCGGCTATGCGGTGACATTGACTATGCCGGAGACCATGAGTCTGGAAAGGCGCAAGGTGCTCAAGGCTCTGGGCGCCCACCTGATTTTGACCGACGGCGCACTGGGCATGGCGGGCGCCATTGCGCGGGCGACGGAACTGGCGCAGGGCGAACCCGAAAAATATTTTATGCCGCAGCAGTTCGAGAATCCGGCCAATCCGGCCATTCACGAGACAACGACGGGACCCGAAATATGGCAGGATACCGACGGCGGCATCGACGTGCTGGTGGCCGGCGTGGGTACGGGCGGTACGCTGACCGGCATTTCGCGATACATTAAGCGGACCTGCGGCAAGTCGATTCTGTCGGTCGCGGTCGAACCGGCGAACAGTCCGGTCTTGACACAGGCTTTGGCCGGGAAGCCGCCCGTGCCGGGGCCTCACAAGATTCAGGGGATCGGCGCGGGTTTCGTGCCGGGCGTGCTGGACCTCTCGCTGGTGGATCGCGTGGAGACGGTTGGCAACGAGGAGGCCATGGTCTTCGCGCGCCGACTGGCGATGGAAGAGGGGATTCTGTCGGGCATTTCCTGCGGCGCCGCCGGGGCCGTCGCGGCCCGGCTGGCGGCGCGGCCGGAGTTTGCGGGCAAGACGATTGTAGTCGTTCTGCCGGACTCGGGCGAGCGCTATCTTTCCAGCGAGTTGTTTCAGGATATCGGATGAATGACGGTCCGGCATACGCGATGGTGATGAGCGCCGTGGGCGACGCGGCGGCGGCCGACGCTCTGGCGGAGTCGCTGGTGGCGGCGCGATTGGCCGCCTGCGTGCAAATCCTGCCGGTGCGCAGCGTGTATCGATGGAAAGGCCGGATGGAAAAAAGCGGCGAGCAGTTGCTGTTCGTGAAAACCCGCGCGGCTCTGACGGAAAAAACGATCGCGTGGATTCGGGAACGGCATCCGTACGAGGTTCCCGAAATTGTCGCGCTGCCGGTCCAGGCCGGATGGCGCCCCTATCTGGACTGGATCGACGCGGAAACGCGGGGAGAGGGGCGCTCGTGACGGCGGCGGGCGCTGCGACGGGCGCGGCCGTCGGCAACAGGGCGGCGGGCGAGAGCCTGGGCTTTGTCGAGACGCGTCGGGCGCGCATCGCGTTGCCGCCGGAAGGTTTTCCGCTGGATTGCGGGCGCCGTCTGGCCGAACTGACGGTGGCCTATGAAACGTACGGCGAGCTGACGGCGGACAAGAACAACGCGATTTTCGTCTGCCATGCCCTGACCGGCGATGCGCATGTCGCCGGCTGTCACGAGGATACGCCCGACGCGCGCGGCTGGTGGGACGAGATGATCGGGCCGGGCAAGGGGATTGACACGCGCTACTACTACGTGGTGTGCGCCAATGTGCTGGGCGGCTGCCGGGGAACAACAGGGCCGTCTTCGCCGAATCCGGCGACCGGGCGTCCCTACGGATCCGATTTTCCGCCGATCTCGGTGGGCGACATGGTGCGGGCGCATCGTCTGCTGCTGGAGCACCTGGGCATTCGTCATTTGGCTGCCCTGGTGGGCGGTTCGTTCGGCGGCATGCAGGCGCTGGAATGGATTATTCGCTTCCCCGACAGCGTACGTCGCTGCATACTGGTGGCGACCGGCAAGAGTTTGTCCTCCCAGGCGCTGGCGTTCGACATTGTCGGACGCGAAGCCATTACCTCGGATCCCCACTGGCAGAGCGGCGACTATTACGGGAGCGGCCGGTCGCCGGACTTCGGGCTGGCGCTGGCGCGCAAGCTGGGGCATATCACCTATCTTTCGCCCGAAATGATGGAGACCAAATTCGGGCGGGGCAAAACAGGGGCGCAAGCGGCGGGCGAGGCGGATACGCCGTCCATGTTTCAGGTGGAAAGCTATCTGTCGCATCAGGGCGCCAAGTTCATACGGCGGTTCGATGCCGGATCGTATGTGTGTATTACGCGCGCCATGGACGATTTCGATCTGGTCGAACAATACGGCAGCCTGGCACGCGCCTGCGAACCGATCCGCGCCCGCGTTTTAATCGTGGCCCTGAGTTCCGACTGGCTGTTCCCGCCGGAACAGTCGGTGGAGCTGGCCCGCGAATTGTTGCGGGCCGGCAAGCGCGTTTCCTATTGCCGCCTGCAGGCGCCGCATGGACACGACGCTTTTCTGGTGGACATTCAACATCTGGCGGAAGCGATTCATGCGTTTCTGCCGTGGGTGGAGTCGCCCGAGCGCGGCGCGGGTCCGCTGTCGGGCGCGGAAGCGGCGCAGGCGAACGAGGGGTTCGAGGTGATCCGGCGTTGGACCGGGCGCAACGCGCGAGTGCTGGACATCGGCTGCGGAAACGGCGCTTTGCTGGATTTGCTGGCGCACACGAACGAGGCGCGCGGGGTCGGACTGGAGATCGATCTGGCGCATGTGATCGGCGTCATCGACAAGGGGCACGAAATTTTTCAGGGCAATGCCGACGAGGGACTGGCCTGCATGCCGGACGGTTCCTTCGACTGCGCGGTCTTGAGCGAGACGCTGCACGAGCTGGGTCGGCCCGGCATGGTGTTGCGGGAAATGCTGCGGCTGGCGAGAGTCGGCGTGGTGGCCTTTCCCAACGCGGGCCATTGGCGACGGCGCTTGCGGCTGCTTTGCGGGGGACGCATGCCTTTGCGGGACACGGCGTGCCGGAAACGCCAGGCCGCCGACGGCGATCTGCTCGCCGTGCATCCCTTTACGCTGGTCGATTTCCGCGATTTGTGCCGCGCCCTCGGCATTACGGTCGAAAATGTTCTATGTCTGCCCGCCGGCCGATTGGACCGCTGGCTGATTCGTTGCGGCCTGTGTTCCTGGGGGGCGGATCGCGTGTTGGCGCGCATTGCGCGCGCGTAATGGAAAGGATGAAGGCCATGGCCGAAACGATAGCGGAGGTGGTTGGCAAACTGTGCGGTTGCCGTGATTGTCCGGTGATGGAGGGCATGACCAAGGGGTTAAGTCTGGCCGGACAACGATCGGTGCAGCGCGAGCTGGAGGCGTTGATTTCCGTGCTGTTTCCGGGCTGCCACGGTCGCCCGCCGGCGGCTCGGCAAAGTCTGGCGGCGAGTTTGCGCGCCGAACTGAAAAAGACGGTGCCGGCCCTGCGGGATCAGATGCAGGCCGCATGGCAGTATCAATGTACCGTGGAACCCTGTGAAGACTGCGGCCGTTGCGCGGAGAAGGCCGCCGAAGCCGCCGCGCATCTGCTGGAACGACTGCCCGAGATCAAGTGCGTATTGCAGGAGGATATCGCCGCCGCCTACGAGGGCGATCCCGCCGCGCAATCGCCGATGGAGGTGGTCATCAGTTATCCGGGCGCCTATGCGGTGATGGTGCATCGTTTGGCCCATGCGCTCTACGAGCGCAACGTGCCCATGATTCCGCGCATCATGTCCGAATACGCGCATTCGCGCACAGGGATCGATATTCATCCGGGAGCGCGCATCGGACCGGGATTTTTCATCGATCACGGGACCGGCGTGGTGATTGGCGAGACCTGCGTGATCGGGCGCAAGGTCAAGTTGTATCAGGGCGTAACACTGGGCGCTCTCAGTTTCCGCAAAGACGACGAAGGCCGTCTGGTCAAGGGAATCAAGCGCCATCCCAATGTCGAGGACGGTGTCGTCATCTACGGCGGGGCCACGATTCTGGGCGACGTGACCATCGGCGCGGGCTCGGAGATCGGCGGCAATGTCTGGCTGACCCATTCAGTTCCGCCGCGCTCCCGCGTCTACAATCAGCAGCCGCGTCCGCTGGTCCGTCACCAGGACGGTCGCTGGCACGACGGGGAGCGCCCCTGGAGCGATCCCGGTTCCGGTATTTAATCGACGGCTGTAGGTCTTGACAACGCGCGCGGCGAGCGATAGAGGGTGAAGCCGCCGTTGCGAAAGGATGCCGGAATATGGAGCTGAAACCCTATTTGGAAGATTTGGAAGGACGGATTGTTCCGGAGGTGGAGGACGGGTTGCTGGGTCAATGGAAGACCTTTCTGAACGTCGGCAGCGAGCAGGACATATTCTCGCCGCGTCGCGCGGCGGCCGCGCCGGTGGCCTGCGGTTTCGGTGAACAGCGCTTTGGAGAGTCACGAGGCGATGGCGTTGCAGCAGTTGGCGCAGTGCTCGCAGCCACTGGCCGCCGCTTCCGGCGCGCCGTTATGCGTGCGCGCCGTCAATCTTTCGCAGCCCGACTACAACGATATGGAAAAGATGTTTCGCTCTACCGTGGACGGCGGCATTCGCCTGCTGCGTTTGCCGCGCCAGGCGGCCGAGACGGCGTTGCGGGCGGGAAGGAATCTACACGGGCTGGTCCATTGCCCGTAGCCGGGTATACGGCCCGGATCGCAAAAGGAGCCGTGTGACGGTCGACTTGAAAACAACGCAGCATAAGCTGAAGAAACTGGACGAGGTGCTGGGCGGTCGCAAATCGCTGCTGATCCTTATTCAGGATTATCCCGATCCCGACGCCATCGCGTCGGCGGCGGGCCTGCGTGAATGGGCCCTGCGGCGGCATGGCGTCACCTGTTCGATCGGCTTCGGCGGTGTCGTCGGTCGGGTCGAAAACCGGGCGCTGCTCGACTATCTGGATGTCCCGATGCGCCCTCTGGGCGGGACGCCGACCGACAGTTGCGACGCGATAGCGCTGGTGGATACGCAGCCCGGAACCGGCAACAACAGCTTGTCGGCCGCCGTGGTTCCCCACGTTGTCATCGACCATCACCCTTGTCGACGCGCGACGCGACAGTCGCCGTTTACGGACATCCGTCGCCGCTATGGAGCCACGTCCACGATTATATGGGAATATCTGACGGCCTCCGATTTGGCTCTTTCGCCGCCGCTGGCCACCGCGCTGCTCTACGGGATTCGCTCCGACACGCAGGATCTGGGTCGTGAAAGCAGTCGCGCCGATTTGGAAGCCAGTCTGGTACTGTACCGCAGCGCCAACATTCGCATGTATCACAATATCGAACAGGCCAACGTTCCGACCTCGTATTTTCGGCTGATGGCCGGAGCCCTGCAGGCGGCCCGTCGGTGCGGCAGTCTGACGGTCAGTTTCCCGGGCGAGATCGAGACGCCCGACCAGATCGGCGAAGTGGCCGAGCTGCTGTTGCGCCACGAGGAATGCGAGTGGGCGCTGTGCGCGGGAGAGTACGACGGTCGCTGGCTGTTGTCCCTGCGGACGGCGCGGCGCGAGATCGACGCCGGGCGCGTCATGCAGCGGCTGGCGAGCGCCATGGGCGGCACGGGCGGCGGCCATCGCGCCATGGCGGGCGGTCAGATCCCGCTCCCGGCCGATGGCGACGTCAAGCGCCGGAGCGCGCTGGAGGCGCGGCTGCTGCGCAAACTGGCGCGCCTGACCCGGCAAAGTCCGCCGTTGCGCTTTTCCCTCCTTTTGTCGCCATCCGCAAACGGAGGATCTCCATGACGGGGCTTTTTCAGATCTGCAGGGAGGCGAGCAGGCGCTGTTCCACGACCGGCCAGGCGTACTCGCGCAGGACGTAGTCGCGGCCGTTGCGGGCCAGGTCTTGCGCCCAGCGGGGATGATCGAGCAGCAGCAGCAGCTCTTCCTCGAATTCAGGGTAGTTTCTGAACCACAGTCCGCCGCCGCTGCGACGGCATTGATCCGTCAGTACCTCGCTCCAGGCTCGTACCAGGGCCGGTGCGCCGGCCAGCCAGGCTTCCAGCAGAACGATGCCGAGGCTTTCGTTCTGCGAAGGGTGACAGAAGGCCAGGGCGCCGGCCATGATTTCATGTTTGGCCTGTTCCGACACGAACCCCTCGTCCGTGACGAAAGGCGCGCAGTCGGCGGGAATGTCGAGCGGACCCGCTCCGGTCAGAACGAGGCGTACGTCCCGTCCCGTGCGGCTGCGGAAGGCGGCAAAATAGTCCAGCAGGGTGGGCGTCCCCTTGAGAGGTTCGCGCCGTCCGGCATATACGAGGTAGGGCGCGGTCAGTCCGCGGCTGCGTCGATAGGCGGCGGGATCGGCTGCGAACGGATCGAGTCCCATGCCCACGACGGAGCCGCGGTCGGCCGGAAAATCGAGCAGACGTGTCGCCAGAGACCGTTCGGGCGCGCTGTTGAAGAGAACGTGCCGGACGGCGGCGAACAGTTCGCGTGTGGCCTTCATGCGCGCGAAGGGCTCGTCGTGCAGGCAGGGGACTAGCGCGGTTTTTTCGGGCGCCACGGCGGCGGCGGCATGCGAAAGGCTGAAAAGGTAGGGGCCGACGACGATGCGGTCGTATTCGTCGGCATGGTCGCGCAGGTGACGGCAGAGCGCGGAGCTGTTAACGCCGTTTTGCAGCCATTCCTTCTCCGTCGCCGGATCGGAGGGGCGCCGAGCGCAGAGTCTTTGCTGGGCCCGCAGAAAAGCGGGTACGTCGCGTTCGTCTACAGGAAAATAATGCGCGGGGACGCCGTCCGTCATGCGCATGCCCGGCGGCAGCGTGTTGGCCCAGGTGAAGTGGTCGGTCGCGCAGGTGGTCAGGAAGGAAACAGTGGCGCCGCGTCCTTGCAGGCGCTTGGCCAGGGACTTGAGCAGAGTTTCCGCGCCGCCGGGCGCGGTCCCGTCGGCGAAGCGGGGGCAAACGAAGGCCACATGGGAAAGAGAGGGCGGGTTCAGGACGGATTCTCCAGATCGGCGATCCGGCGCTCCAGATCGGCGATCCGTTCCCGGTAGCGGTTTTCCATGCTGTCCAGCGCCGACAACAACAGTCCGTTCACTTGATTTTGCTGCGTCCAGAGACGGTAGGTGTAGAACTTGAGACCCTTCCAGATAAGCTTTTTGAGTTCCACCAGCAGACCGGCGCCCCAGGCGCGTCGTTCCAGAATTTCGAAATCGTTAATGTCCACGAACACCGCGTCGCGCAGACATTCCAGATAGAAGGCCAGAAAAGTTTCGTCGTCCTTGATGTTGTCGAGGTTGCTTCGTTCGGCACGGGCGATGCGGGCGTCGGCGTAGAGGTTTTGGCGGGTTTTCTCCAGTACGGCGGCCCGCACGTCGGCGACCACGGCTTCGACGTCCAGTCCGGGCGCTCCGATTTCGAAGACTTCATCCTTCATGCCGGATATCCAGAAGATCTGAGTGTGTCGTGCGGATGCGGTGGTGGAGGTAAGGGGAGTCGAACCCCTGACCTTCTGAATGCCATTCAGACGCTCTAGCCAACTGAGCTATACCCCCTCCGTCCCGAAAAGATGCGGGAACAGATAGCAACTCGCGGCTACGATGTCAATCGGCTTTTTGAAAAAAAACGAAAATATTGTGTTGCAAAATTTTCGCCAATAGCCTCTAATTGGATTTCATAGGCAGGAACAAATGTTTCTAAACCCAACACATAAGGAGGTTCGACTATGGCCGTAGCCAAGAAATTGACGAAGAGTCAGATTGTCACGAATGTCGCGGAAGCGGCGGAAATCACCAAGAAGCAGGCCGGAGTCGCGCTTGACGCTCTGGTTGACATGGCCTACAAGAATGCCAAGGCCGGCTTTACGGTTCCGGGTTTGGGCAAGTTGGTACTGATGAAGAGGAAAGCGCGTGTCGGGCGCAATCCTGCAACGGGTGAAGCGATTAAGATTCCGGCGAAAACCGTGTTGAAATTCCGCATTGCCAAAGCCGCCAAAGACGCCGTCGTCGGCAAGAAGTAGGGCCTGACAGGACGGAAAACGGACGAAGCCACGCCGTACAATGCGGCGTGGCTTCTTTTTTCCCGAAACAGGTCTTGACTCTTTTAAAGCAACTCTGATAGGTTGCTGGCCATTCCGTGCCGAAGGTCAGGATTTTCGGTAGGCCTGGGGAATTCGGCCTGAACGGAGAAACGAAAGAAGGCGGATAAGGTCATGAACAGCGAACTTTCGGCGATTTTGAGTTATATGGAAAAAGAACGGGGCGTAGATCGCGAAACCCTCATCAAAGCGGTTGAGGAAGCCCTGCAGACGGTATCGCAACGGGTCGTGGGGGTGGCCGGACGCGATGTGCGCGTGGCCATCGACAGAACGTCTTGCGACATTAAGGCTTTTGCCCGGAAAACCGTGGTGCCGGAGGCGGAGGGCGATGCGGCGGATACTATTTCTCTGTCGGCCGCCCGCCGACGGAAAGCCGATGTTGAACTTGGCGATGTCGTCGAGGTGGAAGTCACGCCCCGGAATTTCGGTCGCATCGCGGCGCAGTCCGCCAAGCAGACTATTGTGCAGAAAATTCGCCAGGCCGAACGCGCCAACGTTTACGAAGACTACAAAGATCGCGTCGGCGATATCGTCAGCGGATCGGTCAAGCTCTTCAATCGCAGTGACATTATTATCGATATCGGTCGCGGTGAAGCGCTGCTGCCGGCTACCGAACGGGTTCCCACGGAGGAATATCAGACCGGGGAACGCATTCGGGCCTGCATTCTCAGGGCGCAGAACAGCGCGGTGGGGCCGGCTCTCATTGTTTCGCGCAGTCACCCCGATTTCCTGCGGCGTTTGTTCGAGATAGAAGTTTCCGAAATCGCCGACGGAGTCGTCGAGATTATGGGTGTGGTTCGCGAACCGGGATACCGCGCCAAAATCGCGGTGAAGTCCAACAACGAAAAGGTCGATCCGGTGGGCGCCTGCGTGGGCATGCGCGGCATGCGTGTCAAAAATATCGTGCGCGAACTTTCCGGCGAGAAGATCGACATTGTGCGCTGGAGCGAGGACATTTTGACTTATGCCGCGAATGCGCTGTCTCCCGCGAAACTGGCGAGAATATGGGTGGACGAACAGGTCCCGCATTTGCTGAGGGCGGAATGCGAGTCCGATCAGCTGTCTCTGGCGATCGGCAAAAGGGGACAGAATGTCAGGCTCTCGTCCCGCTTGCTGGATTGGAAAATCGACATACAGAAAATCGAGGAGGAAACGACTTTCGAGGAGAAGGTGCAGAAAGCCGTGGAGCGTCTTGTTCAAATTGACGGCATTGAGTCGGAGCAGGCGGATGCGCTGGTGCGGGCCGGCTTCCTGTCGGCGGAGGGCATTCTTGCGGCTGAACTAACGGATTTAACGGAGGCCACCGGGCTCTCCGAGGCGGAGTGCCAAGCCCTCTACGAGGCGGCGGCCAAAGCCCAGCAGGAAGCGGAAGAGGAATAGCCGAGGGAATAATGAGAGTTTTTGAATTTGCCAAAGTTTTGGGAATGCCAAGCAAGGCGCTAATGTCCGACCTGCGTCCGCTTAATGTCGAAGTCCCGAATCACATGAGCGCGCTCGACGATCAGATCGTCGTGCGTATTTGCGAAAAATACAGCTTCCCGGTACCGGAAAGCGTATTGGCTTCGCTCGAAAAAAACAAGGCCAAAGCGGCGGCCGAAGCGAAAAAACAGGCGGCGGCTGCGGCGAAAGCCCGCAAAACGCAAGAGGAGGAAGAGTCCCGGCAGGCGGAAGAGAAAAGGCGTCTGCGTCCCGCCGATGTCGAGTCGCCTGCGGCCGGCGACGCCCCGTCCGGGGATCGGGCCGGGCCGTCGGCCACTCGCGAATCCGAATCGGAAACGGATGAATCGCTTTCCCTCAAGAAGGATATTGAATCCGCCTGGAGCGCCCCGACGGCGGACTCTTCTCCCAAAATCCGTTTTGATGTCGAGGCTCGGGAGGACAAGGTTCCTCCGCCGCCCGCTGTCGAGACGACCGATGCCGCCGCCGATGAAGATGAGGTGGCGGCTGTACCGAGCCGCATGGGCAAAGTGACGCCGCTCTATCGCGCCGGCACGCCTCGGCATGCGCCCCGTTCCGCCGAGCGTCCCGATTACGGGAGACGACGCAAATCGTCCGGGCCCGGCTATCGCGACAAGTCGATGCGGCGCTCGCCTCGCGAGAGGGCGGCCGCTCCGTCCCGGACGAAAGATTCCGACAAGCCGGTGATCTCCGTGCGCGGCCCTGTCGTGGTCAAGGATCTGGCGGAGATGATGAACATTAAACCCAACGAGCTGATCGCCGATCTGATGTCCATTAATGTTTTCGCGGCGATTCAGCAGACGCTGGACGTGGCGGTGGCGCGACAGATCGCCGAAAAGCGCGGCTTCGATTTTCGTCATGAAAAGAAGCTGGACGAACATCGCCAGGCGATGAGGCAGCAGCAGGCGGCGGAAACGGAAGAGGAACAGGACCGGCCGGAGGATCTTTTGCCGCGCGCGCCGGTTGTCACGTTTCTGGGGCACGTGGATCACGGAAAGACGTCTCTGCTGGACCGCATCCGCAAGACCCGCGTGGCCGCCGGGGAGTCGGGCGGCATTACTCAGCATATTGGCGCCTATACGGTGGAAACCAACGGGGCTCGCATTACCTTTCTTGACACGCCGGGCCATGCGGCCTTCACCGCCATGCGGGCGCGCGGCGCCATGCTCACGGACATCGCGGTTCTGATTGTGGCCGCCGACGACGGGATCATGCCGCAAACCCGCGAAGCGATCGACCATGCCCGCGCCGCCGGAACCTCCATCATGGTGGCGATCAACAAGATCGATCTTCCCGGCGCCAATGTTGCCGGAGTCATGTCGCAACTGCAGGCGGAGGGTCTGGCTCCGGAGGAATGGGGCGGCGAAGTGATTTGCTGTCCGGTCAGCGCGGAAACCGGGGAGGGCATCGATCACCTCCTGGAGATGATCGCCTTGCAGTCCGAAGTGCTCGAACTTAAGGCCAATCCGAAGGCGCGGGCTCGGGGATACGTGATCGAGTCGCAACTGGAGACCGGTATGGGGCCGACCGCCAATCTGCTGGTCAAGAACGGCACGCTCCATGTGGGTGATATTGTCTTGTGCGGACATCTTTACGGTCGGGTCAAGGCCCTTATCAATGATCACGGCGTCAAGATCAAGTCGGCGCCGCCCTCCACTCCGGTCAAGGCGCTGGGACTGTCGGGCGTGCCGGAGGCCGGTACGGAGTTCAGCGTGTGCGCCAACGAACGCGTGGCGCGCGCGTCGGCCGGTGAAAAGAAAGAGGACTTGCGCAGCGGCCAACTCGACGCGGTCAAAAAGACCTCTCTGGAAAATCTCCTGCAGAACATGGGCCAATCCGAAGTCAAGCAGTTGAATCTCATTCTCAAGGCCGATACTCAGGGGTCGGTCGAAGCGGTGGCGCAATCGCTCAACGAAATCAAGAGCGACAAGGCCGCGTTGAACATCCTGCATACGGGAACGGGGAATATCGTCGCCAACGATATCATGCTGGCTTCGGCCTCCAATGCGGTGGTGGTGGGCTTTCACGTTTCCAAAGAGCCCGGTATCGACGCCGTGGTCAAGCACGAAGGCGTGGAAGTGCGGCTGTATCGCATCATCTACGAACTCATTGACGAAGTGCGCAATGCCATGGTGGGCCTGCTGGCCCCCAAAATCGAGGAAACCGTGTTGGGCCGCGCCGAAATCCGACAGGTCTTCACGATGGGCAAGCGCAGTAAAATCGCCGGTTGCATGGTGGTCAAGGGCCGCGTCAATCCCAAGGCCCGCGTACGTGTTCTGCGGGATCAAGAAACCTTGCACGAGGGTAAAATCTCTTCGTTGAAGCGTTTTCAGGACGATGCGGCCGAGGTGCGCGAGGGCATGGAGTGCGGCATTCGCCTCGACAAATTTCTGGATTTCGCCGAAGGCGACATCCTGGAGTTCTACGAACTCAAGGAAGTCCAGCAAACTTTGTAGGCGACGGCGCTTACCACCCGGGAAACGTTGGAATGGCCATTCATCGCATGGATCGCGTCAATGAACTGCTCAAAAGAGAAGTCGGCCTGTTCCTGTTCCGGTTGGGCGGCTCGGAATCGATCGATCTTTCCCGCGTGACCGTAACGCGCGTCGATACCACCCCGAATCTGCGCGACGCGCGAGTGTATGTGGCCATCCGCGCCGACGAGTCCGGCCAGTCGAAAATTTTGAGTGTTCTGCGTCGGCGCCGCTCCGATTTTCAGAAAACGGTCGCCCGCAACATGAAGCTCAAATATACGCCCCGCCTCCATTTTGCCGCCGATACGGCGCCGGAAAAAGGACACAAAATTCTGTGCCTCCTGGAGGAACTGGAAAAAGAAGAAGGCGATCGCCTTTCGTTGGAGAAGGAACCCGACTATGGCCCTGACGCCCCCCCCGATTCACGCCCGACCTGATCCGCCCTCGCGTCTGTGCGAAATGGACGGTGTTCTTCTGGTGGATAAACCCTCCGGTATGACTTCGCACGATGTGGTGGACGCCGTGCGCCGCAAGTTCCGCATCGGAAAAGTCGGACACGGCGGTACGCTGGACCCGCAGGCGACCGGACTGTTGGTTCTGTTGCTCGGACGCGGCACGAAACTGTCCGAAACCTTCATGGGTTCGGACAAAATGTACGAGGGCGTGATGCGACTGGGTGTCGAAACCGATACACAGGATGCCGACGGTAAAACGCTGCGGGAGGCCGATTGCGCCGCGATCGACCGCGTTCGGCTGGAGCAGGCGATGGCGCAATGGACCGGCGATGTCTGGCAGGTGCCGCCGATGGTCTCCGCCAAAAAGGTGAACGGCGTTCCGCTCTACAAGCTGGCGCGCCGCGGCCAGACCATTGAGCGCAAGCCGAAGCTGGTCCATGTGTACGAGTTTTCGGTACGCGATTTTCAGTTGCCGAATGTTTCCTTCGTGGTGCGCTGTACGCGCGGCGTCTATGTGCGCACGTTGTGCGCGGATGTTGGCGACATTTTAGGATGCGGCGCCCACCTGGCGGCGCTGCGCCGCACGAAAAGCGGAGCGTTGGAGATCGGCCAGGCCGTCCCGCTTGCACGGGTGCTGGCCTTGTCGTCGGACGAGCTGCGGCCGCTGGTTTTGCCGATCCGCCAGTTCGCGGCCGTTCGCCGGTGAACGGGAGTAGGCTTGCTATGCATATCCGCGCTCGTTTGTCGGATCTCGTCGCCAGGCGCAAGCCGATCGTCATGGCCGCCGGTTTTTTCGACGGAGTGCATCGGGGGCATTGTCGGACGTTGGAGCCGGCGCTGGCGCATGCCCGCTCGATAGGCGCGCAGGCCTGGATCCTGACCTTCGACGAACACCCTCTGGTCCTGCTCGATCCCCCGGCCGCACCGCCTCTGCTTACCACCAATGCGCAGCGTTTGCGCCTGTTTGCGACGATGGGATTCAACGGCTGCCTGATGCTGCCCTTTACGCGTTCGCTGGCGCAGCTCGATCCCGCGCAGTTTGCCGACGATCTGCTGCGCCAAGTCCCCTCGTTACGCTGTCTGTTCGCCGGGAGCAACTGGCGCTTCGGCCGCAACGGGCGCGGAACGGCGGCCTGGCTGGCACGGCGCATGCAGGCGGCGGGCCGCAGACTGACCGTGGTTCGTCCGGTCGCGGTGTGCGGAAAAAGAATTTCCAGCAGTTGGATCCGTGCAGCGGTGGCGGCGGGGCGACTACGGGAGGCGTCCGATTTACTGGGACGCCCGTTCAGCCTGTGCGGTCCGGTTGTGGCGGGGCGCGGCGTAGGACGGCAATTGGGTTTTCCCACCGCCAACCTGGCGCTTGGCCGCGTCGCCTTGCCGCCGGCGGGCGTTTATGAATGTGCGGTGTCGCTGTGTCCCGGCCGATCCCGTGCGCGCAGACGCGTTGGCCTTTTGAATCTGGGGCGGCGGCCCACTTTCGGTCCGGCGTCGGCCGCACCGGAGCCGTTGGCGGCGGAGGTGCATCTGCCCGGCTTTAGAGGCGATTTGTACGGACGCGAGATCGAGGTTTTCATCTTGCACAAGATGCGCGACGAAAAAAAGTTCGCTACGCGCGAAGCTTTGACGGAACAATTACGGTGCGATGTTCGGCAGGTTGTCCGGCCGTGAGAGACCGGAAAGGTTGGGTCTTGCGTCGCGCCCCGTTTTTTGCTTCTTTTGAGAGCGGGAGGAGGACGGCGCCATGGCGATCCAGGCGGTGGAAACAACGGAAGACGCGGCGCCGGCGAACGGGTATGCGATCGCCAGTGCGCCGGGCCGCATTCGGGACATCCCGGCAAGGTTGCGTCCGCGCGAGGAGGCCGATCGCGTCGGGGTCGAGAACGTGGCGGACGATTTGCTGCTGGCGATCGTGTTGCGGAGCGGAATCCGGGGCGTCAACGTGGTGGATCTGGCCCGCTCGCTGTTGCGCCGATACGGTTCGCTGACCGGGATGGCGGCCTGTTCCACAGCGGAATTGGCCGCCAGCCCGGGGCTGGGGCCTGTCAAAGCCCAGGTTCTGAAATGCGCGCTCGAGATCGGGCGGCGCTTGAACGAGGAGGGTCTGCCCAGAAAATTCAAAATATGCTGTCCCGGTGACGTGGCGCGCCTGCTGGGCGCGGGCAGTCGCAGTTTGGATACGGAACGGTTCTGGGTTTTGCATCTGGATACCAAGAATACTTTAAAGGGCAGTCCATTCAATGTGACGCGCGGCATTTTGGACGCCAGTCTGGTCCACCCGCGTGAAGTGTTTCGCGAAGCCATTCGTACGGGGGCGGCGGCGGTGATTCTGGCTCACAATCATCCGTCAGGCGATACGAGTCCGTCTTCCGAAGATTTGCGCATGACCCGCCAATTGATTGAAGCCGGCGCCGTGGTGGATATCAAGGTTCTCGACCATGTGGTGCTGGGCCGCGCGAGTGCGCAAGGCGGCAAGGCCTTTTTCAGTATGCGAGAGGAAGGGGTTGTGCGCTTTCACTGATTTTGGCGCTGAATACCGGCATCTTGGAGTTCAACCGTTCGCTTGTCTGTGCGTGACCGTACGCGGACAGGCGGGCGAAGCCCGTCGCGGGCGGGGAAAGGACAGTATGATTCATAAAACGGCCGTAGTGGATGATGGCGCGCGAATGGGCCGGGACGTGCAGGTGGGGCCTTTCGCGGTGATCGAGAAAGATACGGTCATCGGCGACGGCTGCGTGATCGGCGCGCATGCGTCCGTGCTGCGCTATACTCGGCTGGGCGCCGGATGTCGCGTGCATGCGGGGGCGGTAGTGGGCGATGTACCCCAGGACATGGGTTTTGACGGCGGAGAATCGTATGTGCACATTGGCGAGCGCTGCGTGATCCGCGAATGCGTTACCGTGCATCGCGGGACCAAGCCCGGCACGGTAACGGTGATCGGCGAGGAATGTTTCCTGATGGCCTGTTCGCACGTTGCGCACAATTGCAAGCTGGGTCCGCGCGTCGTGCTGGCCAACGCCACCCTGCTCGGCGGATACGTTGAAATCGGCGAGCGCGCCTTCATCAGCGGCAACTGCCTGATTCATCAGTTCTGCCGCATCGGGCGCCTGGCCATGCTGGGCGGGGGCAGCGCGGCGTCCAAGGATGTCCCTCCCTTCTGCACGGTCAACCCGCTGACCCTCAATCGGGTGGCGGGTCTCAACGTCATCGGCCTGCGGCGAGCCGGGTTCCCCCCCGAACAGCGCCAGCAGGTGCGACGGGCCTTCAAGATTCTGTACGCGTCCGGCAGAAACGTAGCGCAGGCGGTGGAGGAAATTCGCAGTCAGTTCCGTGACGGCCCGGCTCTCGAATTCTGCGATTTTGCCGAGCAATCGCAACGCGGACTGTGCGCCATGACCGCCGACAGCGTGGCGGCGCTCGCCAACGACAGTGACTAGGTACTGGAATAAGCGAGGCCATCATGCGACGAACGGAAATGGCGACTATTGCGCGCGGGACGGAAGAGGCGCGCAGGCGACCGGAGCCCGGTGTCCGGTTCCGCGGAGCGCGGAAGGGGACGCCGTTTTTCGTTATGCGTAGGCCGGTCGCTCTTTGGGTTGCCCTGTTGGCGGTCACCGGTCTGCGAGCCGCAGAAGAGTCGCCAAAGAACACGCGCATAACGGTGGAACTGCGGGACGGGTCGCGCCTCATGGGCGAGACGTCAGCGGAGTCTTTCTGGTTCACCGGCGTGATCGGCAAGGTCGCTGTGCCTCTGGGGAAAGTCCGTTCTCTCGTCATGGAAAAGGATGGCGAAGAAGCGTCGCTGGTTCTGCGCAACGGGGATCGGGTCAGTGGCGTTCCGCAATGGTCGCCGGTTACCATGCAATGCATTTTCGGCGAGGTTTCCTTCGAGATGGATAAGGTGCGGCGCATTGAAATTCAGACATTTCCGACTCGCTGCAAGTTTTGGAACGCGATCATTGACAAGCGGCGCAGCCGCTCGGGGATTCTTCATGCTTCGAGCGGAGGCTCTTGCAGAACCCCTTGCGGAACGGAAGTCTCGTCCGATGAACACGGGCAAGATACCCGTGCCGCTTTTGACAGGCATGGGTTTTGCATGGGTCCCGGGCGGCTAGGACAAACATAGAGGCCCGTCGGTCGGCCGCGACCGTATCGGGCGGCAGAGAGGAGATTCGCCGCGTGCGAAGGTATTTCAAGGAATTGTATCGGCGTCGCGAGTTGCTGGGCATTCTGATCGGCCGCAACCTTCGCATTCGCTACAAGAATTCGGCGCTGGGCTTCGTCTGGACGCTGTTGGCGCCCTTGTTCATGATTGTCATCTATTCTATTTTCGCCCGTATCATGCGCTGGAATATGGGCCGCGAAAACTTTCTGTCTTTCCTGGTGGTCGGCATTGTGATCTGGCAGTTCCTGGTCATGTGCCTGAACGACTCTCTCAATGCCGTGGCCGGCAACGCCAACCTTGTCAAGAAAACCGCCTTCCCCCGTCATATTCTGCCGACCTCCACCGTGCTGGCCAATGGCGTCAATTTTCTGCTGACGTTTGCCGTGCTGCTGATGTTTTTGGCGCTGACCGGAACCGAGTTCGGCGCTCTGTGGCTGTTGCCGCTGGCGATGGCGACGCAGTGCGCCCTTTGTCTGGGTCTGGCGCTGGCCGTTTCCGCCGCCAACGTTTTTTACAGAGACACCGAGCACGCCGTCGGCGTGGGTACGCTCGCCTGGTTCTTTATGAGTCCGGTTTTCTACTCGATCGATCTGCAAATGGACATGCTGCCGCAGGCCTGGCGCGCATGGGTGTATCTGAACCCCATGAGCGGACTGCTCGCGGTCTATCGCCATGCGCTCATGTCCGAGCCGCTGGTCGGAGGCGGGCAGGTCTGGATCTCGTTCGCGGTGGCCTGGGCCGTGTTGGCGGCCGGGCTGGCCCTTTTCCAGGGCGTCGAGAAGAAATTTGCGGACGAACTGTAGAATGCCGAATTCGCGGGAGCGCTCAATGAAGAACCAGCCGGCCATAGCGATGGAGAATGTGGGCAAGACCTTCCGCCTGCGGCCCGGCGGCGGACGAACACTCAAGGCCATGGTCGTGGATCGCCTGCGCGGCGGTCGCGCTGGACGGGTTTTCACGGCTCTGGACGACGTTTGTTTCGAGGTGGCACAGGGCGAAACGCTCGGCATTATCGGCGCCAACGGGTCGGGGAAAAGCACCTTGCTCTCCATTGCGGCGGGGGCCATGACGCCGACCCGCGGGACCGTAACCGTGAACGGAGTCGTTTCCTCGCTGCTGGAACTGGGCGCCGGGTTCCATCCCGAACTGACCGGTCGCGAGAACGTTTTTCTTTACGGCGCCATTTTGGGGCTGTCCCGCGAGACCATGCGGCGCCGTTTCGACGCCATCGTGGATTTTGCCGGGATCGCCGACTATATCGACCAGCCGGTACGCCATTATTCGTCCGGCATGTACGTGCGGCTCGGCTTTGCCGTGGCCGTCGAGGTGGATCCGGACATTCTGCTGATCGACGAGGCGCTGGCCGTGGGCGACGCCGATTTTCAGGCCAAGTGCCTGCGCAAAATGCGCGATTTCAAGGAGTGCGGCAAGACCATGCTCATGGTTTCGCACGACCTGGCTACCATTCAGTCGATCAGCGACCGCATCCTGCTTCTGGACGGCGGACGCGTACTCGGCATGGGCGAGGCGCAGAGCGTGGTCAATCGCTATCGCTCCATTTCCGCGCGGTCGGGCGGCGAGCCGGGGCGCGAATGGGGGACCGGCGCCGTCCGCATCGCAGAGGTTCTCTTTCTCGACAGGAATCGGCGCGCGGCGGACGTTTTTCGATGGGGCGAACCGTTGACCGTTGAGATACGCTATCGAGTCTGTCAGCCGGTCCAAAATCCGGTCTTCGGATTTTCCGTGTCCGATAAGGACGGACGCCTGCTTTATGGCGGCAATACGCAGATTGAAGAGGTTTCCTTCGGTTCGCTGGCGGCGGGCGAAGGCCTTTTGCGCATGACGCTGGATTCGCTCTGTCTGGCGACCGGCGCCTACCTTTTTTCGTTTTCCGTGCATTCGGCGGATCATAAAACCCACTATCATCGACTCGACAACCGCTTTCCGATTGTCGTGGAGGCGCCCCGCGCGACGGCCGGTCCTTGCTATATGCCCTGCCGCTGGGAACGCGGCGCCGTCAGCGCGCAAAATCCAGGAGATACCGACCATGATGATGTCCGACCCCGTCCTTGAACCGGCCGTTGCCGATCTGGTGAAACGAGCGCTGGCCGAAGATATGGGCGAACGCGGCGATGTGACGTCTCTCGCGCTGGTCTCGCCCGAGACGCGGGCGCGGGCGGCCATTCTGGCGCGGCAGCCCGTTACCGTCTGCGGTTGCGGGGTGGCCGAGATCTGTTTTCGACAGACGGACGCCGATCTGACGTGCGGCGCGGCGGCGCCCGACGGCTGGCGGGCCGCCGCCGGCGCAACCCTGCTGACGGTGCAAGGCTCGGCCCGTTCGATTCTGAAGGCGGAACGGACCGCTCTCAATTTCATGCAGCGCCTGACCGGTATCGCTACGCTGACGCGTTCGTTTGTCGATATCGCGCAACCGCTGGGCGTCGCGGTGCTCGATACCCGTAAAACGACGCCGGGCCTGCGCATGCTCGAAAAATACGCCGTGCGCTGCGGCGGCGGAACCAACCATCGCATGGGCCTCTACGACCGCTTCCTGATCAAGGACAACCACCGCGCGCTGTGGGCCGGACGCGGCCGCAAGTCGCTGGCGGACGCCGTGCGCCAGGCCCGGGAAACGTTTGCGGATATCGCGGTGGAAATCGAGGTCGAATCGGAAGACGAGCTGCTCGACGCCCTGGAGGCGCAACCCGAGTGGATTTTGCTGGACAATATGAGTCCCGCCCAAATCCGACGTTGCGTAGCGCTGTGCGCCCGACGAAGCCGGCTGGAGGCGTCGGGCGGCATCGCGCGCGCTTCCTTCGCGGAGTATGCGAGCACGGGGGTGGACGCCATTTCGCTCGGTTGCCTGACCC
>CAZYAW010000286.1:0-10189 GCA_964646045.1 uncultured Victivallales bacterium | reverse complement strand
GCCTCCGAGAAAGCCCGGCCTTCCCTTGCACCCCCTCGCAGGCATGGGCTTGTCTTTCCCTTGAAATTGGCCGAAATCGACCATAATGAGAATTGCTGGTTTTTTAGTTGTCAGCCGCGCTGCCATAGGATACACATGGCGTTATGAAAAAACACGCACGACTCTGCGACCGGGGAATCGCGGCCGCGCTGGGAGCGCTGACCCTCGTTCTGTACACGGCTACCTTGAGTTCCGGCGCCTATTTCGGGCGGCCCGCCAGCCTGACGGCCCAGACGCTGAACCTGGTACCGGAATACGTGGCCAATCAGCCGTTGTGGAAAATGGTGGCCGGCGCGCTGACGGCCCTGCCGGGCGACCCGGTTTTTCTCCTCAACCTGTTCAGCGCCCTGTGCGGCGCCCTCTGCGTGGCCCTGATGTACGGGCTGATCCGGCACGCCGTGGGCCAGGCCATCGATACCGCCATTATCGATGAAAAACGGGCCGTCACGGCCGCGCGGCTGGGCGGGGTTGCGGCCGCAACGGCGCTGGCCGGCAGCGTTCCCTTCTGGATCGTGGCCACCCGCGCGCATACCGCCGCCTTTCATCTGCTGCTGATCCTGGGCGCGGCCGCGCTGCTGCTGGCCTACGCCGCCACAACCCGAGCGCGCTACGCCGTCCTCTTCGCCCTGCTCTACGGCGCGGGACTGGTCGAATACGAAGCCTTCTGGCCGCTGGCGCCTCTGGCGGGCGGATTCCTGCTCTTTTTCGGCTGGCGCGCGCGGCAATTGCGCGTTTCCTTTGTGCTGCTGCTGGCGGCGGTCGCCTTGCTGGCCTGTAGCGCGCTGTACGGATTGGCGATCTGGCGTTTCTCGCGACTGGACGACTACGAATTGCGCGCCTTCACGGGCTGGGGCGCCGCCCTCTGGGATTTCTGGCGCATGCAGTATCGCGAGATGACGCGCGCCCTGCCGGCGGTGGGCGGCCTGCTGGTGGCGCTCTTCGCGATTTTGCCCTGGCTGGGCGCCCTGCTGACCGGACGCCGCGCCCTGAACGAGGAAAGAGACTGGGGCTACTACATCCTGCACGCGGTGATGTCCGTCATCGCCATCGCCATGCTGTTCAACCCGCCCTTTTCGCCCTGGGGTCTGCGCCCCAATCCCAGCCAGCCGCTGGTAATGCCCTACGCCCTGATCGCGGCCACGCTCGGCTATCTGACCGCCTACGTCTGGCTGCTGCCGTTCGGGTGGTGGCCCGACGACCGGGAGGTGCGGCGTCCGCTGTTGCGCGGTCTTCTCTGCGGCCTGCTAATTCTGCCCTTTTTCGGCGCGGCCGGATACGCGGCGCTGGCCAACTTCCCGCTCGCCAACGGCCGTAGCGGCGCGGCGCTCAATCGCTACACGCGGGAAATCGTCGCGGCGACGCCCGCCCGCTGCGAGTGGCTCTGGACGGACGGAACGCTGGACGATCTGATCGAAATCGAAATCTGGCGAGCGGGGCGCTCCCTGCAAACGCTTAATTTGCGCGGCGACGCCCATACTCTCTATGTGCGGCATGTCGCCCGGCGCATGGACACTCCGCGCCTGCGCAATCTGGTGAATATCGGACTGGTTCCGTTGGCGCAGGGCTGGATCGGATCGGACCCGGCGGCGGCCGAAAAAGTGGCCGTCATGACCTGGCCCGACCTCTGGTTCGGCGCAGGGCATGTGCCCCTGCCCAACCGCCTGCTGTTTGTCGGAGGGCAAACGGCGCAGGATTTGCCCGCCGACGCCTGGGAACAGCATCGCGCGTTCTGGACGCGCATGGACGATATTTTGGCGGACATGGACCGCGCGCCCGCCTTTCTGCGCCGTTTCTTCGTCGGCTACATGCGCGCCCACGCCTCGCTGGTAGCCAACAATCTGGGCGTGACGCTGGAAGACGCCGCCCGAAGCCCGGAAGACGCCTTCGGCGCCTATGCGGCCGCCCGCAAACTCAATCCCTACAACGTCAGCGCGCTGTTGAATCAATGGACGATGATGCAGGCCGATTTCGCGCCGGAACCCGCGCAAGCCACGGAAATCGAGGGCACGATGAAGCGGCTGCGGGAAGCGATGGAGGGGCGCGAACGCGAGATATGGGGGCTGGCCCGGCATCACGGCTACGTCCGTTCTCCCGAATCGTTCTACGACGCCGGCTTGCGCTGGGCCATGTCCGGCCGACCGGGTCTGGCCCTGGCCGGCATGCGTCGGGCGCTGGATCTTTCCGCCGAAGAACAGAAGCCGGCCATTCGCCAGACACTGGCCGACCTGTATTTGCAGACTCACTCGGAACAGGCAGGCGAGGACATCTATCGCGCCTTGCTGAAGGAAAACCCCGCCAATGTGCGAGCGCTGCTCGGCATGGCGCGTCTGGCGGCGCGCGGCGGCAACCGGCAGGCCGCCGCCGAGTACCTGGACCGGGCGCGCGACGCGGGAGCGGACAAAGCCGTACTGGCTTTGGAATGGG
This sequence comes from uncultured Victivallales bacterium, assembly GCA_964646045.1. Classification (GTDB taxonomy): domain Bacteria; phylum Verrucomicrobiota; class Kiritimatiellia; order UBA8416; family SLMC01; genus CAZYAW01. The sequence goes on along the minus strand of CAZYAW010000286.1, from coordinate 7,726 downwards.
CGGCCGCCTATTTGGCCGTCGGGGCGCAGGACGAGGCCCGCGTGGTTCTGGAAGAAATTCTGGAACTGGACCGCAACCTCATGCGCGCCTGGGTGATGCTGGCCGAAATATTCGCCCGCCAGAACAAGCCGCGCGAGCTGGAACGTTGTCTCGGCCCCATTGCCGGCCATCGCGAAACGGCGCATCTGGCGCCGATCCTGCGCGGCGAAGCCGCCCTGGCGCGCGGCGACTTCGAGGAGGCGCGTCAGTATTTCGAGATGGCGCTCTCCATCAATCGCCAGTCCCGCCCCCTGCTCAACCGCCTGCTGGTTCTGGCGTTTCAGCGCCAAAACCGAGACGAGGCGCTGCGCTACGCCCGCGACATGCTGCGTCTGGAACCCCGCCACGGGCTGGCGAACTTCATTATGGGGCAGGTCCAGCACGAACAGGGTCAACTGGATCGCGCGGAGGATTTCTATCGGCGCAGCCTGGAACAGCGACCCCTGGCGCCGGCCCTTAACAACCTGGCCATGATTCTGCTCGAAAAAGAACTCTACGAAGAGGCCGAGCAGCGCATACAACAAGCGCTGGCCGCGCCCGACGCCAAGCTCTACGAGACTTCCTTGCAGGATACCTACGGCGTGATCCTGATGCGCACGGGCCGGCTGACGCAGGCCCGCGAGGCGCTGGACCGGGCGGCCGGCCGCAATCTCCCCGTCGCGCTGCTGCATTTGGCGGAACTGGCCTGGCTGGAAAACCGGCCCGCCGAGGCGCGGCGGCTCCTGCGGGACGCGCAGGCCCGGCGCGCGGAATTGTCGGAGACCGAACAAACGCAACTGGACACGCTCCAGCGCAAAACGGAGAACGCACAGCCATGACCAAAACGCGGGAGGAAATCGCCCGACCACTCCAAACCTGCGGCCAGGAACATCTGCTGCGCTTCTGGGACGCACTGGACGAAGACCGGCGCGCAGCGCTGCAAGCGCAAATCGAGAGCCTTGACGGCGCCGTCGTCAACCGCATGCGGGAATTGCTGCGCCGGGACGACACCGGTCAGGGCGGCGACTGGCAGCCGGACGCCGTCGCGCAACTGTCCGGCGCCGCCCGCACCGAGGCGGGCAAAGTCGGCGAAGACGCATTGCGCGCGGGACGCGTCGGCTGTATTTTGGTGGCCGGCGGCCAGGGCACGCGGCTCGGCTTCGACGGGCCCAAGGGCTGCTATCCCGTGGGTCCGCTCTCGGATCAGTCGCTGTTCGGCGTGCATGCCCGCAAGATCCTGGCGCGCGAGCGACAGGCCGGAGCGCCCGTTCCCTTCTACATCATGACCAGCCGCGAAAACGACGCGCCCACCCGCGCCTTTTTCGCGGAACAAAAGTTTTTCGGACTCGACCCCGAGCGCGTCCTGTTCTTTTCCCAAGGGCAATGGCCGGCCATGACGCCGGACGGACGCATCGTCCTGGAACGGCCCGACCGCCTCTTTATGAGTCCCGACGGACACGGCGGACTGCTGGCCGCCTTGCGTCGGCAGGGCATGCTGGACGATATGCAACGCCGCGGACTGGAGACCCTCTTCTATTTTCAGGTGGACAATCCGCTGGTCGAGATCGCCGACCCGGCCTTTGTCGGCCTGCACCGTATGCGCCAGGCCGAAATGTCGGTCAAAGTCTGCGAGAAGTCCGACCCGGAAGAAAAGGTCGGAGTCGTGGCGCGGCGCGAAGGGCGGCCTCTGATTGTGGAATACAGCGAACTGACTCCCGAACAGATGTACGCGACCGACGAGAACGGCGCCTATCGCTTCCGCTACGGCAGTGTGGCCATCCACATGTTCGCGCTGGATTTTCTGCGGCGTGTCGCCGCGGACGCCGAGGCCATGCCGATGCACAAGGCCCGCAAAAAAGTCCCGTTTTGCGACGAAACCGGCCAGACCGTCCAGCCGACCGCGCCCAACGCGATCAAGTTCGAGAAATTTATTTTCGATCTGCTGCCGCTGGCGCAAAGAACGCTCAACCTGGCCTTCGACCGCGCCGAGGAATTCTCGCCGGTCAAGAACGCGACCGGCCCCGACTCCGCCGTTACCGCCCGCCGCGACATGGTGCGCAAGGCGGCGCGGCGGCTCGAGGCGTTGGGCGTCGCCGTGCCCCGCGACGACAACGGGGAACCGCGCCATAAAATCGAGATCGACCCCTGCGCCCCCTGCGATGCGGATCGGCTGCGCGAACGTCTCGGACCCGACCTTGCGCTCGACCGCGACTTGCGCTTGTAAGACTAGATCCACATGTTGCGATCCAGGCTGCGGTACTGAATGGCCTCGGCGACATGATTGGGCTCGATGGCTTCCGCGCCGGCGAGGTCGGCAATGGTGCGGGAGACCTTCAGAATGCGGTCGTAGGCCCGCGCACTGAAGTTAAGTTCGCTGATGGCCATCTTGAGCAGGGCCTGGGCGTCCGCGGCGGTGCGGCAGTGCTTCTGCAAGTCGCGCGCCGTCATGTCCGCGTTGGCATGCACGGCCCGCCGTCCCTGGAAACGCGTCTGCTGCCGCTCGCGGGCCGCCGCCACGCGGGCGCGAACAGCGGCCGACGCCTCGCCGGGCGCCAGCGCGGTCAGGTCGCGGTAGCGAATGGCGGGCACTTCGATATGCAAATCGATACGGTCCAGCAGCGGGCCGGATATCTTGTTGCGGTAGTTCTGAATCTGGTTCGGCGAGCAGCGGCATTCGCGCTTGGGGTCGCCGTAATAACCGCAGGGACAGGGATTCATGGCCGCCACCAGCATGAACTGACAGGGAAACGTGACGCTGCCGGCCGCGCGCGAGATGGTGACTTTTCCGTCTTCCAGCGGCTGTCGCAGCACTTCGAGCACATTGCGATGGAACTCGGGGAGTTCGTCCAGAAACAGAACTCCGCCGTGGGCCAGACTGACTTCGCCGGGGATCGGGTGCGCGCCGCCGCCCAGCAGTCCGGCGTCGGAGATGGTGTGATGCGGCGCGCGGAACGGACGCCGCACCACCAGCGCGGCGCCCGGCGGCAACGCGCCGGCGATGCTGTGGATTTTAGTGGTTTCCAGGGCCTCTTCCAGGGTCAAATCGGGCAGTACGGACGCTATGCGCTTGGCCAGCATCGTCTTGCCGGTGCCGGGCGGCCCGATCATCAGCAGGTTGTGTCCGCCGGCCACGGCCACTTCAATGGCGCGCTTGGCGGTTTCCTGACCCTTGACATCGGCATAGTCCTCCTCCTGCGCCGCGCCGCTGTCGTACAGCGCGGCCACATCCACCTCGTGCGGATTCAACGCGAGGTCGCCCGCCAGAAAGTCGGCCGCCTGGCGCAGGTTGCCCACTGCGTACACCTCCAGCCCCTCGACCACGGCGGCCTCTTCGGCGTTTTCCGTCGGCACCAGGATGCCGCGCCGTCCGGCGCGCCGGGCCTCCAGCGCCACCGGCAGCACGCCGCGAATGCGACGAACCTCGCCGCTGAGCGCCAGCTCGCCCACCATGGCGAACGACTCGGTGCGGTCGGCCGCCACCCCTTTCTGGGCGGTGATCATGCCGATCGCGATCGGCAAGTCGAAGTTGGGGCCCTCCTTGCGAATATGGGCCGGCGCCAGATTGACGGTGGTCCGCCCGCGATGCGGACTGAACCCGGAATTGATCAGCGCGGTGTGAACGCGATCCTTGCTCTCCTTGACGGCGGCGTCGGGCAGCCCCACGATCACCGTCTGCGGATCGCCGCCCCCGGCATGAACCTCGATCTCGACCGGATAGGCTTCCACGCCGTACACCGCTCCCGAAAAAACGCGTGCCAATGCCATTGCAACGACCTTCCCTTTTTTAGCGATACCAGGCCACTGTACACATGGCGGGCTTGATTTCCAGCATTTTTTTCTTGTTGCCGGCCCGCGCGTTTGATTGAGTACGCTTGCGCATTTACACCACTACAGGAGATCGGCATGGCTGGCATTTTCAAGGCTTACGACATTCGCGGCATTTACGGAGACACGCTGGACAACGAAACCGCTTTCAAGATCGGACGGGCCTACGCCACCTTTCTGGCCTGCCGGACCGTCGCGGTTGGACGCGACATGCGTCCGCATTCGCAACCGATCTTCGAGCATCTGACGCGCGGACTCACCCTGCAGGGCGTGGAAGTGACGGATCTGGGCCTGTGCTCGACGCCGATGAGCAACTTCGCCAACGGCGAGCTGGGGCTGGACGGATCCATCATGATCACGGCCTCGCACAATCCCGCCGAGTGGAACGGCTTCAAGCTCTCCCGCGCGCAGGCGCTGCCCATCAGCGGCGACACCGGCATCGCGGACATCGAGCGCATCGTCGCCGAGGAAGACTTCGCGCCGCCCGCGCCGCAAGCCGGCAAGATCGTTGCGTTCGACGTGGTCGACGCCTATGCCAAACGGGTCGCCACCGTGGCCGACCTGCGCCGGCCGGTACGCATCGCCGCCGACATGGCCAACGCCATGGGCTGCCTGGAAGCCCGGGCTCTGCGCGAATTCGTGGAGCTGGACGCGCTCTACGACACGCTCGACGGCACCTTCCCCCACCACGAGGCCAACCCCATGAAGACGGAAACGCTGGCCGCCCTGCAGGACAAGATCCGGCACGGTCGCTACGATTTCGGCATCGCCTTCGACGGCGACGCCGATCGCGTGGGATTTCTGGACGAAACCGGCGCCATTGTGCCCATGGATCTGAGCGGCGCGCTGATTGCGCAGGACGTGCTGGCGCAGGAAAAAGGGGTGATCCTGCACGACCTGCGCAGCAGTTGGGCCTTCCGCGAGGCCATCGCCGAAGCGGGCGGCGCCGCCGTGATGAGCCGCGTCGGACATTCCTTTATCAAACAGCAAATGCGCGACCACAACGCCCTTTTCGCCGGCGAACTGTCCGGCCACTACTATTTCCGCGACAACTTCTACACCGAAAGCTCCGCCATGGCCGTTCTGCGCATGGCCAACATCGTCAGTCGCTCGGACCGTCCGCTCTCCGAGTGGATCCGCCCGTTGCGCCGCTATGCGGCCAGCGGCGAAATCAATTCCACCGTGACCGACCCGCCCGGCGTCCTGGCGCGCCTGAAAGAACAATATGCCGACGGCAATATTCTGGAACTGGACGGCGTGACCGTGGAGTACGACGACTGGTGGTTCAACGTGCGCGTCTCCAACACGGAGCCGCTGGTGCGCCTCAATCTGGAGGCGCGCGCGGAAGAGCGCATGCGCGAAAAGCGCGACGAAATTCTGGCCGCGATTCGCCGCTGACGTCGCAACGGGAAAGGCGTATTCATGCAAGCCGAGCTTTTCGAGAAAGCCCAGGCGCTGTGGGCTTCGCGTTTCGATCGGCCCTGGACGGTCGGCGCCTACGCGCCGGGCCGCGCCGAAATCCTGGGCAACCATACGGACTACAACGAGGGCTGGACGCTTTCGGTGGCGATCGACCGCGGCATGGTCTTTCTCGCGGCCCCGAACGACGACTCGCAATGCCGCGTGGCGGCCGCCGACTTTTCCGAGGAAACCACGTTTCCCGCACGCCATCCGCAACCCTCCGCCGATCAACCCTGGAGCAACTATGTACGCGGTGTCGCGGCCAAGTTGCAGCCTCCGGAAAATGCCGCGCCCGCCTTCGACGCGCTCTTCTGCGGCGATATCCCGATCGGGGCCGGACTGTCCAGCTCGGCCGCCCTGGAGATGGCCGCCGGCCTGGCTCTTTGCGACCTCTACCGCCTGGCGCCGTCCCGCCTCGAACTGGCCCGCATCGGACAGGCGGCCGAACACGAGTTCGCCGGCGCGCGCTGCGGACTGCTCGATCAGCTTTCCAGTTTGTGCGGTCGCCGACAGGCCCTCATCCTGTGCGATTTTCGCTCGCTGGCCGTGCGGTCGGTCGCCCTGGACGCGGATTTGTGTTTTCTGGTCTGCGACACGCGCGTCAAACACGCGCTGGTGGACGGCGCATACAACGAGCGCCGCGCGAGCTGCGAGCAGGGCGCGGCGGCTTTCGCCGCTCTGCTCGACCGACCGATTGCCGCGCTGCGCGATGTTTCCTGGGCGGAATGGGAAACCCACGCCGGCCGCCTCGACCCCGTGGTAGCCCGGCGCACGGCCCATGTCATCGGCGAAAACCGGCGCGTGCTCGAGGGGGTCGATCGCCTGGAACGCAAGCAGAGTGAAGCCTTCGGCCAACTGATGTTCGAGTCGCACGCCAGCTCAATGGAAAATTTCGAGAATTCCTGTCCCGAACTGGATTTTCTGGTCGCGGCGGCCCGCGCGCGGCCGGGCGTGCTGGGCGCGCGTCTGTCGGGCGGCGGATTCGGCGGCAGCGTGGTGGTTCTGACTCGCATCCGCGACGCCCAAACGGTCGGGCGCGCGCTGGAAACGGCCTATAACCGTCGTTTTGCAGCACCCTGCGCTATTCTGGACATTCATCCCTCCGACGGCGCGCGGACGCTGAAGCCGCAACCCGCAACGACACGGTAAAGGTGCATAGGCCATGATACGGGACGAAATACGCACTTGCCTGCTAACGCGCAGCGAAGAAAGCGACGGCGCCTTCGAAGCCGTGTTCCGCTTCCCGGCCGCCTTCACGGGTTTTCAGGGCCACTTCCCCGGGCGTCCGGTCCTGCCCGGACTGTGTCTGCTGCAGGCGGCGCTGGTGGCCGCCGCAGGCGACGGGCAGCCCCTCGCGCTTCGCGAGCTGGTCAACGTCAAGTTTTTCGCGGTCGTCGAACCGGACATGGATATCGTCATGCTGGGAGCGCGCCAGACGGACGCGCAGGGCGCCACCCTCTTGCGCGTCACGGTCGAGGGGCCGGGCGGCCAACGGATGGCGCAACTGCGCCTGGCCCTGCAGGCCCCGGCGGCCGCGCAGGCGGAGACGCGCGCGAATTCTTGAAGGGATCGGAGGCATACGGGAGAGGCTCTTGCAAAACCCCTCGCGAACGCGTCATGGGTAGGAACGTTTTTCCGAAACGTCCGCAGACGGCTCGGAGAGCCGTCCCTTCCGGCAGGCGCTTTCCAAGAGCCTCTGGAATGTTGGAAAGGAGTCAAACGATGTACAGAGAATGCCGCGGTTCGCAGGCCATGGGGTATTTGGCGACCAAGCCGACCATGATCGTAACCACGCGCCACGCCTCGGGCGTAGTCAATGCGGGCGTATTCGGAGCCTACACCAACCTCTCCGCCACCCAGGTAGGCATCGCGGTGGCCAAGGGCAGTCACACGTACCGCAACCTGTTGCGCGATGGCGAATTTACGATCAACGTGCCGGGCGCCGACCTGATCGGAGCGCTGGCGACACTGGCCGACAACCTGCCGGAATCCGTCAGCGAAATCGAGGCGGCCGGTTTGACCTGTCGCAACGGCGTCGTCATCGGCACACCCTCGATCGCCGAATGCCAGGCGGCGGCTGAATTCGTTTTCGAACGCGAAATCCCCGTGGGAACCCACCATTTCATGATCGGCAAAAATGTCGGCGGCTGGATTCGCGAAAGCGCGCTGGACCGCGACGGTCGCATCGACATCTTCAAGGCGCGTGTTTTCAAGGATTTCAAATATCCCGAACCGCTGTACGTTTTGCCCGGCGAAATCGTTCGAGGCTGAACGACCCGGGCCTGTTCGGTTGTTCAGTCGTAAGATCAGACTTCCTGACCTCGACAGAGGATTGGGACTGTTCTTCGGAAAATGAGTGGGCACATTCTTAGTGGCATGGGCGTCCCGCCCATGTAATATTTCGAGATAACACGGGCAAGAT
>CAZYAW010000285.1:0-28094 GCA_964646045.1 uncultured Victivallales bacterium | reverse complement strand
CCGCCACGCTTCTATATCTTCAAAACGCTCAATTTTCATTGTCAGATTCCTTTTTTCAACCGTCAACCGTGAACCGTGAACGCTTACATGAATCGCAACGGCTCAGGCATTCAGTATTCCGTCACAAGATCATATTACGGCGCAACGTATTTTCGTTTGTGGCCGGGGTGTCGAACATGGCGAATCTCCTTTATGGCGCTCTGCCGACAGACCCCGCCGGCCGTTGCACATAGAGGACCGCGCGCTGGGCGAACATGTCGGCGTGCAGGCGCAGGCCGGCGACGGGCAGATCGGCGGCGCGAATCAGGCGTACGACTCCGGTCAAAGCGGGCGGCGCGGCCAGCACGCGGTCGAGCCGGTCGCGCGCGGGATCCTCGAAAAAAGCGCGGTTCAGACTGTTACCCTCCTTTTCCGGGAGCAGCGCCAAATAGAGCCGGTCGTTTTCCACCAGTTCGTTGAAGAAGTGCGTGCCCAGCGAAACGTCGGGTATCACGTGCCGGCTCATGGCCACCACTTCGCAGATGACGGCCACCGAACTGATATCGGAAAAGGGGATCGGGATGCCCAGCGCGGGCGTGGTGGTGCCCCAGCGCCCGGGCCCGGCCAGGAACACGCTTTGTCCCGCGAGTTCCGGCCGGCGCAGCAGTTCGCCGAGAAAATGGGCGACGACATAGCGGTCGTTGTGCGATAGTTCGGCATAGCGCTCGGGAACCACGTACACGACCGCGTCCAGGGCGATGTCGCGACTGGTGCCGACAATCGAATCGCCCAGTCGCAGCAGCACATCCTCCTCGGCCAGACAGGCGGGCGGATCGACAATGGCGACGGAACTCTCGGCTTCCAGCGGACGACACTGCACCAGATTGACGCGATACCGGTCCGGCTCGAAAAAGTTGAGGGTGAACTCGATGTCCACATGATGGCGATAGGCGGCGCGCAGCGCGGCCAGCATGTCGCGCAGGTCCGCCACGAAAGCCGTTTGCCCCAGCAGTTTGTCGAAGGTCAGCGCGCGGCCGCCGGTCGGGAGCCCGTGCGCGGCCGCCAGGCGCGCCTCTTCGCGGTCGCGCGTGGCGAACATCTCCAGCGGATAGTCGGCGCGGCCCTCGGCCAAAATCTCGTCGAACATGCGCGACGCCAGGCGGTTGCCCTCCAGATCGAGCACGTCCACCCGACGCTGTGAATGCTTGCGGGCCTGCTCGCGATTGCCTTCCGGCCGCTTGTCCGGCGCGTTCAGCGCCACAATGCGGGTGTAGTCGTCGTCCGAGCGGTCGACCGCCCGCGTGCCGACGCCGAAGACGATACGGGCCATGCCGGCTTCCGGGTCGATCGAGTCGTGCCAGACATAGGGGTTGTAGGAGAACGCCACCCCGGCGGCCTGCGGATAAAAGAGACTGCCGTAGGCGGACCCGGAAACCCGCTGCACCAGCAATCCCATCTGCTCCTCGTGGGTTGACAGGTCGCGCTGCGCACGGTAGGCCAGAGCGTCTTCGCCCATCACGCTGGCGTACACCGTGCGCACGGCGAAGAGAAAATCTTCCAGACGCTTGTGCGCGCCGCCCTGATTGGCGCAGAACACGCTCTCGTACTTGCCGGCGAAGGCGTGGCCGAAACTGTCCTCCAGCAGACTGCTGGAACGCACAATGACCGGAGACTGGCCGAAGTATTCGAGCATGTCCGAAAACTGGCGCACAATGTATTCGGGAAACTCGCCGGCCAGAATGCGGCGGCGAATGGTTTCGGTCTCGTCGTCGCCGGAGCGGTCGGGCTTGTACTGGCGCATGGTCCACCAGCAGTTGTTCTGGACCAGATAGGTATAGAATACGTCGGCGCCGATATAGAAGGAGTCGTGATCCTCCAGCACGCGGCTCCAGCGCTCGTTTGCCGCGCGCAGGACGGCCCGCGCCAGCAGCATGCCCACCGACTTGCCGCCGATCATGCCGGTGCCGATCATGCGCGCCCGAATGTCCAGCAGATCGCGCAGCGTAAAAAACCGCTCGGCCAGGCGCAGCACGACGTCTTCGCGCGAGATCAGCATGCGCAGAATGCGGCAAAACAAATCGCGCCCCGCGTCGGCCGCGACATGGCCGCGATCGATGGCGTTCTGCAAGGCTTCGGCCTCGTTGAAAACCTTGCTCCAGTAGCCGAGCATGTAGTTGGCCGATTCGAGCCGCGACCAGGGTTCGCCCTTGAGCACGTCGGTGATCACGCTGCTCTGGCGCACCGGAACGAAAGCGTTGTCGGACGTCCGCCAGGCGTGCAGCATGTACATGGTGGGCGAGAAACGATACTGAACCTTGACGGGCTGCACATACGTAACGCCGTCGTGCTCGTACACGTCGGCCATGACCTGCGTGGTGCGACCGATGGGCTGCAGCGCGTGAAAGGAGTGACGGTTGCGCAAAATGGCGAAATAGGCGATGGCGGCCCGGTCGTACAGGCGCGGACAGGTCAGCATGAAGAAATTGCCCAGCATGCGGTCGCTGCACCAGCCGGGCGCCAGTTCGGAGAGACAGTCGAACACGTACACGCCGCCCCGTCCCGTTTCGTGAATGACCCGATGCACCTCCGCGATGAACGGCTCGAACCCCTGCTCCGGAGCCAGATTGTGTACGGCTATGCCGTCCTGCGCGCGCAGCAGCGGATCGTGGTTGGCAAAACGAAAATACACCAGCCTTTGCCCGTTGCGCAGCGCGCACTCGGCGAAGGGCTCCACAAAACGGGCGTAGGAGCGAATGCCGCCCACCTGCCAGACAATATTGTCGCCCGGCATGAAGCCGCGAAAGACATGGTCCAGTTCCGGCAGACCGGTGCTCAAATGTGTGCGGGTGCGCGGCATGGCGTCACTGCTTAACCGGACGGTTTCCGGCCCATTCGTGAATGGCCTGGCGGGTGTCGGCCCAGCGCGCCGGATCGGAGCGTTCGGCCAGAAAGGCGTCGAAAAAGGTCCAGAACGATTGCGCGAAGCGGTTCAGGGACAGCATGCGCTGCTGAAAGGCGCTGACGGCGTCGAGCTTCTCTTCGCTTTGCGGAAACTTGAAGCCGCGGTAGATGAATTCGCGCGCGTCGAAGGCCGTACTCCAGGTTTCCCGGCCGCGCGAGAGGGTCAGGCGGGCCGCCTGCAGTTTCTTGCCGCTCATCAGCGCGGTTTTGGCCTCCGCCGAAAAAAGCGGTGCGCCATGACGCAAGACCGCCTCGTGCGCGCCGTTGCCCTCCAGGAAAAGAGCCAGCGGTCCCTCGACCAGCACGCCGCAAGGCTCGCCCGCCACCTCCAGCAGGCCGCCGCGCGCTTCCGCGAAGAACCACAGCCAGGTCAAAAAATCCATGCCGGTGTGACAGGTCCCGGCCAGGGGATCCTCGATCTCGGGCGAGAAACTGGAGGGTTCAAGGGTTTCGACATTAAACTGCGCGCGCTGCAGGGCGGTGGTGGCGGCATCCGCCGGCACCAGCGAAACTTCGGTGGCCGCGCTGAAATTGAGGCGCAGAGCGTCGGTTTTCTTCTCGGAAGTCGCGCCGGCATACACCATCCGGTTTTCGCCGTCGTAAATCATGGGAATGCCGGTCAGGGTCGGCGGCATTTGCGGCAGGAGCCGCTCGGTCACGTCTTTGCGCACCTGCGAACGTTCGGCGCGATTCAAAAACGCCTTGCCCTCCGCCTGCATGCGCGCCAGCTCTTCCATGGTGCATTCCGCGCGCAGCAGCGCGACGGGGATTTTGCGCTCGGCCCGCACCAGATGGAGGCGCAGATAGCCGGCCAGAAAAGCGTTCTCCTCCGTGATCTGGCGGTCGAGCAAATGGCGACCGCCCGTCCAGCCGTGCAACGGCTCGCGCCCGAGCAGGTTGATCGGCGGCAGCGCGGTGCGCGCGAAGCGCTCTACGGCGTCGGCCGGCAACGGCCGCGGCACGAAAAACATGCGAAAACTGGCCGACCCGCTTTCGAACCCCATCACACCACCCCCTGATCGAGCATGGCGTCGGCCACCTTGAGAAATCCGGCGATATTGGCGCCGACCACATAATTGCCGGGCGCGCCGAATTCTTCCGCCGCCAGTCGGCACTGCTCGTGAATGCCGGTCATAATCGTATGCAGGCGCCGATCCACCTCCTCGCGCGGCCAGGGCAGGAACATGGCGTTCTGGGCCATTTCCAGGCCGGACGTCGCCACCCCGCCCGCATTGGCGGCCTTGCCCGGTCCGTACAGCACGCCGCCTTCCAGAAAGAGATCCACCGCCTCCGGCACGCTCGGCATGTTGGCGCCTTCGGCCACCAGATGGCAGCCGTTGGCGATCAGCGCGCGCGCGTCCTCCGCCCCGATCTCGTTCTGCGTGGCGCTCGGGAAGGCGCAGTCGCAGGGCACGCCCCACGGGCGGGCGCCCTCCAGATATTCCGCCTGGAACTTGTCGGCGTATTCACCTATGCGACCGCGCCGCACGTTCTTCAGAATTTTCACGAACTCCAGCTTTTCGGCGTCGATGCCCGCGCGATCCACGATGGTGCCGGACGAGTCGGACAGCGTCACCACGCGGGCGCCCAGTTCGTTGAGTTTTTCCACCGTATACTGCGCCACATTGCCCGAACCCGAAACGGTACACGTCTTGCCCGCAAAGCTGTCGCCGCGCGTCTTGAGCATCTCCTCGGCGAAATACACGCAGCCGTATCCCGTCGCTTCGGGCCGAATCAGCGAGCCGCCCCAGCCCAGCCCCTTGCCGGTCAGTACGCCGGTGAACTCGTTGCGCAGGCGCTTGTACTGCCCGAACAGGAAGCCGATTTCACGACCCCCCACCCCGATATCGCCGGCGGGCACGTCCGTCTGCGCGCCGATATGGCGCGCCAGCTCGGTCATGAACGACTGACAAAAGCGCATGACTTCCCGATCCGACTTGCCTTTGGGATCGAAATCCGAGCCGCCCTTGCCGCCGCCCATGGGCAGCGTCGTCAGCGCGTTCTTGAAGATCTGCTCGAAGCCCAGGAACTTGACAATCCCGAAATTGACCGAGGCGTGAAAGCGCAATCCGCCCTTGTAGGGTCCGATCGCGCTGTTGAACTGCACGCGAAACCCGCGGTTCACCTGCACGCGACCGCTGTCGTCCAGCCAGGGAACCCGAAACGTCACCGCCCGTTCCGGCTCGACAATGCGCTCCAGAATGCCCGCCTCGACATATTCCGGATGCCGCTCCAAAGCCGGCTGAATCGACTCCAGCACTTCCTGCACCGCCTGCAGAAACTCGGCTTCGCCCGCGTTGCGCTGCCGCACCGTTCGCAATACCCGCTCAATCGCCTGCTTCATAGTCGCTCCCGTATGGCTAATGATGAACACTCGTCTTCATAGCTTCTTGCACACCCGCTTGCGGAACGAAAGTCTCGCCCCGCAAACACGGGCAAGACCTGCCTGCCGCGCCGCGGCGCAGGCACGGTACTCCGACCACTTTTGACCGGCATGGGTTTTGCAAGAGCCTTGGCCCATAAAGAGGGGGACACTACTGCATGCGCCACGCCGAAAGCAAGCTCCGAATCAAGGAAAGGCGTATTGAAATGGCTGCGAAAACATCGGTCCGCTCACGCGGAGGCCAGTTCATCGCCGATACGCCGCGCGGCGGCGGCGGGATCGTCGCACTGCACGATCGGCCGTCCCACCACGATACAGCTTGCGCCGGCCTGCGCGGCGAAGGTCGGCGTGGCCACTCGCTTCTGATCGCCCCGCTCCCCGTCCAGCGGACGAACTCCGGGCGCGATCAGCAGCGGCGCCGACCCGAAGCGTCGCCGCAGGGCGGCCAGTTCGAGCGGCGAACAGACCAGCCCGTCCGCCCCGCACTCCAGCGCCAGTTCGGCCAGCGCCAGCGTATGGGTCGCCAGATCGCGCGCGACCCCGACCTGCCGCAAGTCGTTTTCATCCAGACTGGTCAACGTGGTGACGGCAATGATGGCGGGCCGCGCGGGCCCGACCGCGCGGGCCGCCTCCGCCGCCGCTCGCAGCATGGCCGCTCCGCCGCCGGCATGGACGGTCAGCATACTGGCCCCCTGCCCGGCCGCCGCCTGCACCGCGCGCGCGACCGTACGCGGAATATCGTGCAGTTTCAGATCCAGAAACACGCGGAAGCCGGCGTCCGTCAAATCGGAGAGCGTCGCCGGACCGCCCGCCGTAAACAATTCCAGGCCCACCTTGAAATAGTCGGTGGCGCCCTTCAGTTGCCGCGCAATGCGCCGTGCCGCGTCGCGGCCGTCCACATCCAGCGCCACAATCAATTCCGTCTTCCTCATACATCCTCCTGACCGGGTTGCCGAAACTGATACCATTCCCGCCCCGCCCCATCAACTCCAAACTTCAGACTTCCTGACCTCGACAGAGGATTGGGACTGTTCTTCGGAAAATGAGCGGGCACATTCTTGGTGGCATGGGCGTCCCGCCCATGAAATATTTCGAGATAACACGGGCAAGATGCCCGTGCCACGGTTTGCAAACACGGGCACGATGCCCGTGCCACGGTTTACAAACACGGGCAAGATGCCCGTGCCACGGTTTACAAACACGGGCACGATGCCCGTGCCACAATGTGAAAGTGTGCCAAAGCATTTTCCTGCGAGGTCAGGAAGTCTGAATGTGAGCGTTCTCCAAGACTCGATATCAAAAAAATGTTGCCAACAGGCGATAAACTGATAGTCTTCTTGCATGAGTGATACGTTGCCGCGCAAAACCTTGATTTGCGCCGTTGGATGAGGCATTAAACTTGAACAGACGGACAAACCTGGCACCCTTCCCCTATGCGAAAAATAGAAAGCAAAATTATTACTGGCAATTGCGCAAATGCGTTATTGGACTACCCTGACGATTTTTTTGACCTAATCGTCACCTCTCCCCCCTATGCGGACTGTCGCAAAACTACGTATGGCGGAATTAAACCAGACAAATATGTCGAGTGGTTTCTGCCCAAAAGCGAACAATTCCTACGAGTATTAAAGCCGACCGGTACGTTTATCCTGAATATTAAGGAAAAGGTCGAGCAAGGGGAGAGGCATACATATGTTATCGAGTTAATCCTTGCTTTGCGTCAGCAAGGTTGGCTCTGGACAGAGGAGTTTATCTGGCATAAAAGAAACTGTCACCCCGGCAAATGGCCAAACCGCTTTAGGGATGCATGGGAACGGTGTCTTCAATTTAATAAAGACAAGCAGTTCAGCATGTATCAAGAAAGCGTTATGGTTCCAATGGGCGACTGGGCCAAAACCCGGCTGAAACATCTCGGGAAAAATGATGTTGTGAGATTTGATTCTCAAGTTGGCAGTGGCTTTGGCAAGAACATCGCGAATTGGGTAGGTCGTGACAAGGCTTACCCATCCAATGTTCTGCACCTAGCGACCGAAACAGACAATCGGAACCACAGCGCAACCTTCCCTCGCGCGTTGCCGGAGTGGTTTATCAAGCTTTTCACAAAAGAAAATGACTGGGTTCTTGATCCCTTTGTTGGCAGCGGGACAACATGCGAGGTTGCCCAGAGATTAAACAGAAACTCGGTAGGCGTTGATATTCTTCAAGAGTACGTTGATCTAGCTAAAAAGAAAGTCAACCCGGCGGAAATGTTGCTTTTAGAAGGGAAAACACCTTATGGCAGTGTTAATAAAAAACGAGATAATAAAATTCATCGAGCCAAACATTCGCCAGTTTCACGGACGAAGGCTTGAGAATTTGCTTGCCCTGCAACTGAAGAAAATTCTTTGCAGAAAGAACCCCTATTTATTCAAGGCCAAAAACCAGAATACGGCACATGAACTTGTTAAGACCATTCTGGACGCACACCTTTCGTCACAGGAGGAAGGAATTTTCGGTGGATTCTTAGAAGAACTGGCGGTGTTTATTTGCGGCAAAGTCTATGGTGGACGAAAATCCTCGGCAGAGGGAATTGATTTAGAATTGCAAAAAGACGGTTCCATTTATCTGGTTTCCATCAAATCCGGGCCAAACTGGGGAAACAGCAGGCAAATCGCCAAAATGAAAGACGATTTCAAAAAAGCCAAGCGGATTTTAGGAACAAACACCAAAAGCATTCGAGCGGTAGCAGTCAACGGGTGTTGTTATGGCAAGGATGACAACCCGGATAAAGGCGATTATCTGAAACTTTGCGGGCAAAGGTTTTGGGAGTTTATTTCAGGAGACGAGAATCTTTTCACGCATATTATTGAACCTATTGGACATAAGGCAAAAGAAAAGAATGAAGAATTCATGATTGAATATGCAAAGGTCATTAACAAGTTCACGCTTGAGTTCTCCAATGCATATTGCTCCGCTAACGGCGAGATTCTCTGGCCTGAAATTGTCAAATTCAATTCGGGAAAGAAATTTGCATAACCAGGCGCTCCACGTGGATTTTTCAACCGCTGCGCGTTTTCAAAACCAGCGAGCTTACTGTTCGCGCGAGAATAAGAAAACCGCTCCCACTACGAAGGACACGAAGAATGGATTTTTGCGAACCTTCGGGGAAACCGCCATTAACTCAGGGGTCTATACATTCTCGTTCCAAGACGGCTCCACCGTGCAAGCCAGATTTTCGTTTGTATACAGGTGGAACGGTCGGCGCTGGATGATCGTGGAGCATCATTCATCGAGAATGCCCTGATCGTTCTGCCTCGAAAGATCCGAGATGAAAAAGTGTCCGTTCTGCGCTGAAGACATCCAAGAGGAAGCCATCAAGTGCAAGCATTGCGGCGAGTTTCTCGACGGCTACGTTCCCCAATCAACGAGCGGGAACCAGATCCCGTTCTGCTTCCGCACGTCGTTCATTGCCATGGCCATCTGTTTTATTGGTCCCCTTGCGCTTCCTCTGATATGGTGGCGGCCCAAAACATCCAAAAGCTGGAAGATCCTATGGACGCTTGGTATCCTTGTCCTTAGCTGGCTAGCGTGGGTGGCCATGCGGAAGAGCTTTGAGTCGATCAAACAGTACTATGAACTAATCGACAGTTTTTGAGTGATAGACGGACATCCCGTCGAGCCAGGCGGGCAAAAACAGCATGGCGACCGCATAGCCGCCGGCCACCCCGAGGGTCAGAGTCAGGCCGATCGAGAAAAGAACCGGATGCCGGGCAAACAGCAGGGCGGCGGATCCGATCAGGGTCGTGACGGCGGAAAGCGTAACGGCGACGCGTATGCCATGGTCGCGACCGCGCAGGCGGAGATGCACGATAAAGATGCCGTAGTCGATGCAAAGACCGGCCACAACAATGAGCGCCATGACATTGGCGATCGAAAGGGCCGTGTCCAGCACGGCCAGGCCGGCCAGGATGACGATGAGGCCGCTGGCGGCGGGAACCAGCGCGGCCAGCGCCAACCGCGGATCGCGAAAGGCCAGCAGCACGACGACCAGCATCAGGACGACGGCCAGCGCGGACAGGCGTAGCATTTCGGCGGAGACGCTGTTCGAGAGTTCGTCGCCCAGGCCCCGCCGCGACACCACGAAGGCCCCCTCGTGGCGCTCCGCTATCCGACGCATGGCGGCGTTGTGTTCCACCGTGTCGGGAAACCAGGTGGCAAAGGTCCATCCGCTGCGACCGCGATGCGCAAAACGCTCGCGGATGCGGTCGAAGACCGGATTGTCGGCCGGCGTCTGCGCCAGGACGGGCGGCTCCTCGATCCAGGCGAAGAAGGGGTCGAAGGCTCCTTCGCTGAATCCGTGTCGGCGACCGACGAGCGCCAGGCGGTCGCGCAATTCGGTCACGCGCGGCTCGTTCCAGAAATCGCGCCAGGCGGCGGCATGGCGCCGCCGTCGCTCGGGCGTCGGCCACAGATGGGCGAAGTTGAGGGCATGGGTCACGCCCGTGCGCAGCAAATCGTCCGCTACGCGCTGATTCAGTTGCTCGGCGGCTTCGTAGTCGGCGGCGGCCACCACCAGAAAGGCCTGCGCCGTTGCGCCTTCCAGCCAGGTTTCGCGAAAGCGCTGCTCGGCCTGCTGCACCGCCGCACCGGCTCCGTCCAGCGCCTGCAGATCCGTGTCGAAGCGCACCTTGCGCGCTTGCGCGAGCAGCGCCGCCATGACCAGTCCGTACAGCGCGAACGTCCAGCGCCGCCGGCGTACCGAATAGGCGCGCGGGGCGGCGGACGGCACGACGGCGAACTGGACGGCGCCGGATCCGTCGGCCGCCGACCTGTGCGGACCGTAGGCGAGCAGACGCGGCAAAACCCCTAGCGCCAACCCCAATGAAATAACGATGCTGAGCCCCGCGAACAGACCCAGTTGACGATAGCCCGCCACACTGGAAAACAACAGGGCGACAAACACGGCCAGCGTGGTCAGCGCGCTCATGCCTAACGGCCGCGCCAGATCGCGCACGGCCCGACCGGCGGAATCGTGACGGCGCAGGGCGACAAACACGTGAATCCCGTAGTCCACGGCGATGCCGGCCACCACCGAACCCAGTCCCGCCACGAGCACGGAAAAGCCGTGGGTCAAACGTCCGGCGACATTCAGCGCCCAAAGAGCCGATACCAGCGGGATCAGAAAAATCCAAAGGGATGCGGCGGTGCGGAAGCAGATCCAGAACAGCAGCAAAAAGGCCCCGGTCGCCAGCAGCGCCATGCGTCGAATGTCCGATTCAATGGCCTGTCGGTTGCCGACGGTATGCGCGTGACCGCACACGACGTCGGCCCGCAGGCCGGGCGGGAGGCGCCGCCGCGCCTCGTCCAGGTCGTTCATCAGCGCGGCGGACGCCTCGACGTCGGCCATATCGGCGGAGGTCTCGAACAGACGCATGGCATGGCGTCCGTCGGCGCTGACGAACCCGTCGTTCTCCAGCGTCGCGCCGTACCCGAAGGTGGCCCGCAAACTCTGCAAGCGCTCGAGAATGAGTCCTTGCGCATCGAGCGGATCGCGCCGAATGGCGGGCGCCAGAAAAGAGCCTTCCGGTTGGAGCAGTTGCCGGTAGCGCCGGCGCAGAATGCGGTCGAGCGCCGACGGCTGCAGGCGTCGTTCGATCTCGGCCCGGTCGTGTTCGTGCAAAATCAGGGGCGCGCACCGCAGAAAAAAAGCGAAATGCTCCAGAGTTTCCCCGCCGCCCAGGTTCAGCGCCACGGGATGCAGCCACGGCGAGCGCAGAGAGGCGACAAAGGCGGAAACGCGCTCCAGAAAGGTTGCGCGGTCGACGGTTTCGTCTTCGTTGGCAAAGGAAAGAACCACTTTGTCGGAATAGTTGGCTTCCTGCAGGAAATCGAGGGCTTGGCGCACGGGTGCGGCGTCGGGCAGCATGACAAACAGACTGTTGTCGAAACGCACGCCGCGCAGACCCGCCAGCCCCGCCACGACGCCGAGAGCGAGGACGAGCCGGAGCGCGCGTTGCCGGGCGCTCGCGCGCCGCCGCGCCTGGGTCGGCGGCGCGCTCATCGGCGTTCGACCTGCCAGGTTTGCGGCGGCACTTCTTCGTTGACGCGGACGTTCGAGAACTCGATCGAGGTACGGTCTCCGGACTGATCCACAATCTCGATGCGCTGAATGTAGCGTCCGTCCTCCCGGAACGCGACCGCCACCTCGCGCACGGCCTTGGCGGCCGCCGTGCCGGCGATCGGTTCAAAGCGCAGGCGCCAGTCGGGCGCCCCCGCAACGACCGCCGCCCGATATTCCTTGAGCAAGGCGCTGTAGCGCCCGGAAAACCAGTGCCCCAGTTGCCGGTTGACCGACTGAAAGACCGGATTGCCCGCCAGCGAATCGCGTCGCACCCGTCGCGTCTCCTCGTCCCATTGCCGGGCGACGGCGCCCTCGACGACCAGCGAATACTTAACGGGCGTATCCACGTGCCAGGCGAAACGATCGCCTTCCAGAGCCATGCGCCCTTCGATCGTCACCACGTCGGCCAGCAGAGAGAGGGCTTTCTTCTGGATGAAATCGGCTTGCACCGAGCGAATGCCGGCCATGCGTCGTTCCAGGCGCACCATCACCTCGTTCAGGTCGGCGTCCGCGTCCGACGGCGCGTGGGCGACTGCGGCGGATGTCGCGTGGGGGGGCGTAGCCGGCGGCACGTTCGTGGCGACGGCCGGCGGCGCATTGGCGGCGGCGGGCCCGGCACACCAGCCGCCCAACAACAAGGCGACGACCCGCACATTCATGGCGCCGTTTCCGCCTCGACGCCGGCCGCGCGCATGTACTCCACGAATTGCGGGAAGGCGACTTCGGGTTCCTCGATTTCCGGATGCCAGACTTTTTCCCATTCGTAGGTCAGCCACCCGTCGTATCCGCCCTTTTTCAGCGTCGCGAGAATGCGCGGCAACGGAATGTCGCCTTGGCCGGTCAGGGTCAGCCGACAGGCCGTCGGCTTGCCGTCGGGCACGAGCCGGGAGTCCTTGAAATGCGTATAGGCGATGCGGCGGCCGAGATCGGCCCATGTCTGTTCGGGCTCGATACCGCCCTGACGATAGGGATGGTGCACGTCCCACAGAACGCCGACCTGCGGATCGGGAACGGCCTCCATCAGTTTTACGAGCAGGTCGCCAAGCCAGTCGTCATGGGTTTCAACCAGCAGAACCACGCCGTGCTCGCGCGCGACGGGCAGGCAGCGCCGCAAGGTGTCCGCCGCCAGCGCCACGGCGCCGGCGACATCCGCCGCGGGCGCGAGCGCGCCGCAGAAGACGCGCAGGTAGGCGGCGCCGAAAACGCGGCAGAGGGGCGCGTAGCGTTCCACCTGCGCCACGGCTCCGTCCGGATCGGCATACACCCGGGCCGAGCTGGAAAAGCAGGGTACGGCCAGACCGGCCTGCGCAAAGCGCGCCGCCGTCGCCGCGGCGTTTTCGCGAAAGGCGGGCAGCTTGAAAATGTCCATTTCCCCGTCCACGCCGCGCAGATCGACGCCGTCGTAGCCGTACTCCACCGCACGAGCCACAATGGCGTCCAGCCCCCATTGCGGACAGCCGAGCGTGGTAAAAGCCAGTTTCATGTCAGATTTTCTCCACGGCGATTTCGGCGCCCTTCTTTTCGTCCGAAAGATAGGCGGCATAAATGGCGGCGATCGTATCCAGCGCCAGATCGAGACCCGACTGCGGCGCCCGGTTACCGGCGACGCATTGGATGAAGTCCTGCATTTCCGCGATGTACCCCACCGTGAAAAGCTCGTCGGGCGCCGCCGGCGACCAGCCTTCCTTGGTACTGGCCTTCTCGATCAGGTACACGTCCTTGAACTGCCGGTCGCGCGGATTGTAGGTGTCCATCAGGCCGGCCGGACTGATGGGACAACGGGTACGATGGTTGTTGGCGAAGACTTCCACATAGTCGTACAGACCGCCCAACACCACTTCGCTGGTCAGCGCGTCGCAGATCGTGCCGTCCTCGAACGTGACGTGCATCATGCCGTAATCTTCGATGTCATGATAGTCGGTCCGGATGAAACCGGCGTCGCGGTAGGCGGGCAGGCGCGTCAACTGATGGGTTCGCGCGGAAACGGCGACGGGCCGAATGGGACATCCGTTGCGGGCCAGTCCTTCGGCCCTTTTCAGATACAGCATGCCGCTCAGCGGATGGCAGCCTTTGCCCATCAGCGAGCCGCCGCCGGCCAGACGCCAGACGCCGTAGGCGCTGGAGGCCGAACCGTTGTGGGATTCCTCGCCGAACATGCGCAGAATCTGCGCGCCGGTTTTCTCTATGATTTCCCGTTCCTTCTGCATGCTCGGAGCGTACACGTAGTTTTCCGCATAGGCGAAGAAAGCGCCGCGGTCGCGCACGGCGCGCGCGATGCGTTTGAGCGACGCGAGCGCGTGCCGCAACATCTCCCGTTTCGGCGCGCGATCGCCGCGATAGCTTTCGTCGGCGTCGGACGGACCGAAATAGCCGGTCAGCGGTTTTTCGCAGATGACGCCCTTGCCGGCCGCGACGGCTTTCAGAATGGCCGCCTCGTGCGCATAGGGCGGCGAAACAATATCGAGCACGTCCACGCGATCCAGCATGGCGTCCAGCGTGTCGTAGGCCGTCAGCCCGTGGCGCCGCGCGAAGGCTTCACGGCTGCTCTGGCGCAGCGAGACTACGCCGACCGGCTCGACTTCGACACCGTACACGCGCCGCAGGGATTCCAAATGAAAGGACGCGGCGAACCCCGCGCCCGCGAAACCGATTCTGATTTTTTTCATGGAATTGGTTTGTTCCGTTGGAGGATGCGGCGCATCTCTATTCGTGAAAATTCGCGCTTGTCCCGACATCGTCCGGCCGGTGCCGGCCGATGCCGGATTCATTCGCGGTTCCAAAGTTCGGTTGCGGGTTAGCGGATAGTTCCGATTCGGATGTTGAGATTTTTGCGTTCTTCGAGTCGTTCGGTGGTGCCGTCCTTGATCCACAGGATGCGATCCGACGCGTCCAGCATTTTGTGGTCGTGCGTGGCGGTGATCACCGTCATGCCCAGACGACTGGAACAGTCGCGCAGGATGCGAATGACTTCTTCGCCGGTATGCAGATCGAGGTTGGCGGTGGGTTCGTCGGCCAGCATGATGGTGGGACTCATGGAGAGACCGCGGGCGATGGCGATACGCTGCTGCTGACCGCCCGAACATTCGGGGGGCCGATGATGCAGGCGGTCGCCGAGTCCGACCGATTCGAGCACCTCGCTGGCGCGTTTCTCGGCTTCTTCCGTCGCCATCCCCGAAAACGTCAGGGGCAGCATGACATTGCGCAGCGCGCTGAGCGAGGGAATCAGGTTGAAGGCCTGAAAAATGTAGCCGATATGATGATTGCGGAAATAGGCCAGTTGCAGATTGGTCTGACGGGTCAGATCGACCCCGCCAATGGACACGGAGCCGCGGGACGGGCGATCCAGCGCGCCGATCATGTTGAACAGCGTGCTTTTGCCGGAACCGCTGGGTCCCATGACCGACAGGTATTCGCCGCGATAGACATCGAGATTCATGTCGTGCAGCGCCGCCACCTCCTGGCCGCCCATGCGATAGAGCTTGCTCAGGTTGCGACACTCGATAATGACAGGTTTGCTGCTCGAACTCATAGCGCTTTCCTAGAACGGGATGCTGATGACGGATTTGGCCAGAAAGTTGACTCCGACCGCGAAAACGGTGATCAGGCCCATGCCGCAACTGAAGCCGGCGGCCACGACCGGGATGTACTGGCGCCATTTGAGACCGAAGCGCTTTTGGAAGTAGTAGCGTCCGATCAGCGCGCCGATGAACTGCGTCTGGACGACATGCGGCAGGGTTTGGTTGAGGCCGCGCACCAGTCCGTACATGAGGGTCACCGGCGCCGCGAACAGGCCCGCCACGCCGAAGACTCCCAGACCCAGCCCGCAGCCGATCGCGATGTACAGAGGTCTGAAGGCCTGCTCGAAAGTGCTGTAGCGGCCGAGCGTGGAGGTCAGAATAATGCACTGGTTGGCCGCCTGCAACTCCCACATGCGTTCGGTGTAGGGATAGGCCGGCGACGGCACCGGGTTAAGGCGCCAGATGAACTGGGAAAACAGAATGGAGAAAAGAAGAATGATCGGCACGAGCACGATTTCCGCCTTCCAAATGGAGGTGAATTTCGTGCCGGTCAGCTCCGTCTGACGCCAGAAGCGGGTGCGCGAGCCGAAGTCCGCCATCGGCAGAGGCAGGAACCAGACCTTGACGCCGCCGGTATAGCCGGAAAGAATGAACGACGCCTCGCGCACGAAGGGGATTTGCACGACCTCGCCCACCATGCCTTCCAGTCGCGTGGTTACGTAACTGATAACGGGCGTGTAGAGATAGGCGAAAAATATCAGAACCGCCATCACGCCCCGATGCCAGTCCATCAGCCAGCCGCTGAGCAGAATATAGGTCATGGACGTGAAGACGTACACCAGCAGAACGTAATGGCCAGGAAAATCGCCGCGCCCCTCCGGAGTGCCGCCGTATTTTTCATGCTCCAGCGGCGAATGAGCCGCCTCCCGCCTCTTTTTACGCGTAGCCCGTATACCTTTAACGACCTGGTACAGTCCGATCAGCGCCAGCGCCAGCGACACGCCGATGGCGAAGCTGAAATAGAAGTCGATGTTGTTCACGAAAAGCGTGCGCACCGTGTCGTCGCCGGGCTTCCAGGTGGTCAGCACGCCGGCTTTGTACAAAAGCGGATTGGCCACCAGCGTGATGATCATGCCGGCCATACTGCCGACCATGGCGAAGAACGGCATCACCATGCCGAAGATCAGTTGTCCGAAGTTCAGGCTGAGCCCCATGGCGGCCGCCGGCAGAAATTCGGCCGTTTTGTCGGTCCAGTCCACGAAGGGAATGGGGAAAATCAGGATTTGGCGCCCCAGAATGGCTTCGCTGAGCGCCGGCAACCCCATGTAGAGAAACCCGAAGACCAGCCCGAGCACACCGCCGATGCTGAAGACGCGCCAGCGCCAGTTGTCGGCCGCCGTCTTCTTGCCCGAGCCTTCCTCCGCCTGCTGTTCCACCAGCGCCAAAACCCCCTGCGCCCCGACCGGCGCCATGGGGAACGGCAGCTTCTCGATATCGCTGCCCAGGCGGAAAAAGCCGTAGCTGAGCACGGTCGAGTTGAGACGTCCCATAAGCTGCTGAAAAACGATCAGGGCTACTGCGGGCGCCCATTCGATCATGAAGAAGTTGCGCTCTGCCAGCACTCTGGGATCCGACGGCGCGTACCAAATGGGCAGCCGTTCGGCGACTCCCGTGGCGACGGCCGCGCGGCTCTGGGCGAAGAACTGCGAATAGATCAGCCCCGCGAAGGGTTCCTGAATGACGGCGGACGCCATATAGAAGAGCACGAACACTTCCGCGCGCGGCAGATTGCGGTGCGCGCGGCGCGCCACCTCGATGAAGAGAATGACCGTCACCCATTGCGCGGCCGGCCCGACTCCGGTGCCCGCCAGCAACTGCATATAGGTGGCGCCCGGCGACATCAGGAGCCCGACGAACAGTGCGCCGATGACCGAAGACCAGGAGAAACCCTCCTCGAACTTGGAGGGCACCTCCATCTGACTGCGGAACATCTCCAGTTCCTTGTCCTTCGTCAAATCTCTTCCCATACGATCCTCGCTGTCTGTCGGGTCGTCGCCGATCCGCAGAGTTGTTTTTCAGGTCTAGGCCTCCGCGACTCCGTAATCGGCCAAAATGTCCCCGCGTCCCAGCGCCGCGAAACGATCCCAGCCCGCAAGCGTAGTTTCCCGATACTGCTCGGAGACCTGCTCGTCCAGCGTACGCCAGATCAGGAACTGCTTGCGCATATCGTCGATAAAGACCCGATTGGCCCGTTGCCAGTCGCCATAGGTGCCGCTGAGACGCCGGACCAACACGCGCACTTCGTCGATGCCTTCCACTTCACTGGGCTGACTGAGCAGCACGAAGGTCTGTTCGATACCCAGATCGAACGGGGCCAGGGCCAGGGTGGCGCGGAAACCGAGCATGTCGTTTTCCTTTTGCCGAATGATATCGCACTCGCTGACGGCGAAAGAGCCGATGGAGGCGTCGGCGTGTCCGTCGAAATACTCCTTCAAATAACTGACCACCCCGGTGAGGTCGTATTCGGAAACGGTGAACGGGAAGCGGATGTCGAAAATGTCGCCTTGCGGCGCCGGCAGCTTCCAGGCCCGCTGAATGCCGGGATTGGCGGAACGGGCGGCCTTGAAGGCCGGATAGATGGTGGAGAGCAGTACAATGCCCATCACGATCAAAATGGTGACCACGGCATTCATGGAACTGAAATTCATGGCGGGCGCCGCAAAATAACCCAGCGAACCGAGGACCGCCAGACCCTTGGCGGCCACTTGCCCCACGAGATAGCCGCCCATGCCGCCCACCACCGCGTAGACGGAGGCTTCGGCGAAAAACAGCATGGCGACATGCGCCGGCGCCAGACCCAGCGAACTGAAGGCGTAGATCTCGCGTTCGCGGTCCGCCACGCTGCCCAGCATGGTGGCGAAAATGATCAGGCCGCCCAACAGGATCGGAATGATCAGATCGCGAAAGCCCTGCGCCTCCAGCAGCGTGGTGAAAAACAGACGATACACCGCGCCCTGCGCCCCGACATAGACCGGCAAGGCCGTCACCACCGCCAGGTCGCGACCGATGGCCTCGGCGTTCTGGCCCTCTTGCGGATAGAAGGACAGCGCGCGCAGCGAGCCGCCGAGACGGCGCGCCATGTCGGCGGCCACCACAACCGTCGAATCCAGTCCAAAGGTGACAAACGAAGCCGTATCGGCGTTTTCCTCGTCCGCCGACAGCGGTTGCACCACCACGCCCTCCTTACGGCCTATGGAGGCCTTGTAGTCGACCGGCAGTACGCTGGATCCGTCCAGCATGGCCAGTTGCGCGAATTCGTTCCGGAGCCTTCCGCCGTACACGAAGGACTGCCCCTTGAAAAGCAACGTGGCTTTGCCCACGTCCTCGTCTTTCAGATTCAGCATGCCCGCGACGGAGCCGGGCAGAAAAATGCCGTTGCTGTTCAGCAATTCCGGTCGCGCGCCCTCCGCGAAGGCCTGCCGCAGAGACTCCTGGCGCCGCACGTCCTCGGGATCGAGCCCGAGGACGGCGGACATCAGCACGGCCTGTTCGGCCGTTTCGTCGGTCAGGTACACGTTCAGACTGCGAAAGTCCTTTTCGGAAAGCGCTACGTCGGAAGGCAACGGCGCCAGCCAGTAGCGTTCCCCCGCGCTGCCGCGTCCGTGCAGCAGACCGCGCATGGTATCGAGCAACTCGACGGGCAGCGGCTGCCAGAGCGGATTGCGGATCATGATACGGTCGTTGCCGTCGTGCATGGGCGCCACGTAACTGCGCCGACTCCCCCACATGGCGCTGAAGGACGCGAAAGTCAAAATGGTGAAGGTCAGCAGAATCACGGTGATCGAGGTGAGCAGCGTGCGCAGCGGACGGCGGCGCATGGTGGAAATGCCCATATTGATGGCGGCGCTCATGGTGCTCATGCGCGAAACGTCCACGGTGTGCGCGGACACGGTGCGCCCCTGCAGCTTCTTCATTTCGTAGTCGAGCTTCTTGAGCATGATGGTGATGACCATCGCGCTCAGCAGGATAATGGTGAAGGCCAGGAAAATAATGACCGGCGTGGCCGCCAGCTTGAAGGCCGGATTGACCATGTAGAGCACCAGGAACGTGATCAGGAAAAAGATCGCGAACCAGCCGATGCGCCGATAAATGTGGGGCGTCCCGATCAGCAGTCGTTCCACGGCGTAGGCGAAGGGTATGGTCAGCAGCAGCAGAAAGACCACCGCCCGCACCAGATCCTGAATGACACCGACCAACGGAGCGTACATGCGGCGGCTGTACGCTCCGGACGCCTGCACCAGGCCTTCGCGCGCCATCAGGGGCGAATCGCCGGTTTTTTCGAGATTGCGGGCGTCCTCCAGTAAATCCTGCGCGCGCCCGTGCAGGATTTCCAGGGATTCTTCGCCGATCTGATTTTCGCGCAGCAAGTCGAGACGATACTGGTTGAGATGCTGCAGATCCGTTGCCGTAGTTTCGCCGGTCACCCGGAAGCGGAACGGGTCGTCCAGCGGAACGCCGGCGCCCTGATAGTCATCCGCATTCGGTTCGTTGTTGAGCAACACCACACCGTAGGGGTTGAACAGCTTGAATCCGTCGCTTTCGCGAGGCGCGAAAAGCACAAGCAGATTGCCGCTTTCACACACCAGATGCCGATCGGAGCGTAGCGCGGCGGTCGAGGTGTCGCCCATGGCGACGGTATCCGTTCGGCGATGGTATCCGTTGCCTACAATGGTTTGCGGCTTGGCCCGGAAAAGGGAGACCCGTCGCGCGCCCTGCAAGGTGGCTCCCATTCCGCTTTGCGGGGTAATTCCCCGAATCAGACCGCGAGTGGCCTCTGTCTCGTCGCTGTAGTGACCGTCCATGGTGGCGGCCAGCGGATACCAGTTCCGCAACGATGAAAGAGGCGGAGCCTCGATGAGGCCGTCCGACTGCGACCGCATCAGCACATGCCGTACGAAACCCGGAATCGCGGACCCGGCCCAGACGGCGGTCGGCGAAGCGGCCGGTACGGCGGCAACGACAGCGCCGTCCACCGAGGCCCGCCGCATGGGGTCGCCCAGATCGCTTTGATGCACTCCGATCCCCGTTCGTGTCTGTCGCGCCCAGCGGGCTTCCGGATAAAACACGGAATGGTGAGTCTGATAGGTCTGGCTCAGACGCGCATGATCGCATAGCGGCGCCAGCAGTCGGCTGAACTCCTCGACTTGCGCAAAGAAGGTCTCGATTTGCAGCCGTTCGGGCGTGTCGGCCGGCTGGCCCTGCCGCGACAGAGGATCCATCAAGGTCATGACCGATACATTGTAGAGGCCGAACATGCGGGCGACCACGCCACTGTCCACGAATTTGGCGGGGGCAAAGAGCCGGGACGGCAAATCGCCTTTGACGGATCGCGTATCGAAGCCCGACAGGGGTTGCGCGAACTCGTCGTTGACCTCGCGTACGGCCCGGTACAGATCGCTGTAGAGACCCTCGAGGTCTTCGTCCAGTTCCGGGTCGGTGTCGTCGCCATGCACAAAACACCAGCGCGCCCGCGCATCGCCGAAATTGAGGGCGACATGCAGAACAACGGAATTGGTGTCCTGCCCCAGCGCCTTCTCGATCGCGAGCGTCTGCTGCGCCTCGCGCTTCTGTACGTCCAGTTCTTGCAGGCGCCGCTCGGTCAGTTTCAGCGCCTGTTCATGAGTTTCCCGATAGAAGCGAGGCAGCATTTCCTCGAAGCGAACCCGTTTGCGCGCCTCCATGTCCGGATTCTCGGGATGCGCAATCAGGCGACGGGAAGACCGCTTGACGACGGCGGGATCGGCCGGCGAAGCGCGGTCGTGCACGATGCGTAAAATGGAATTCCAGGCGAGGTCCTCCACTTCCAGTTCCTTTAGGATCTCCTGAATTTCCCGCTGCTGCACGCCCAGTCGCTCTATTTCGCCCAGGGCGGCGGGCGACAGATCCGTCGAAGCGTCTTTCGCCTCTTCCCGTAGCTTCCTTTCCATGACATAGAGATCGTTGAGTTCCATGCGCAGCGGACCCAGACGGTCCATGACCTCCCCGCCCAGACGAGCGGCTTCACTGCTGAAAAAGCGTAGAGCGTCCCCATGCTCTTCCCGGGCGGCAAGGGCGGGGTCCAGAACATCCCCGGTTCCGAAAATCTCCTGTAAACGCCGAATCGCGTCCTCTTCCTCGACCATATGGTCGATACGATCCTGGTTGGAAAGCTTGTTGGCCGCCAGCCAACGGTTGCCGATTTTGCGGTAAAGGGCGCCGTAAAAGTGACGAGCCCCGAGATGGTTTTGCGCCTGTCCGTCGAGAAAGGCGAAAACCACGTCGCGACGCGGCGGACGGGCGGTCAGTTTTTCCGCCAGATGCAACAGCGCGGCCACATTGGCGGCGTCGCGCGCGCCCGGCGCCAAGTCGGGAACATCGCCATACGTGTCAAGCGGCACGGCCAAGACGACGGCTTCGCGCTCCTTGATGAGGCTGTCGTCGAAAATCGGCTGCGTGCCGCGCAACACGCCGATCACATTGCGCCCGCGCAGTGTTTCCCACTGCGCGCTCGCAAAAAGGCGGATGTCCCGCGACCGTTGCAGAAGGTCGAGCCGCTCGGCCTCCTGGCGTTCCATGTAAAAACGCGGCAGATTGGCGGGCGCGTGGGAATAGAGCGTCGATCCGGGCAGGTCGCCGGCGGGGTCGCCCACAAACAGAACCGCTTTGGCGCCAAAGGCGAAGGCGGTCATCCAGCGTCCCTGGCAACGCTGATCGACAACCACGATTTTCCCTTCCGGCGACTGCGCGCCGTAGTTCTCGATGCGACCGTCGCCCACATAGAGCGTGGCGCCCGCGATGCCCTCGAGCGGCGTCGTAACCGCCTGCAGAAGATTGGGGCGGGCGGCGTAGACGGGAATGCGCGCTCCGTCCGCCTCCAGAACGCATTCGGTCATACGCACCTGAACCACGGGAAATTCCTGCGTGTAGATTTCCTGGAGACCGAGTTCGCGCAGACGCTGTTCGACATGCGCGGCGGCCGCGCGGCTGCCCTGCTCGCGGCCCGCCTGCCGATGCGCATGGCGGGTCAGCGCCCGCACATCGCGAACAAAATCGTCGGGCGCGCCGGCCGCCCGCCCCGCAAGGCCGAGCCCCAGCGCCAGAATCCATGCGTATAGGCGCGCTTTTTTCATCATTCAACCGATCCTGTTTCCACGGTGATATCCTTGCGATTGGCGATGCGCTCGATGCCGCCGTCGCGCACCCAGACAATGCGATCCGCCATGTTGATCAGGCGATGGTCGTGCGTGGCGCAAATAATGGTGACCCCGCGCTCCTGATTGAGGCGCATCAGAATGTGATGAATCTCGTCGCCGGTTTTGAAGTCCAGGTTGCCGGTGGGCTCGTCGCACAGCAGCAGCGAAGGCGCGTTGGCCATGGAGCGCGCGATGGCCGTGCGCTGCTGCTGGCCGCCCGACATTTCGATCGGCTTATGAAACCAGCGGTCCTTGAGATTGACCAGATCCAGCAGTTCCATGCCGCGCCGGTGGGCTTCATCGTCGTTGACGCCGGCGAACGCCATGGGCACGGTGACGTTTTCCAGGGCGGTCATATACTGCACGAGGTTGTAGGACTGAAAGATGTAGCCGATTTTCTGGCAGCGCAGAAAAGCCAGCTCGGCGGCGCTCAACTGGGCGACATCGACCTCGTCGATAAAAACCCGGCCGGAGCTGGGCGAGTCCAGTCCGCCTATCATGTTGAAAAACGTGCTCTTGCCCGACCCGCTGGGACCCATAACGCAGAGAAATTCTCCGCGATAGATCTCCACGTCGACACCGGAAAGCGCATGCACCTCCTGATCGCCCATGCGATAGGTTTTGCGCAGATTGCGCGTACGTATAATGACGGGCTTTTCCGCGGGGGACGGCGCGTCTTCGCTGTGCGGGGATTGTGTCATGGCTTGCTTGTTCACTCCACCCTCATGGCCTCCAGAGGGGCCAGTTGCGCGGCGGCACGCGCGGGATAGATGGCCGCCAGCATGGACAAAACGATACCCGCCAGAATGGCAAAGAGCCAGACCAGCGCCAAGGACGCGACCGGGAGACTGGTCAAGGCCAGCCGACCGTAGGAGAGCGAGGCGCGCACAATGCCGAGAATCAGGCCGAGTACGGACCCGATCACTCCGCCGGCCAGGCCCTGGATCCCGGATTCCATAATGAAATTGGTCATGATGAAGCCGTCGGTGGCGCCGAGACATTTCATGGTGGCGATTTCCTTGAAGCGTTCCGTTACGCTCATCAGCATGGCGTTGGCGATACCCACGACGCAGACGATCAGACTGACGACCACCAGCCACAGGACGCGATTCGAGAAACCCATGAAACCGTCGCCGACGCCGAGGGCCAACGCGGCGGTTTCCATGTTCGCCAACTGCCGCTCCCGCAACCAGTGTTCGGCGGTCCGGCGGATTTCAGCCGACTCGATGTCGAAGGCCTCCGACTCCAGCGAACGAGCGGTTTCTTCAAGCCATGCGGCCCCGTCGCGGGTGGCCAGTCGCGAGAAAACCGTCTGCGGGACAATCTGGTTGACGTCCTGCAAGCCGAAACGCAAAACAAAACGCTGGCGGACGGATGGATTCTGAAAGAAACGGTCTATGGTCTGCGCCTTGACCTCGTGCCGAGCCCGCTCCGCCAGGGCCGCGACCGTCTCCGCCGGCAGCAGCAAGCCGAATTCGCGAATGGCCGCCGCCCGCTCGGCGCTCAGGTCGGACAGAAAAACCAGCGGTGAACGATTGCCCATCAGGTTCCGCACCTTTTTCGCCGCCTGCGCGTGACCGCGCAGAATGGCGTCGCGCCAGGGCTGTCGTGCCTGCCAGCTTTGCAAAAAGGACTCGAACTCGGCCTGGGTGTCGTTCCACACGATATTGAGTTCGGGCAGCGCCTCGAAGAAGTCGTTCAGATTCTCGCGGGCGGCCAGTTCGCGCAAGATGCCTCGCCCGCGCTCGCGCCCCACAAGGGCGCGCAGATGGCTTTCTTTCATGGCGTCGAAGCGGCGCAAAAGGTCGATTTCCCGTCGCGCCAAAGCCGTCAGTTCGCTCATTGCGTCGTCCGTCAGCCCGCCAAAGGCCCGCAGCTCGCGCCAGCGCTTTTCGTCCGGCCGCAAATCCGCCAGCAGGTGAATCAGTTCCTCGCTTTGCATGGGGCGCACCAAATGGCGGGACCAGAAGAGGTACTCCTGTCGCGGACGAACCAGTCTTTCGACCGAGCGGGTTACTTCGCGCACGATCAGACTGTCGCCCATGATCGTCATCAGGAAGGCGACCGCCAGCGCGATGATCGACATGGTAATGGACGCCCGAAAAAGGCGGAAGCGAATGCCGCTGAGCACGACCTCCATGCACTTCGAGGTCGGCAGCTTCACCTGGGACTTGATTTCAAATTCCTTCATGCCCGTCTTTCATGCCCGCGACAGCCACAATGCCGCGTCGCGACAAATAACGCAAATAGTCCATTACCGGTTTGCGCGCCTCGGCAAACGTCAGCCGATTGCGCGTCGCGAACGTCTCCACCACCTGTTCGATATTGCGCGTGCCATCGCAAAGATCAAGCAAAGATGCCCCCGGTATGTCAAGTTTAACCCGCCGAATTTTCGATACCGGGAAAATCCAGCGTACCGGTCCCGCCAAATACCAGGGCTGTCGCAACGGAACTTCGGCCATGGCCCCGCCGCGGCTGCCCGCCATTATTTTCGCCGAACGATTGACAAACGGAATCGCCCCCAGCAAATCCTTGACATCGAGATCCGCGACCGCCGACTCGCGAGACCGGCGGCTGCCGCGCTGCGACCGGTTCTCGATCACCGGCGGAATATAGGGGGCGCAACACTCCACTGTCAAGTCCGCAGGCAAAGATAAATCGTGTTCCGCTGTTTCCTTTTGATACTGAACATGATAGACGCGGTCCTCGACGTCGCAATGCCAGGCCAGATCCACGCGCAGCAGCACGCGGCCCGCCAGCGCATGGCGCATTCGGCCGCGGCGAAAACTGACGATGCGAGCCGCCGTGTGGTTGTTGTGGAACGTGCGCCGGGCCAGACGCAAGCGCCATCCCGGCTCCAACTGCGTCTGAAGCCAGGCGTCCAGCGGCGTATGCAGCCAGCGCCAGGGCATGGCGATACGCCGCAGACCCAAATCGGGATGCGCGGCCTTGACCCCGCGCGGGCCAAAGCCCCAGGACGTTTGCCCCTCGTCCATGCGAAAGCGCAGCAAATCGCGACTGGACGCCACTCGCACGAACAGACCCATGGCCCGCCAGACACAGCGTCCCTCCGTATCGTTTACAGCGGGGCGTACGCCTTGGAGCAGCGCGTTTTCCAAAGGACGATCCCGTCGGCCGGGCCAGAGCAGAACGGCCTCCGTGAAGAGGCCCTCCTCCGCGAAATGGCGACCCGCATGAACGATTGTTCCGCCTTCCGCGCGCTCCAGCGTGCCGCGCCAGGCCGGCGGCTGGCCTTTCAGGGGAACCGGCCCCGGGCGGTCGTCGCGCGGCGGTTTCTCTTCGATCAGCTTCGCCAGATTCGGCGCGGTCTTCATGGCGCGCCACTGCACCTTGAACCGTTCGTTGCGGCGATCCGCGAAAACACACGCCCCGGGCTTTCCCCAGGGTGACGCCGAAACCAGCGCCCACTCGCGCGGATGCAGTATCTCCATGCCGCGCCAGACCGTTTTGTCCAGATCAATCTCTTCCATGGAGGCCTAGGCTTCCACAATGGTGAAAACCTCGAGCGCGGCGGCTATATCGCCCAGCGAGTCCTTGACCGGCACAAAATACTGTACCGCCGCATTCTTTTTGAAACCTTCGCCGAGCGTCTTCAATCCGCGCTCGAAATACAGATTGAAGTTGACGTTCTCGCCGCTCACCCGCCAGGCGCGCCGACCCCGCAAAAAGACAGCTTCCATCTCTGGCCGCATCGGCGGCGGCACATATCCGCTCGCCCTGGGCTTGTCCGTATCGTACACGGAGGCATGCGTGCCCCAGAGCAGCGCCTCGCCCGAGCCCGGAAAATCCGCGCGCGTGCGCCACAGCGAAGTCGAGCACGGAAACGGACAGGTCCGCTCGAGGCGCATCAACGCTTTCTTCAGGGGCACACCGGCGTCCGGATTGTAGTCCATATCGTCGCCGCACATGAAATTCTCGGCATAGGGCTGCCAGGCCCGACGGCACAAGTCGCCCTCCACGAATATCTCGCCGACTTTCCCCGCCCGGGCCAGCTCTTCCTTGATGGCCGCCAGCGTCCAGCGCTGCATGGGTCGCTTTTTCATCCGGTCACACTCCTTCCGATGCCATGTTGATGGCCAGTTGGTTCAGTCCCCGATACTGTTCCACCGAGAAGTTTTCCCAGCCCGCCAGCGGCGGCTCCTCGGTGTACTGTTCCGTATTGTCGTCGTCCCCGGCTTTTTTGGCCGGATACCAGCCGGAACCCGGGATGCCGAGCTTGCCGTTGATCTTGCGCTTGACCGCGCCTTTGCCGCCCTTGACGCGCTCGGCCGCACTCTGAAACAGATCCATGGTTTGAATGGCGTTGCGCTGCACTTTGAGGCGGACGGAAGCGAACGTCTCCTCGCAGCCGAACTGGACCCCCGAATACAGCAGAGAAGTCCCTCCGTTTCCGACCTGCGCGCTCCAGCCGGCCGCGCCGTAGGCGCCCAGGCTGCACCAGACCGGCATATAGCCGCTGGCGTCGACCATCCACATCAGCAGCGGCGGAAAGACGGCCGCGCGGACCGACTGTCCCATGTGCCCGCTGTTGAGGCAGGCCCACACTTGTCGTTTTTTCCTAAGCAGCGACGGCATCACACTGCGCGACTCCAGGACGCCGGCCGTATTGCAGATGAATACGTCCACGAACTCGGTCAGGTCGGAACGCAAATCCTGCGTACTCAGCCAGGTGGTTCCCAGTGTATAGTCGAATGTGACCGGAGCGGTCGTCGCGCGGTCGAAGGTGCCGTTCCACAATGTACCGAAATAGCGCTGCAGATCGTTGTCCGCCGGGAAACGCGCCTCTTCGGTGTCCCAGGGGAAGTAGCGATAGCGCTGTTTGTGGTTGAGAAACATGTCGAAGCGCGTACCGGACCAGCCCTTGGTCTTGAAGTGCTCCGCCATGTCTCGCCCCACCGCGCGCCATTCGGCTTCGTAGCCGGGCTCGCCGAACTTCACGAAATCCGCCGGCCAGCACAGGTTGAGCGGGGTATAGAAACGTTTGACCGGGTGCGGGCCGCGCCGCGTACCCTGGAACGCGCTGCCGTCGAAATAGCCGCCGAAATGGCGATCCCAGTCGCCCCAGCTCGCCACGCGCTTGCGGGGACCTTCGCCGGTCAGCGGCGGCGCGAAGGTATCGCGCACGACCCCGGAATGACCGTAGGGCAGATAATGCAGAAACATGCGGTGATCGTGCGCCGCGCGAAACACGCCCTTCTCGACGCGGCGATATTTGGCGGTCCGCAACCGGTCCGGATTGGCGCTCAGGTCGGACCAGGCCCCCGATATGGCGTCCGCGTAGTTGTTCAGCGAGACGTCCAGGCAGGACTCGTGACCAAGCGTCGCCGGGGCCACGCTCAGCTCGACCGGCACCTCGGTGACGGAGCCGCCGATCTTCACCTTTAGAACCCCGCTGTATAAGTCCGGTTTGGCGTTGGCGGGCACGAACACATCCACCCAAAAACCGGCGTACTGCTGGTCTTCGATCCCGTTCATGCGCCGGAAATCCGGTGTCGAACCGCCCGCGATATCTTGCGGAACGCAGATTTCGGGGATGATGCTGTCGCCCAGGCGATGATACCATTGCACGTACACGTCGGCCTGCTGCGCCGCCACGGACGCGCGCTTTTTCTCGCCCTGCAGCGTTCCCATGGCCACGCTCACGCTTTCCCCGGCCTCCAGCGGACCCGCCGAAATCTGGAAACTGGCGAACATATTGCGGCCGGATGTCAGCTTCACCGGCGGATTTTCCACGCACTGGTCGTCCAGCGGGCTGCGTTTCACGGGATCCATCCGCGTGAATTCGTCCCCCCATACAATCGTTCGACTCATTGGAAGCCTCCCTAGGTTGAAAAAAAGCAATGCGCGAACAGTACGCTCGACCGTCGGGCGGTGTCAACCCCAAAGGTCGCGCGTTCAGC
>CAZYAW010000284.1:0-6237 GCA_964646045.1 uncultured Victivallales bacterium | reverse complement strand
CGAATGGGTGAGCAGGACGTTGGAGATGGGGTGTCGCGCGAACATCTGCCGCGCAGTGCAGGCGTATCGGCGGCCGACCGACAGGGCAAGAAAGACCTTAAAGAACAAAATGACGAAATGTTCGGACTGACCCCTAATTCTACCCGGCTGGCTCAGCCGGATGCTCGACACCACGGAGGCCGTCAGGACGACCCGGCACATCCGCCGTCGCCGAAGGGGCTATGGCGGGACACGACCGGAGGCGCGCGTCGGTTCACCAGCCACGCAGCGGAACGTCGCGCGGCCCAGCAGGGATCGTGACAGAACATAGTGCTGACGCGATCCCTGCGGTGGCGGCAGATGGAACGGTGTCGGTTCTAACAACGGTCAACAGACACCGCCAGTTTGAATTTTCGGTCTGATGGGCCGAAAATTCAAACTGGCGGAGAGGGTGGGAGTCGAACCCACGGCGCCCGAAGGCGCTCCGGTTTTCGAGACCGGCCCGTTCGGCCACTCCGGCACCTCTCCGTATGCGAGCGACGGCGGACATAGTGGCGCCGCGCGCCGCGCAATACAAGTCTAAACCTAAAATAAGCGAGTTTTCCTGTTGCCGCAACATGCGGTTGGATTTGGCATTCGGAACGGACCGCTCGCCTCTTTCTTTCCACGAAAGTCCGTTTACCGGCCGGTCACTGCAGGCGCGTTTTGCGGCGGCCTTCGCGAATGTAGCCCGCCAGAATCGGGTTGCAGCCCGCGCGGGCCAGAATGCGCATGGCGCCGTCGACGTCCTTTTGGCGCACGATCAGCACATAGCCGATGCCCATGTTGAAAACGCGGAACATTTCGCTCTCCGCAATGGAGCCCTCTTCCTGCAGAAACCGAAACAAAGGCGGCGGCGTCCACGCGCTGCGATCGATGACGGCGTCGACGCCGGGCGGCAGAATGCGCGGAATATTGTCGATCAGGCCGCCGCCGGTGATGTGGGCCATGCCGCAGACGATGATCTTCTTCATGACCCGCGTGACCGGCGTCAGATAACTGCGATGCACCGCCAGCAGAGCCTGGGCCACCGTTTGCCGCGTGCCGGGCAGGCGGTCGTCAATGCCCAGCGCGGCCTGTTCGAAAATAACGCGGCGGGCCAGCGAATAGCCGTTGGTGTGCAGACCGGTGGAGCGCAGACCGAGGATCATGTCGCCGGGTCGAATCCGGGCGCCGGTCACCACCTGCCTGCGATCGGCCACGCCCACAATGGTGCCGACCAGATCGTACTCCGCCGGCGGGTACAAGCCGGGCATTTCGGCGGTCTCGCCGCCGAGCAGAGCGCAGCCGTTTTCGCGACAGGCCTGACAAAGACCCCGTACGACATCCTGAAACACCGGCCCCGACAGCTTGGATGTGCCGATATAGTCGAGAAAGAACAACGGCTTGGCGCCCTGCACCAGAATGTCGTTGACGCAATGGTTGACGAGATCCTGTCCGACCGTATCGTGTCGTCCGGCCAGGGCGGCCACCTTGAGCTTGGTGCCGACCCCGTCCGTACTGGCCACCAGAACCTTGCCGACGCCGGGCGCGTCGAACAGTCCGCCGAAGGCGCCGATTTCGCCGCGCACTCCGCGCGTAAAGGTTTTGCGAATCATTTTTTTGGCGGACTTCAGGCTGGCCGTCATCTGGTCGATGTCGACGCCCGCGCGCGCATAGGCCGATTCGCCGGCGTCTTGCGGATTCTTCATGCTAATCCTCGGCGGGCTATTCGCGATAGAGAATGAATTCGGCGCGCCGATTGACGCGCCAGGCGCTTTCGTTGTGGGCGGGATCCAGCGGGCGCTCGGAGCCGTAGCTGCGGGTCTGCACGCGCGTCGGCTCCACACCGAAGCGAATCAGATTGGCTCGCACGGCCAGGGCCCGGTATTCGCCCAGCGCCATGTTGTATTCACGGCTGCCCCGTTCGTCGCAATGGCCTTCCACTACCAGACGCGATCGCGGATTGGACAGCAGCCAGGCGGCGACAGCCTCGATTTTGGGCATTTCGGAGGGACCCACCACCGAACTGTCGAAGGCGAAATGGACATTCTCGAACTGCACGCCGGGAACGCGCAGATGATCGTCGTCGGCCCGTTCATGGGGCAGCAGCGGAAAATCGCCGGGCAAGGCTTCGGGATCGGTCAGATATTCGACATCGTCGCCGTTTTTCTTTCCGCCGTTCGTGCTGCCGCAGCCCCACTGCATGGCCGCCAGTCCGCAAATCAACGCCATCCGCACCCAACGCCGCTTCTGTACCGTCATGATACCGCTCCTTATCTTTTTTGTTTCGGCGACCATACGGGCGAGTACCAGTCACCTTCTCTCAATGCGACTAAACGTAGTGGAGGATCGCCCTCCGTGTCAACTATGAAGATTTCAGAACGATAGCCCACCCGGCGCACGCAGGCGATATGCCGTCCATTCGGCGCCCAGGACGGTTCCTCGAAGTCCGCGTTGTCGGGCGTGAGGGCGCGTTCCGCGCGGGTATCCGGGTCCATCGTGAAGAGCGTGTAGCGTCCGCCGCGCCGGCTGCTGTAGGCGATATGCCCGTGCGGGCCCCAGTCGGGGGCGACGTTTTCCGTGCCATGCAATGTCAGGCGGCGCGTATCGGAACCGTCGCGGGCGTTCGTCACGTAGAGATGCGGACGGCCGGCGCGGTCGGAAACGAAAACGATGCGGCGGCCGTCGGGCGACCAGGCCGGACTGGCCTCGACCGCGTGCGGGGTGCGGGTCAAGCGGCGCGTCCGACTCGAACCCGCGTCCATCACGTAGAGATCGGGATTGCCGTCCTTGGAGAGAATCAGCGCGATTTCGCGTCCGTCCGGCGACACGGCTCCGCTGACATTGAGGCCCGGAAAGCTCGCGATGCGTTCGCGCCGGTTTTTGCGCAGGTCAACGGTGTAGATGTCGGGATAGCCGCGATGAAACGACGTGTACAGCAGACGCTGCCCGTCGGGGAACCAGGCCGGCGCCAGCGCCACGGAATTCTCGCGCGTAACTTGCACGAACCGACCGCCGTCGGCGTCGC
The DNA here is from genome assembly GCA_964646045.1 of uncultured Victivallales bacterium. Lineage (GTDB taxonomy): Bacteria > Verrucomicrobiota > Kiritimatiellia > UBA8416 > SLMC01 > CAZYAW01. The sequence continues at coordinate 3,209 of CAZYAW010000284.1, read as the reverse complement.
AGAGGTACAGGTTCTTGACGCCGCGCAGGGAACCGATCAAGGCGATGCGCGTGGAGGCGATGCCGACGGCGCCGGTTACCGCCTCGACGATGTCGTCGGCCAGCCGACGGGCCGGCAACCGGGCTTCGCCGGCGGCGGCGCGGTAAGTGCGGGTCGTATAGATACGGCCGGACACGACATTGCGTACGGCGGCGCGCACTTCCACGCCGCCGTCGTCGCGATAGACGCCCTCCACGGCAATGGCCGCACTGCCGCGCCGCCCGATTTCGAAAACGCCGGAGAGTTTCAGGTTCTGCTCCAGCGTTTGCATGAAGAGCGCGCCGGAAGCGCCTTCCGCCCGCATGCGCGAAAGGTCGAGACTCGATTTTTCGGCGCCGGCCCGCACCACTTCCACGTCGGCGCCGCGCGCCCCGGCCGCGGCTAGAAAAAGACAAGACAAAAGACAAAAAGCGTTTTTCACGAACTACTCCAATCTGAACGCTACGCGCACAAGGTAATTTTGCTTTTCGAGAAACGCCTCCGACAGGCCCGCAATACGGGCCACCGTCCCGACGGCCCGCATCACCGATGTGTCCAGCGCCGCATTGCCCGACGGCCCCGTCAAGGCGCGATCCAGAATGCGGCCGTGGCCGTCGAAGCGAATCGTCACCGTCGCGACCGCGTCGCCCGCCTCTTCGCGGCTGGGCCGATCGAGCCAGGCCCCGTGCAGCGCGTCGCGCACCCGCCGTAAACTGGCGCGATGTTCGTCAGCCGTAACAACGGCGTCGGCGGCTGTCAATTTTTTTTCCAACTGCCGCACCACGTCGTCCGGGAAAACCGGTTGTTTCTGGGCGCCGATTTCGCGCGTGACGCGTTTGTCGCTTACCTGAATCCTTTTTTTGGCGGGCGGCGGATCCGGGGGCGGCGGCGGGTCCGGCGACGGCACGGGCGGATCGGGTGGCGGCGAGTCGACGGGGGTCGGATCGGGAACCGGCGGCGGGTCCGGGAGCGACGGTTCGCTTTCGGGCGACGGCTCGACCGTATCGGGATGCGGCAGAGCGGGCGCAACTTCCATGTGCAAGGCGACCGGCATGATCTTTTCCGGCCTGGCGGAACAGCCCTGCAGGCGGGTGACCGTCAGAACGATCAGCGCCAGCGCCGCATGGACGGCCACAATGACGGCGGAACAGTAGCGAAAGTTGCGTTTCATGATGTTTCGGCCCGTGTCACCAGCGCCGTGTTCGTGATTTTGGCCTCGTACAGCAGCTTGAGAATTTTCACGACGGCGCCGTACGACAAAGTTTCGTCGGCTCGCACCAGCACTGCCGCCTGCGGCGTCAGGCGCGCCGTTTCCGCCACCAAAGCGGCCAGTTCCTCGAACGTCACGACTTGCTCGTTCCAGTAGAGACGGCCTTGCGCGTCCATACCGATGGTGCGCGCGTCTTCCGGCGTCAGATCCTGCGCCGTCGCCCTGGGCACGCGAATGTCTATGCCGTGTTCGATCAGCGGGAACGTGATAATGAAGGCGATGAGCAGAATGAACGTCAGATCCATGAGCGGAGTGAGATTGATCTCGCTCATGGGCCGCAGCGGTTCCAGTTTCTTTTGCGACGACACGGCTAGTCCTCGTCCTGCCAGGTTTCCGTTTCGAGGGCGGAAGTCAGTTCACGGGAAAACTGGTCCATTTGCACGGAAAGGCGCCGAATCTGGGCGCCCAGCATGTTGTAGCCGATGGCGGAAGGCAGAGCCACCAGCAAGCCGACCACCGTGGTGAGCAACGCGCCGGAGATGCCCGGCGCCACGGCGGAGAGCAAGGCGGTTTCGCCCATGCCCCGGAAAGCGTCCATAACGCCCCACACCGTGCCCAGCAGACCCAGAAACGGCGCCGTGGTCGTGGCCGTCGCCAAAAAGCCCATGCCCTCTTCCATGGCCAGCGTCTGCTCGGAGACGATCCGCTCCATCGTATTGCGCGCCGTGCGCAGCGCGCCGGCATTGGCCGCGGGCGCGCCACGCGCCGTTGGCGCAATCGGCTGCGGCGCGTCTGCCAGGGACGCCAGGGTTTCGCATACGGCCACGTAGATTTCCGCCGGCGGAGAATCGCGGCGCAGGCGGCCTTTGCCGAAGAGCGCCGGCCAACGGCGTTCGCGGCGATACGCGGTCAGAAAACGATTCGCGTTGCGCTGCGCCAGCCACAGCGCCCGGATTTTGGTGACCATGATCGACCAGACCAGAATGGAACCCAGAAAAAGAAACGCCACGATGACGCGACCGGGCAGGTTCGAGCGCGAAAAGGCGAAACTCATGCTGGCCAGCACGGGAGCGTTCAGAAGACCGCACGTTACCAAGGTTTGCATTGCCATGTTTCCTTATGTCGCGACGGAACGGAGCGCGGAACGATTTGCCCGCGACTGAATAACATCCATAGCGGGAAACGATCGATCCGTCAAGGAATAGCGCTTCTCATTTTGGAGCCTCACGCCCGATTGCCGGGAGGCGTTTGGCAAGACGCCCATCCATCATTTCCGCGTTCCGTCATTCCGGCATCCGGTCTCCAGTTTCCAGTTTAAATAAATGACGGCCCGAGGCGGACCTCGGACCGTCATTCGCAATTTGGGCGGAAGCGTTGTCTCACGCTTCGCGTCCGGTTTAATTCACTACTTCTTCTTCGCCGCCTTCTTCACGGCTTTCTTTACGGCCTTCTTGGCGGGGGCCTTCTTGACGGCCTTCTTCACCGGGGCCTTCTTGACGGCCTTCTTCACCGCCTTCTTCGCCGGGGCCTTCTTGACGGCCTTCTTCACTGCCTTTTTCTTCGCGACCATAACGATCACCTCCCCTCCCTCCGAAAAAAATCGGAGTTGATTGTCATGTTGCGATTTCCCGCTGCGCGCGGATGACTCCACCCGCAACCCACCGACCAGTTCGCAACACAAAACTAACGTGTGTTTTACCGAGAGCAAACCTTTAGTCGGAGAAATTTATCGTCTTAATTTTTTTTGTCAACACGTAAACAAAAAAAAATCGAATGGCGGCAAAAAATTTTCATCGCGAGAGCGGTCGAAACAAGGGCCCGCGCAAAAATAAATTCACATTTTGGACGCAGATGCATCCCGTCCGGCTGCGTTGCGAAAACCCGAAATATCGCGAATATTCCTGCGTTTTCGCGCCTGGCCGGGCGGGCGCCTACACGCCCAATTCTGTGAATTTATTTTTGCGCGAACCCCGAGAATGAG